>NZ_JBSGCA010000015.1:0-115978 GCF_053601535.1 Nocardia sp. NPDC004718
CAGCTGGTTCTTTCCGCGGAGGCCCCCGGTGGGACCCCCCAACCCCCGGCGGGCCCCCCGCTCGGCCCCCCGCGCCCCCCCCCCCCTGCCGTATGTCGCCGGTGCGTTACCGGGCGCTCAGACCTTCAGCCGAAGGCCGAGCTCGCGCCGGAGCACCTCTTGCGAAGGGAGGCGGCCGAGCACGCGCAGCACCGCAGGCCGCAGCTCCCGTTGTTCCTCTTCGTTGAGCAGTCCGACAAGATCGCGCAGATCCATTTCATCGAATGCCGTTGTCATGGCATTCAGATTAAGGCCGGCGGCCCGATTCGTCCTGCGATGCATAGCCACAGGTGGGAGCACATTTTTCAGACCGGACAACCGGTTTATTGGACGGTGCGGTCGTAGCGCGCCCGCGCGGCGATCACGTCGTCCATGCGTGTCTCCGCCCATGCTTTGACCGCGCTCATGACCGGCTGAAGACTGCGGCCGAGCGGGGTGAGTTCGTAGTCGACGCGGACCGGGACCTCCGCGGTGATCCGCCGCTCCACCAGGCCGTCGCGTTCCAGTCCGCGCAGCGTCTGCGTGAGCATCTTGGGACTCACGCCCGCGATGATCCGGTTCAGTTCGCCGTAGCGCAACGGCCCGTCGGCGAGGGCTGCCAAGACGAGGCTCACCCATTTGTCGCTGATCCGGTCCAGGAGTTGCCGGGTCGGGCACTCGGCGACGTACGCGTCGTACCGCTGTTTGGCCAGTTCACGGCGCTGCGCCGCGGTCTTCGTCGCCATCGGGAGCACCTCGCTGCCTCTTACGCACTTTCGGGTAACTACTACCCATTGGATAGTAAACGTTCCTAGATTGGTCGGCAGCACAGAGGAAGGAACAGCATGCGTGCAGTGGTAGTCCGCCGGCCGGGACCGGAAGCCGTGGTGGAGATCGTGGAAGTGCCGACCCCGCAGCCCGGTCCGGGTACGGTTCGCATCGCGGTCGCGGCGGCGACGGTGAACCCCGTGGATCTGATGGTGCGGGCGGGCGTGGGCGGCACACCGTTCGCCGCGCCGCGCGATCAGTGGGGCGTCGGCTGGGATGTCGCGGGCACGGTCGACGCGCTCGGCGCGGGCGTCACGGAGTTCACCGTCGGGCAAGCGGTGATCGGCATCAGCGACCGGCTCGACGTCTCGCTCGGTGCACAGGCCGACTATGTGGTGCTGGAGGTCGGGAATGTCGCGCCCGCTCCGGTTTCCGTGTCGCCGGTGCAAGCGGCGACCCTCCCGCTCAACGGTCTCACCGCGTTGCAGGCTCTCGACGCGCTGGATCTCGCGTCCACCGACACGCTGCTGGTCACCGGCGCGGCGGGGGCTGTCGGCGGCTTCGCGGTCGAACTCGCGGCGGCGCAGGGCATCCGGGTGATCGCCGTGGCCGCACCCGCCGACGAGGACGCGGTGCGCGCCCTGGGCGCCACCGATTTCGTTCCGCGCCAGGCATCCTTGCCGGATGCCGTCCGCGCCATCGTCCCCGGCGGCGTCGACGCCGCCCTGGACGCGGCCGCCCTCGGCCCTGCGACGCTCGCCGCGGTGCGCGGCGGCGGACGATTCGCGTCGATCAGCGTTCCGAACACCCCGATCCCGTTGCGCGGCACCAAGGTCCACACAGTCCTGGTCCGCGCCGATCGCACCCGGCTCGACTACCTCGTAACCCGAGTAGACGCGGGCAAACTGACCCTCCGCGTAGCGGCGACCCACCCCCTCACCGCCGCCCGAGAAGCCCAATCCCGCCTATCGCTCGGCGGCCTACGCGGCCGCCTCGTCCTCACCCCGTGACACCCTCCACGAGTGGCACACGGCTGCGGCGAATCGCGAGAAGCCGCTCCACCATGTGCCACTCGCGGAGTCAGCGGATGCGGATGGGGTCGTCGGTGGAGAGGCCGGTTCGGGTTCCGATTGTGGTGGTGATGGGGGCAGGAATGGCGGTGGGGTCGTAGGGGGTGAAGCGTTCGAGCGAGCCCCAGTCGCGGGCCCAGTCGCGGTCGAGGTATGCGGGGACGGTTTGGGATTTCAGCAGCAGCCCGGTCCAGCCGAGTGGGCCGCCGCCGATGTCGTCTTGCCAGGCGTTCGAGGCGTCGGAGCCGACCCGGTCGGGCAGAATGCGCCACTGCGGGATCTCGCCCACGCCGTCCTTGTGGTCGAACGGCCGCTGGCACGGGAAGGCGAGGCCGACGTGCCAGTCGAGTAGCACGGGAGCCTGCGATCCGACCACGGAATTCAGCGTGGCCAGCTTGGGCAGCCGGGGCGGGGTGACGGCCAGCCACTGCTTGGGCGTGATGTCGTTGTCGATCGCGACCAGCCGCACCGCGTTCACTTCCGCCGGCAGCCGGTCCAGCGGCACCCGCAGGTTGCGCCAGGACGGCGCGGGGCCGATGTCCAGCGGATCGATCGAGCCGAGCGTGCGCACCTCGCCGTCCGCGCCACGCACGCCGTACTCCAGGTGGAGTTCCTGTCCGTAGGTGAGCACACCGTCGGCGTCCACCGAGCGGATCCGGCCCGCGGCGGTGATCGCGAGCACCTGGTAGGCGGGGTCGTTGCGCATGCTGTCGGTCAGGTCGAGCCGGTACCACTGGGTGGTCAGCTTCGCCTGCTGTTGCTCGCCCTCCTGGTAGCTACCCAGCACCGGGGTTCTCGCCGGGTCGAGACCGAACGGCAGCGCGACGGTGCTGCCGTTGATGCCCGCCTGCTCGGTGGTGCCGCCGCCGGTGCCCGCGCCGGTGGTGTTGGTGGTCTTGTTCTCCGAATCCTTGTCCACGGAGTTCGCGCCGCCGGTGACCGTCTCCTCCGCGTCCGCGGTGAGGTCACGCGCCACCCCGTTCGGGGTGAATCCTTTGTTCTGCGCGGCCAAGCCGTCCGCGGGCGATCCGGTGAAGGGTCGCAGCAGCGAATCGGCGGTGTCGGTCTCGACGAGCACTTCGTTCGCCAGCGCGCACGAATCCCCGCCGACCGATTGCACGTTCGACTTGGTGATCGAGTACGCGGGGTACTGCGTGGCCGCGGCCTTGGCGAGCGAGGCGACCTCGAAGATCACCAGCAGCGCGGCGGCCACGGTCAGCGGCGCGGAGGCCCACCGGTCGAATCGCCTTGGCGCTCCGGCCCTCGCACGCCGGTACGGCTCGCGATAGTGCTGCCATATCGCGACCAGCAGCGCGAGGACACTGAGCCCGAGGAACAACGTGGACAGCCCCTTGCCCGCGATCAACGGTGCCTTGTCCCACCACGGGACACCGTAGCTGGACACGTACCACCACCCGTTCGAGCCGGTGAAGGTCACGGCGAGCAGGAAGAGCACGGCGGCGGCGAACAACGCGCGGTTGCGCGGCGAGCGAATACCGGTGGTGCCCACCGCGACCGCCGCGAGCGCGGCCAGCGATCCGGCCAGTCCGGCGTACACGCCGAAGTGGTGCGTCCACTTGGTGGGGGTGAACATCATCAGGAACAGCGATGCGAACACGATGCCGAGAATGCGCACCGAGGGGCCGCGCGAGGTGCCCGGAATCCGGCCCTTGCGCAGTACTTGCAGCACGCACACGAGCAGGCACAGCAGCATCACCAGCACGCCGAACCGCCGCGCCAGCGAACCGTCCGGCGAGAGCATGAGCAACGAGTCCCAGCGGGTGCGCTCGTCGAACCACGCGACGTTCGGGCCGACGATCGTGCGCACCCGGGTGGCTTCCAGCACCGTCGCCAAGGTCTGGTCGGCGAAGATCACCACCAGCACCAGCGTGCCCGCGGCGAGGCCGGGGGCGACCAGCGCGGCGAACCGGAACACCGCGCCCGCCCGGGACGGCTCGCGCACCTTCGCGGGGGCGTTCACCGCGGCCGCGGCTTCGGCGGAACCGGCGGCGGCCGCGTCGGCGTCGGGCCCGGTCCGGGCCGGGACGGCGCCGCGAGCGCGCTTGATGATGATCAGCAGCACCGGCCGTGAACCGGCGATCAGCGCCGCGATGCAGATCAGTCCGGTGGGGCCCGCCGCGAGGGAGAACGCGGCGATCAGGACGGCCACCGCGGCGGGCAGCAGCCGTCCGGTCGCGATGGCGCGCTCGATCGAGCACCAGGTGAGCAGCGCGCCCGCCGCGATCAGCGGTTCGGGGCGCAGGCCGTTGTCGTAGGGCAGCCAGAACGCGAGGAAGACCAGGCCCGCCGTCCACAGCGCCACTTTGTTGCTGCGCACCCGCGCGCCCAGCCGCGGCAGCACCTCGCGGCTGATCACCAGCCAGCAGATCACGCCCGCCAGCAGCGTGGGCAGTCGCATCCAGAGGCTGGCGTCGGAGATCCGCGACATCCACGCCAGCACCTCGTACGACCACCCGAACGGGGCCTCTGGGACCGCGAACCACCGGTAGTAGTTCGCCATGTAGCCCGCGTGCCCGGAGACGCGCGCCATGTTCAGGATGTAGCCGTCGTCGGAGGTGTTCGCCCCGATGACGTGCCACAGCGCCAGCGTGCCCAGCACGACGCCGTCCGCGGGGGTGACCCGCCACCAGTGCGCGGGCAGGAACCGGCGCGGTCGGCGCCCGTCGGCGGTGTCCAGCAGATGCAGTGCGACGAGTGCGATCAGCGTGAACACGGCGGCGGCGATCATGGCGGCCAGCTTCAGCGGCGTCGGCGTGGAGGAGAAACGCGAGTCGATGTCCGCGTGCACCTGCGCTCCGGCGAGCCGATCGGCCTTCAGATCGGTGAACACGCCCACCAGCTGCGGCCGGATGTCCCGGCCGACCGTGGACCGGAACGGCGTGCCGTCCTGCCGGGTGACGCCGGTGAGTTCAGCGGTCGTCGCGGCGGCGGTCGACTCCACGCGGAGCATCGCGCAGGACCCGACCTCGGCCAGCGGCGCGGACAACAGCGGGATGTCGCGTTGCACTACCGAGAGGGTGCCGTCGGCGACCGAGACCACCAGGCCCTTGGTCGCCGCCCGCCCGGATGCCACGGGGGCGGTGGACAGCAGTGTGCCGCCCGATCCCAGCTCGCCTGTCAGCGAGCACGGCAGCGTCGCACTGAACCGCAGCGGCTCGTAGGACACCAGCGGCGCCGCCACGCTCCCGGCGCCGGACTCGGGCCAGTCCAGGCTCGCCCGATCCTGCCGCACCGGCAGCAGCGGGGTCAGCAAGGCCAGCAGGAATCCGAGCAGCCCCGAGAGGAGGGCGATCAAGCGGATACGGGTGAACGCTGGAGAAGATCGGTCCGGTCGCACGGTGGTTGATGCTAGCTACCGCCCGGTGTGATGCCGACTGCCCCCGACGCGCGCAGCGTATGAACGTCCCACAGCCAGACGTCCTCGACCCGCGTCGGCGTGAATCCGAGCAGCTGGGTCACGGTCTCCCGCAACACCTCGCCGTTCTTCGTGGCGGGCAGCACCAAGACGTCGGCTTGCCAGAACCGCAGATCCTCCAGCGCACGGGTACGCACGCCCGCGTCGATCGGCGGCACCACTCCGGTGTCCTGCGCCTGGACCAGCAGAGCGGTGGTCGGACGGGCCTCGGGACCGTAGATGCCTTTCTTGCTGGTACCGGTCGGGCCGACGAAGTAGCCGCCCGCCAGCGGGAAGGTGAAACCGGCGTCGGCCTGCCAACGCAGCGCCCGTGCGTCGGGTGGCCGGGGCGGCGGAACCAGGACCACCGATCCGTCGCCGACGTAGCGGCGGACGGCGCCGTCGGCGAAGAAGTCCGGTGTCGGCGGTCGCTCGACCACCGGCAGGATGGTCGGGATCAGCGGCAGCAGCGCACCGGTGAGCGCCGCGAACCAGGCCAGCGGCTTCCAGTCCACCGCCGATTGCGTCCATGTGCCCACCGCGCGGTCGCTGGCCAGCGCGAGCACCACCGCGATGGCCGGGATCGCGGCCATGCTCATCCTGCTCTCCAGCACGGTGTTCAACAGCGGAACATGTTCGGCCCAGCGCCACGGCAGATCGATGCCGGTCGGCTGTTTACCGATCGTGGCGACCGCGCCCAGCGACAGCAGGCCGAAGACCGCGATCACCACGCCCGCGGCCCGCACCACGCGGTCGCGCCACAGCATTCCCACCGTGAACACGACCAACAGCAGCAGCGGCCAGCCGAAGTACGCGTTCTGCTCGGTCGGGTTGATCGCCACGTTCGCGCCGGGCGCGAACACGCCGCCCAGCGATTCGGACGGGAACTGCACCAGCGCTTCGAGGTCGTTGCCCATCGGGCCGTGGTCGATCGATCGATAGCTCTGCGGGCCGAAGAATTGCCACCACAGCGGAATCTCGGCGAGTGCCGACGTGATCACCGTGGCCAGCGCGAAAGTCGGCGCGACCACTCGCGCCACGCGCAGCGCGGTGCGCGGAGCATGCGCGTGATACACGATCCCGAACAGGCCGAACGCGAGGGCGAAGATCAACAGCGGTTCCTCGCCCAGCGCGATCTGCGCCGCGACCAGAAGTCCGAGAACGGCGGCATCACGTACCCGCCCGCCCGGCCGTTCCCGTTCCGCCGCGGCCGCTCGCCGCGCCATCCGGATCAGCAGGCCCGCGATGATCGGAAGCAGCAGCAGTACGACGAAATTCGGGTGCGCGTTGGCGTGCGAGATCATTCCGGGCGCGAATCCGCAGAACAGTCCACCGATCACCGCCGCGACCCGGGACCGGACGAGTTCGCGGACGAACAGGCGATACCAGGCGAACGCCGTTCCGGCCAGACCGAGGGTGAGCACGAGTACGAACGTGACGGTCGGCCCGAAAAGCAAGGTGACCGGTGTCAGCGGCACGCCGACACCGAACATGGCCGTGTTGGCCATCATGTTCACCCCGGCCGGGAAATTCTGCAGATCGGTGCCGAGCGGGTTGTGCAGGGCGGCCACCGAGTGCGCGGTGACGGCGAAGAACCACTCCCACATCGTCTGGTCCTGACCGCTCTTGATCAGGTATCCGTTGTCGGTATCGCGCCACTGGCCCGACAGCACCGTCGCGGCCAGCGCCAGGTAAACGGCGCATACGAGCAGATCGGCGAGTGGAAGTCGGGGCATCCGCCGGGTACGCGCGGGAGTGGTGAGCACTCCGGTCGCCGTCGCCTCTTTCGTCGCGATCGCGACCGTCGCCGATTGCGCCGGTAGGTCGGTCTCGACGTCTTGTGCCTGTGTCACCTGCGCATCACTCCTCGCCAGCGCGCTCCGTCGCAACCACGCTGTGCGTGGAACGACAAACGAGAGGGGTATCCACTGCCCGCGAGTTCAACCGCCGCGATTTCAGCGGTGGACGGTGACCAGCGTGAACGGTCCGATGTCCGTGGTGGTGAAACGCGGGTCGGCGAACAGTTCCTTGGGGAAGCTCACCGAATAGCGCGCGACGTTCGGGTCGTTCGGGTAGACGTCCTTGGCCAGCCGCAGCGTGTAGGTCTCGCCGCTGCGCCGGAACAGAAACGCGTCGGGCGCACGCCACGGGCTGGCCGCCAGCGCGTCGAGCAACTCCTGCGGCGTCTTCAGCTTGCTCCAGCGCTCGATGGTCGCCGCCCGGCCCGCGAAGTCGGCGAGCGGGTTGGCGTAGTGGGAGGTGAGCGCCTGGAAGCCGAAGTAGGGATAGAAGGAAAGGAAGCTGGTGTCGGCGGTGAGTACCACCGTGTCCGAGCGGGGGCGGCCGGTCTGCGCGGTGAGCGCCGCATCCACTTCGTCATAGAAAGACACGGCCGACACAGGCCGTTGATCGGCTCGCTTTCCGTCTCCGTCGGTGTCTGTGTAGGCAGTCGTGATCTCCGGAGTCAGCACGTGCGGGATGTCTTGGGCGAACGCCAACGCGCCGATCGTCGCGACGACGATCGCCACCAGCCGGAACCGGGCGGGCTCGTTCAACGCCTGGTAGATCGCCCGCGCGCCCTCCACGAACCCGAACGCGCCCGCGACCGACAGCAGCACCAACAGCACCGGCTCCAGACGGAACGACAGCAACGTGGTGCCCGCCGCGGTCGCGGCCATGGACAGCAGCGCCCACAGATAGATCGCCGCCACCCCGATGCCCAGCGCCTGCGCTCGTCGCGACGACGCGCCGCGCAACACCAGCCAGATGATGCCGATCAGACACAACGCCCCGAGCAGGGAGAACTGGAACATCGGCAACGGGAGTTCCGCTCCCGCTTCCGGCAGATAGTGCTGGGCGGTCCCGGAGCTCGCCGTCGCGCTGCGCAGCGCCTTCGCCAGGTACGGCGCCCACACGACGAGCGCGACCAGTCCGGCGATCACCGCGATCACCACGAGCCGCACCAGCGGCGGGGCCGCCGCGCGCCACGCGGGACGGGTCGGCCCGGTCGCCGCGCGGGCGTGGCGCGGACGGTCGGCGCGCTGCGCACGCACCGCGAGGAAAGCCGCCACCAGACCCATCAGGGCCACCGCGAAGGCCGCCGCGAGGAAGTAGAGCGTGTAGAACGTGGCCGCCCAGCCGAGGAACAGCCCGGTGCCGACGACCGCGCCCCAGCCACCGGCCGTGCGATGCTCCTCCGTCGATCGCAGGTCATCCAGCGGGCGATACAGCGCCCCCCAGGCGAGCACCAGCGCGGGCGGCAGCAGCAGCACGATGACGGCGCTGTAGGCCTCGGGCGCGGCGTAGGCCAGGGTCACCGCCGTGCTCGCCGCCGCGACGCCTACCGCCCAGTCCGCGCGGATCAGCTTCGACCACAACACCAGCGCGACCACCGCGGCCACGGCGAGGAACGTGATCGCGTACGGCTTGAATACTTCCCAGCCGTCCATCCCGAGCAGATTCGCCACCCGCCCGCCGATCCAGAACCAGCCCGCGGGGTAGAACGACGGCAGATCCGCGTACGTCATGTCGCGCAGCGCGGCGGAATCGGTGAGCCGGGTGAGGAACTCGGTGCGGAACTCCTGATCCACCGAGACGCCGAACAGATACAGCTTCGTCGCCGCCAGCGGCATGCCGAGCGTGAACGTGACGAACGTCGAAAGACCCACCCAGGACAGCAGTTTCGCGATCCGGGGCCACTTGCGCAGCCGCAGCAGCGCGATCGCGACCGCGAGCACGACCGCAGCGCCTACCTGCCCGACCGTGGTCAGCGCCCGCGTCACGTTGGAGGAGTTGAACGCGGGCCACTGCACCAGTGAGAACGCGACGAGCCCGACGACGGCCACCACGGCGGCGACCACCGCGGCGAGCGCGGCCTCGCCGACGCCGGAGGCGATCTGCCGCGCCACGAGTGACCCGCGCCCCGGCGCGGGGGCCGGATCGACGGGACGCGGCGGCGCTTCGTCCGCCGCGGTCACCGTGCTCAACGGACCGCTCCGCGCTCGTCGCACTGGATTACTCGCATGGCGCCTCCGGGTTCACAGGGTCACTCCGTCAGACGATAGGTGCCCGCGCGATCACTGATCACGCGGGCACGATGTCCGAACTCGGTCGCCGATCAGATCGGCAGTCTGCGGAAGATCGAGCGCGGGATGTGCCGCAGCACCATCATCACGTAGCGGAAGGTTCCCGGCGCCCAGACCAGTTCCTTCCCGCGCTGCGATGCCGCGACCGCCAGCGCCGCGACGTCTTCCTTGTCGACGGTGAGCGGAGCCTCTTTGACGTGCGCGGAGAACTGGGTCCGCACCATGCCGGGCCGGATCACCAGTACGCGCGGGCCGTGCGGCCGCAGCGCTTCGCCGAGCCCGAGGTAGAAGCCGTCCAGACCGGCCTTGGTCGATCCGTAGACGAAGTTCGAGCGGCGCACCCGCTCACCGGCGACGGAGGACATCGCGATGATCCGGCCGAAGCCCTGCGCCTTCATCTTCTCGCCGACCAGCACGCCGACGGAGACCGCGGCGGTGTAGTTGATCTGGGCGACTCGCACGGCCTTGGCCTGGTTCTGCCACAGCTCTTCGGGATCGCCGTCGAGGGCGAAGGCGACGATCGCGACGTCCACGTCGCCCGCGTCCCAGGCGGCGTCGATCACCTTGGCGTGCCCATCGGTGTCGAGCGCGTCGAAGTCGATGACGTCGACCTGGCTCGCGCCCGCGGCCTTCATCTGAGCGACCGCGCCCTCGCGCAGCGGATCACCGGGCAGCGCCGCGAGGGTGATGCGCGCGGGCCCCTTCTTCAGGTACTCCGCGCAGATTGCCAAGCCGATCTCCGACGTGCCACCCAGCAGCAGAATCGACTGCGGGTTACCAACGGCATTGATCACTGCAGCTCCAGCCTTCTCGCCATATCGGACATGAAAACGCCTGTGGGGTCGACGCTACGGCGGACCTTGATCCACTCGTCGATCCGGGGATACATCTTGTGGAAGGTCTCGGCGGTGGTCCGCGAGTCCTTCGCGGTGTACAGCCGCCCGCCGAACTCCAGCACGCGCCGGTCCAGTTCGCCGACCAGCTCGTTGAGACCGGGCTTGATCGGGAAGTCGACGCAGATGTTCCAGCCCGGCATCGGGAAGCTCAGCGGAGCCTGGTTGCCCGGGCCGAACAGCTTGAACACGTTCAGCGCCGAGTAGTGCCCGGAGGCCTGGATGTCGACGATGATCCGCTTGAACTCCTCGACCGCCTCGGTCGGCACCACGAACTGGTACTGGAGGAAGCCGTTGGAGCCGTAGCCGCGGTTCCACTCCGCGATCATGTCCAGCGGGTGGTAGAACTGCGTCAGGTTCTGCACCTTGCCGGTGTAGTTGCCGCCCATCCGGTAGTAGGCCTCGCCGATGGACATCAGCGTCAGCTTGTTCATCGTCCAGTTCGGGAAGATGTCCGGGACGGTCATCAGCTGCGGCGCGTCGAACTTCAGCGGCTTGCTGCGCAGCCGCTTGGGCAGCTCGTCGAGCTTCGCCAGCCTGCCCCGGGTGATGGTGGCGCGGCCCAGCTTGGGCAGCGGGCTGATCACGTCGAACCAGGCGCTCGAGTAGGTGTAGTTGGCCTCGCTGCCGTCGCTGTGCGCGGCGATGGTCTCGTCGAGGGTCGTGGTCTTCACGCCGTCGTTGAGGAAGTAGGCCGTCTCCGTCGGCACCATCTCGATGGTGGCGCGCAGGATGATGCCGGTGAGCCCGTTGCCGCCGACGGTCGCCCAGAACAGCTTGGCGTTGCGCTTCGGCGTGATGTGCTGCACCTGCCCGTCGGCGGTGAGCAGATCGATCGAGCGCACGTGATTGCCGAAGCTGCCCTCGCTGTGGTGGTTCTTGCCGTGGATGTCGGAGGCGATCGCGCCGCCGATGGTCACCTGGCGGGTGCCCGGGAGCACCGGGACCCAGAGGCCGAACGGCAGCGCGGCCTTCATGAGCTGGTCCAGGCTGACGCCGCCGTCCACGTCCACGATGCGGGTGTCGCGGTCGATCCGGTGGATGTTGTTCAGCGCCGTCATGTCGACGACCAGACCGCCCGCGTTCTGCGCGTGGTCGCCGTAGGAGCGGCCGAGGCCGCGCGCGATCACGCCGCGCCGCAGGTGGGCGGGCTTGCTGTCGTTGTCCTCGGCGACCATGGCGACTGCCTTGGCGATCAGTTCGGGATCGCTGGTCGAGAGCACTTCGGAGGAGGTGGGTGCGGTGCGACCCCACCCGGTCAACGTGCGGGTGCGCGTCGGAAGAGTGAACGCGGTGCCCGCGGCCGGGCCGTCGTTCGCGACGCCGGCGCCTTTGTCGTTCCCGGTTGTCTTGGTGGCGGTCGGAGCTTTCGTGGACATCGGCATAGAGGCTACAGGTATGACGGCAGATGGGGACGCGGTCGCTCTACCCATGGGTAGTGACGAACACGTCGGTTTAGAACCGAAATGAGTGCCCCACCCGGTGCGGCGCTACGCTCGTCGGCGTGCAAGCCGAACCCCAACTGCCGCTTCCGGCCGAGTTGCCCCTGGTCGACGAGCCCGGCGGCACCGAGGTCGACCTCAAGACACAGATCATCCGGTTCACCCTCACCGGCGGGTTCTCGGCCGTCGTCGACTACGGGCTCTACAGCCTGCTGCTGAACCTGGTCGGTCTCCCGGTCGGCGTCGCCAAGTCGATCAGCTTCGTGGCGGGCACCACAACGGCTTACCTGATCAACCGCCGCTGGACCTTCCAGGCTCCGCCCAGCCGCACCCGCTTCCTGGCGGTCGTCGCGCTCTACGCCCTCACCTTCGCGGTGCAGGTGGGCATCAACAACCTGCTCTACTTCACCCTGCCGGGCGAGTGGTGGCGCCAGCCGCTTGCCTTCGTCGTCGCCCAGGGCACCGCGACCGTCATCAACTTCATCGTCCAACGCTTGGTGATCTTCAAGCTCCGCTGAGCTATCCGCTCGTCGCGGCGTGGTCGGCCAGGAAGGCGCCGACCAGACGATTCACTTCGTCGGGGACCTCCGCGGCCGCGAGGTGCGCGGCTCCATCGAGGACCACGAGCCGCGAGCCGGGGATGGCGTCGGCCATGACCTCGAGTTCGGGCACGGGGAAGGTACGGTCTTCGCGTCCTCCGATGACCAGCGTGGGGCAGGCGATCGAGGAGAAGAGCTCCCGCTGGTCCGGGCGGTCTGTCACCACGGATCGGACAGCGTGCACGAGCGACGCCGGATCATTGCGGCGGGCGATGTCGAGAACCTGTCGGACGACCTGCGGGCGCGTGCGTTCGGTCGTCGGACCGAGAAATGCCCGGACCACCGATCCGGTGAGCGGCGGGCGGATCCCGCCGAGTATTCGGACCGCCGTCAGGAGCATCCGGTACTGCGCCCGCTGAGCGAGCGGGGCCGATGACGCCGTGCCGTTCATCAGGATCGCGGATTCGACGCGGTCGGGGAATGTGGCGGCGAAGCTGCCGCCGATCATGGCGCCCCAGGAGTTCCCGAGGAAATGGGTCCTCGGTAGCTCCAGCTGATCGAGGATGTCGACGACGCACGCCGCGCACTCGCTGAAGGTGAAGGGTCGTTCGAGGCGGCTGGACCGCCCGTGCCCGGGCGGGTCGACCGCGATGGTCAGGAAATCCCGGGCCAAATGGTCCACTTGGGCGTCCCAGAGGGCGGCGTCCATGAGAAGGCTCGGCCACATCACGATCGGCTCGCCGCTGCCGGTCAGGACGACGTGCAGCAGCCCCAGCCGAGTCTGTAGATGAATATGCCTGCGGTCCATGACTGTGCTCATTCCTTGCAGTGAGCGGGCGGTCCGATCTGCGTCGCATGTTCCCGCATACGGTGAAACGCCGGTGTCCTGGTCTGTGATCTGTACGATCGGGACTCACGTTAGGTGTGGACCGCTGTGCGCTCGACCTGATCCGTGCACGGGTCTGACGGAAACGCGCACGTCGGTCTGGGAGGTTGCTGGTGTCGGTCGCCGAGCCGTATTTCGTGGGGCGCGTCGATACCGGCGCGGTCCTGCCCCGGGAGTCGGCCGACCTCTGGGCTGAGCACGTCGGTCGTAATCAGGGCACCTTGCAGTGCCGGTTCGCCAGTCCGTCGTCGTTCCGTGGCGCCATGGCCGTGCAGCGATACGCGGGCTATCAGTTGATCGACTTCTGGTCGGACAGCGTCGTCTATTCCAGAACTCGTGCGGATATCCGGCGTGACGGCGATGAGGGTCTGCGGGTGACGATCCCGACCGACGGAGAAGTGCGGCTCCGTCAGGACGACGCCACCGCCCAGGTGTTGCCGGGGCACGGCGCGGTCGTCACCAAGGCGCGCCCCATCGACTTCGGCCAGCCCCTGGCTGCGCGCGGGTGGGTGATGAACGTCCCCGCGGGCGCTCTGCCGCTCGAAGTCGGCGCGGGACCTGCGCTGATCGACCTGCGCGAGGGTTTGGGCTCGGTCGTCGCACGCCTGATCAGCGAGCTCGGAAGGCAGCGTGCGACTGTCGACGGTCCCGAGTTCGCCGCCGCCTGTGACACGATCATCGATCTGCTCCGCCTCTGCCTGCGCCGCCGCGCCGCGATGCCGAACGTGCTGGCCACGGTGGACACCGCAGTGCGCGACCACGTGCTCCGGCACGCCGACGATCCCGATCTGACTCCGATCGAGATCGCACGAAGCCTCGGCTGGTCACTGCGCCAGGTCCAACTGGCCTTGCATCACACCGGTACGACACCGAGCGAGCTGATCCGCGGCGCGCGGCTCGACCGCGCCCACCGCCGCCTGCGCGAATCTCCCTCCAACCGCACCGTCGCTGAAATCGCCTACGCCAGCGGCTTCCGCTCCCTCAGCGCCTTCGGCTCCGCGTTCAAGGCACGATTCGGGGTCACCCCGCAGGACGTACGGCCGCGTTGACGGCGTCCGACGGCTGGCGATTCGCAGATCCGCGGAGCGGTGGCCAAAGGCTCAACCCGTTGATCAGTCGAAACGGGTTCGAGTCGAGGAATCGCGCTCAGCTGGTCAGAACGAGCAGTCGGTGGGACGGCCTGCCCAGCAGTCTCGATGATGTGCCGCTCGCGGGCAGGCTAATTGATTGGCAGTGCCAACGATGTATGGTGGCTGTTGTGGAGCAGACACCCGCGCGCCTGGCCGCGAAGCCGAGTTGGCTGGTCACCCAGTTGGCCGTGCACGCCCATCGGTTGGCGTCCGACAGCTTCGGCGAGGTGGGTGCGCGTGGGTACCACTACCGCATTCTGGCCGCGCTGGACGAGTTCGGGGCGGCGAGCCAGGCCGAACTCGGGCGCCGGTGCAACATGGACCGCAGCGACGTGGTGGCGGCGATCAACGAGCTGGCCGGCCAGGGTTTCGTCGAGCGGACGCCGGACCCGGACGACCGAAGGCGCAATATCGTGACCCTCACCGAGGCGGGCGAGGGGCAACTGCGGCGCATGGATCAAGCGCTCGAGAAGGTGCAAGACGACCTACTCGGACCGCTATCGGCCGAGGACAGACACGATCTGACCCGCCTGCTCACCCGCCTGCTCGCGCACCATCAGCGGGGTTGACGGGCCTGGTCCACCGCTGGCGGCGCCCGGCGCGCCTCGCCGCAGCCGGTGATCCGTCGCGCCACGCCCTTCAGGAGCCGCTGATCACCGTGTCGGCCAGCTCGCTTTTCTCCGCCTTCGCCCCGAAGTAGTCGCCGCCTTTGGCGCGAATGTTGTCGGTGCCCCACTCGCGTTGTTCGCGCGGGGCGGGGATCAGGTGTGGAATGTGCTTGCGGCAGTGGATGTATGCCTCTTCCACATCGACCACCACCCACTGCTCCGCGGCGCGGCCTTTGTGGTTGACGGGCAGGTCGGGCACGGTGGTGCGAAGTGCCGGGTCGGAGACGATGCGGGCCGAGCCGTTGATGTGCAGTCCGATGAGGTCGCGCACGAAATCGATGAGCAGAATCCCGACGTGCGGATTCTCCAGGATATTGCCGAGACTCGCCATGACGCCGTTGCCGCGGTATTCCGGATAGGCGATCGTGCGGTCGTCGATCACATGGAGGAAACCGGGTTGTCCAGCGCGGAAACTCGAGTCGCATTCGCCGTGTTCGTCGGCTGTGGCGATGAACGCCATATCCATCCGGCCGATGAAATCTATCATCGTCGGATTGAGCCGGTCGAGCACCTGATCGTCGTAGAAGCGCTGTGCCCGGTCTTCTGTTCCGTACCGTTCTTGCAGCTCACGCTCTCCGTCGCTGCCACTGTGTCCACCGGGCATCGCAGCCCCCTCCGGTCGCCGGAATGCGGGTTACACCAGGCTCGACGTTGAACCGCGGTCGTCTCGAGATCGCGTCCATTTTAGATGCGATCCACGCGGCAAAACGTCGAAATCCCCGTCGAGAATGCCCCTGATTCCGCTGCGGCGCAAGTGTTTCCGACGGTTGGCTAAAAGCCGACCGGCCGGAATAATGTCCGGCCGGTCGGGATTTGCGGGATCGGTTGGAGAGATGTCAGGCCGGAGTCAGTGTCACCGGAACGCCGTTGAACACGGCGTTGCCGGAGGGCGCGTCGACCACCGAATCATCGGTGAGCACATTGGCATTGACGCCCGCGTGCGTGCGGGCCACGGACTGCGCGCTGTCGGCGTGGCCCCATCCGTGCGGCAGGCTGACGACCCCGGGCATGATGGCCTCGGTCGGCTCCAGCGGGACCGTCAGCGTTCCGGCGGCCGATTTCACCACCGCCTCGTCACCCAGCCCCAGCCGCTCCACATCGGCCGGATTGATATGCAGCGTGCACCGATTCGATCCGCTCACCAGCGTCGGAATGTTGTGCATCCAGCTGTTGTTCGACCGTAGCTGCCGCCGCCCGATCAGCACGATCTCCGGCGCGGCGTCGGCCAGGCGCGCCCGCATCCGCGCCACGTCGTCCAGCAGCGGCTGCGGGGCCAGGTCCACCCGCCCGCTCGCCGTACGCAGCGCGCCCGGCAGGCGCGGCTGCAACGGACCCAGGTCGATACCGTGCGGGTTGTCCAACAGCACTTGCAGATCGAGTGTGCCGCCGTTCCATTCGCCGTACGGCCCGAGGCGCAGCATCAGGTCGATGCGCTGCTCGGTGCTGTTCGCACCGATCAGATCGCCGCGCCGCTCGGGGAAACCGGCCTTGTGCAGCATCCCCGCGATGACGAGTTCGTCCACCGCGGTGAGCGGATCGATCCCGTCGGAGCCGTCGTGCGGCCTGCCGGTCACCGCGGCGGCTAGGCGAGCCAGGACGGCGGGTTCGGAAGGCCGGTCACCCAGTGGCACCAGCGGGCGCGAGTAGCGCGTGTAGTTGCGTACGGCGAATTGCAGCAGCGCGAAGTCGTAGTGCGGGGACTGCGTCGGACGCGGGGGAGGCAGGATCACATCCGCGTGCCTGGTGGTCTCGTTCACGTACCGGTCCACGCTCACCATGAACTCGAGCTGGGCGAACGCCTCGTCCAGGCGCGCGCCGCTCGGCGCGGACAGCACCGGATTGCCCGCGACCGTCACCAGGGCACGGATCTGCCCTTCGCCCGGGGTGGTGATCTCGTCGGCGAGCGTCGCGACGGGCAGCTCGCCCATCGCCTCGGGTAGCCCGCGGACTCGACTGGTCCAGCGCCCGAGGCGGAACGGCTTGGTGCGGGGGATGCCGCCGGCCGCGGCGGTGGCGAACATCGCGCCGCCGGGGGAGTCGAGGTTGCCGGTGAGCGCGTTGATCGCGTCCACGAGCCACTGCGTGATGGTGCCGAATTCGGCGGTGCACGTGCCGATACGGGCGTACACCGCGGCGGTCGGCGCCGCCGCGAGCTCACGGGCGAGCCGCACGACCGTGGACGCCGGTACGCCGGTGCGGGCCGCGACCGTCTCTGGGTCGAACGCGGCGGCGGCCGTGCGCAATTCGTCCAGGCCGGTCACCTCGACGCGCAGATCGGTCAATTGCTCGGCGAAGAGCGTGTGCACGATGCCGAACAGCAGGTACGCATCGCTGCCCGGCCGGATGAACAGGTGCTCGTCGGCGAGTTTCGCGGTGCGGGTGACCCGCGGATCGACCACCACGAAGCGGCCGCCTCTGCCACGCAGCGCCTTCAGTCTGCCCGGGAAATCCGGTGCGGTGCACAGCGAACCGTTCGATTCCAGCGGATTGGCCCCCAGCATCAGCAGGTAATCGGTGCGGTCGAGGTCGGGCACCGGCACGGTGAGCGGATCGCCGAACATCAGCCCACTGGCCACCTGCTTGGGCATCTGATCGGCGGTGCTGGCGGAGTAGATGTTCTTGGTGCCCAGCGCGCGCAGCAGCGCCGGTACGTACAGCGCGCCCGCCACGGTGTGCGCGTTGGGATTGCCCAAGTAGGCCGCTGCCGACTGGGTTCCGTGCTCGGCCACGACGGCGGGGAACCGCTCGGCGATGTAATCGAAGGCTTCGTCCCAGGTCACGGTGCGCCAGGCGCCGGTAGCGCGGTCACGAACCAGCGGGTCGGTCACCCGGTCCGGGTCCTCGTCGAGATGACCGAAGCTGGCTCCCTTGGGGCAGATGAAGCCCTTGCTGAAGGGATCGCTGCGGTCGCCGCGGACCGAGCTCACGTGGTCGTCGGGATCCAGGGTGATTTCCAGGCCGCAGACCGCCTCACAGAGCGGGCAGGTCCGCAGCAGATTGCGCGATTGCGTGATCGGGGCCATACCCCATCTTTGCGTTCGGCAGTGGAACTGAAAAGAGAACGCTTGATATCGGCGACGCCGAACGACCGGTACCCGGCAGCGCTCCGGGGTGGGGATCCGGAGCGCCGGGACGGATACCGGTCGCAAACAGGCCGGGTAGCGCGGCCCCGGCCCGCGATCAGCAGGTGAACTCGCTCAGGGGTGCGTTGCTCAGCAGGCGATGGTCAGCTTGGCGCGGCGCGACGCGGTGGCGGCGCGCACGGCCGCGGCGATCGCGACGACCGGCGGAACCCAGCGGGCTTCACCGGGCGCGACGCCCCAGCAGGCCGAACCGGCCGAGAGGTGGGTGGGCGGCAGCGGGATGCCCGCGCCGTCGGTGTACACGGTCGCTCCGGCCTCGCGCAGCGCCTCGAGCGCCATCGCGGCCTTGCGGACGCCCGTGACCAGGTGGATCTCGCGACGCTCCGTGCCCGGGATCTCGATAACCGCACCCGACAGGTTGTTCGCCCGCAGGAAGCGGCGGACCTCGCCGGCCAGTTCGCCGGTGACCTCGATGCCGGACAGGTCGTCGTCGGTGATCAGGCTCAGACCGTTGGCCGTTTCGGCGACCGTCCACCCGCGCTGGTTGTAGTCCTGCGCAGCGGCGGTCAGCTCGGCCGCCGTGACGGAAGTCGGAAACGTGGTGCGCACTGTCTTCTCCATTCCCCGGTAGATCTCTGGGTCCTGCATTCATGGGTCGTATCGGCGGGGGACGCCGTGGGCGTTACGGGTTCTCCGAAAGAATTTCCGGAGTGTCGCCTACGTCTCATTTCCGGAGGGTTCGTCCGTGTATCGCCGGGCATCCCGAGGTGGCTCGCCATGACTGCCACGCAGCTACTTTCGGCCGTGGACCTGGCCACTCGCTGCGCCGGAGCTGTGAGATCGCTGTGGGGCGGGCTCGATGGGTGTTGCGGGTGCGAAAACATACCGGTGGCGTGCGTTTCCGGCTGGATCCGCCCGCCCCGGACAGGGAGGATTCTCGGCATGAGCGTCAGGCTCGGAGGAGGACCCGGCATGAGTGACGAAGCCAACGGACCGGGCGCGCCCGCGGACGCCGACGAGTACGAGGCCGAATCGCGCTGGATCACGTGGAAAGAGTCGGCGGCCGAGCGGTTCTCCAGGTCCGCTCCCGACGAAGAGCAGCCCGCCGAGCCGTTCCGCAGCCCGCGTGCGTTCGCGCAGTGGAGCGCCGCGGCCGCGCGCGCCCTGCTCGACGTGCAGTTCCACCGCCCGGCCACCCGCACTCTCTTGCCGCTGGCCTACATCCTGGGACTGGTGTTCGCTTTCGCCGTGCCCATCACGGTGACGGTATCGGCGTGGCGGGTGTCCGCGGTGCTCGGCGTGCTCGCCGCGCTGCTGGGCGTGCCGCTCGGCCTGACCATCGCCGCCGCCGTGCGCCTGATGCTCGAGTTCCTGGTGAACGCCTCGCGTCTGGCGACCAGGGTGGAGCACATCAGCGAGTTGGCCGACGACCTGTTCCAGGCGTTGTCGGACGTGGCCGAGCCGGTCAACCAGCTGTCCGAAGACGTTCGGGCGGTGCAATTCTGGCGCTTCCGCAAGCGAAACCCGCGCAGGTAGGGACGAAATCGCGTCGTACGGAAGTAGTTCGACTCGCAGGAGCCACCGGCCTAGCTGAGACACGCGCCGTGACCGCTGCGAGCTTCGCTGTGAACAATGCTGTTCGGATACCCGGCATCCACCTCGGGTGTCCAAGGGCGTGCCGCGTCGCAGACCGAGGATGGTTCACGGTGCGGGCGGTGTACGGCGAACAGGGGGCAAGCATGGCTTTACCGCAGGGAACGACCGGATCGACCATGCCGCGGCGGCAGCTCGGCAGGCATTTGCGTGATCTGCGCAACCGGGCCGGGATGACCACGCGGGTGGCCGCGCAGCAGCTGGAGTGGTCGGAGGCGAAGATCTGGCGGATCGAGACCGGGCAGACCTCGCTGCGCGGCCTCGACGTCGAGGCGATGTGCAAGGTCTACGGCGCGCCGCCCGACCTGCTCGAACCGCTGCGCGCGTTGGCGCGCGACACGAAGGCCAAGGGCTGGTGGACCACCTACGGCGACGTGATCGCGGAGGGCTTCGACGTCTATATCGGGCTGGAAGAGGCGGCCACCAGGCTGTCCACCTACGAGAACGAACTCCTCCCCGGCCTGCTGCAAACCGAGGGCTACACCCGCGCGCTGTGCACGGCGGCACACCCGGAGTTGGCCGCGCACGAGATCGACCGCCGGGTGCGCTTGCGCCAGGCCCGGCAGACCCTGGTCACCCGGGCCGACGCGCCGCTGCGGCTGGACGCGCTGATCGATGAGGCGGTGCTGCGACGGCGCCTCGGCGGCCCGGCGGTGACCGCCGAGCAACTCGACCATCTGCTCCGCATGGCGCAGCTGCCGAACGTCCGGATCCGGCTGGTGCCCTCGGATTGCGGCTATCACGACGGCATGGCGTCGGGTCGTTTCGTGCTGTTGGAGTTCGCCGACGCGGGTTCCGACGAGCGGCCGGAACCGCCGGTGGTCTACCTGGAGACGTTCACCGGACCCGTCTACGTGGACAAGGAGCACGAGATCGCGCGCTTCCGAGCGGCGTTCGCGAGCATCGAGGCGGCGACGATCGACGCGCGTGCGCGCATCGAGGACGCACGGAAAGCGCTCTGAGTGAAACGCTTCAGCCCACGCTGATCAGCACTTCGGCGGTCCCGGCAATTCCCAGTTGTCGCTCAATACCGCCCGGTGGGTGGGCAGGGCCCGGTCGTAGACCTCGCGGCCCTTCTCGGTGAGGCAGACGAACACGGCGCGGCGGTCTTCCGCACACATGGTGCGCTGGACTAGGCCGTCGCGCTCCAGCCGTGCCACGGCCCGCGACAGCGCGCTCTGGCTGAGGTAGATGTCGTTGGCGAGGTCGCTCATCCGGTAGTCGCCACAGTTCGCGTCGATCAGCCGGTCCAGCGTCTCGAATTCGCTGAGCCCGATGTGATGACCGTTCTGGAGCGCTTTCTCGAGCGCACAACTCACCGCCGCGTGCCGGTCGAGCAGCTCGCGCCACTCTCCAACCAGCCCGGCCGGCGCGGGAGCGCGCCGGGCTGTGCTCACGGTGGTCGGCTTCGACATGGCCCCATCTTAGTGGGCACGGCATGTCCATGCAACCGCATTAAATGTGTTGGCATTTAATGCGTGCGCATGTAATGTTCCCCGCATGACTTCACCAGCAACGCTCTCGGCCGCTCAGGCGAGCGATCCGACCAGATGGTCAGCCCGGCTCTGGGGCATGCTGATCACGCTGTGCATCGTGTTGTTCCTCGACGGTCTCGACGTCTCGATGATCGGCGTCGCGCTGCCGTCCATCGGCACGGAGCTCGATCTGTCCACCTCGACCCTGCAATGGCTGGTCAGCGGTTACGTCCTCGGGTACGGCGGTCTGCTGCTGCTCGGCGGCCGCACCGCCGACCTGCTCGGGCGGCGCAAGGTCTTCCTGATCGCGCTCGCCGTCTTCGCGGTCGCCTCGCTGGCGGGCGGTCTGGTCAGCTCCGGTCCGCTGCTGATCCTCACCCGCTTCGTGAAGGGCCTCGCCGCCGCGTTCACCGCACCGACCGGCCTGTCGATCATCACCACCAACTTCGCCGAGGGCCCCGCCCGCAACAAGGCGCTGTCCATCTACACGGTGTTCGGCGCGGGCGGCTACTCCATGGGCCTGCTGTTCGGCGGTCTGATGACCGGCGTCGGCTGGCGCTGGACGTTCCTGCTCCCGGTGCCGATCGCGCTCGCCGCGCTGGCCGCGGCTTACGTGCTGGTGCCCAAGGACAAGCCGGCCGAGGAAGGCGGACACGATCTGTTCGGGGCGCTGCTGTCCACCGCCGCCATGCTGCTGCTGGTCTACACCGTGGTCGCCGCGCCGGAGGCCGGGTGGGCGTCCGCGCGCACCATCGGTTCGTTCGTCGCGGTCGCCGCGCTGTTCGCCGGATTCGTCGCGGTGGAGAAGCGGGTGCGCTACCCGCTGGTGCGCCTCGGGATCCTGCGCAAGTCCTCGCTGGTCCGGGCCAGTCTCGCGATCGTGGCGGTGGCGGGCTCCTACTTCAGCTGGCAGTTCATCGTGACCCTGTACATGCAGGACACTCTCGACTGGTCTCCGCTGAAGCTGGCCATGGCGCTGCTGCCGGTCGGTCTGCTGGTCGTGCTGTCGGCCTTCTTCTCCGACCGACTCGTCGATCGTTTCGGCACCGGGCCGGTGATCGCGGTGACCATGACCGTGATGGCCGTCGGTTACCTGCTGTTCCTGCGGTTGGACACCGCGCCCTCCTACCTGACCATGCTGCTGCCCGCGGTGCTGCTCATCGGCATCGGGTGGGTCGGCTTCCCCGCCATCAACATTCAGGCCACCAACGGCATCGATGACGAGGAGCAGGGTCTCGCCGCCGGCGTGCTGCAGACGTCCATGCAGGTCGGCGCGGCCATCGTGCTCGCGGTGACCACGGCGATCATCGCCTCCGGCGCACACGCCGACATCTCGGCCGCCGGCATGCTCGACACCTACCGTCCGGGTCTGGAGTTCGCCGCGGGCGTGTCCATCGTCGGCGCGCTGGTCGCCCTGCTGGCCTTCGTGCCGCGATTCCGCGGCCGGGAGCAGGCGGCGGACGAGGCGAAGGAACTGGAACTCGTCGCCTGACTGTGCCGTGCCGCCGAGCGCCGCCACCCCGCATCGGGTGGCGGCGCTCGGCGCTATGCGGCCTCGCTGAGCCCGGACTTCCGGACTGCCTTCGCGCCGCTCGGCTCGGCGCGGACCGCGTCTGCTGCGCTTCTCACCACGCTCGGCTCGCCGCGGGCGATATCAGCCGCCCTCGTGCGGATCACGAGAACGGCGGGGCCGCAGTGTCTTTCGCGGAGCGGACGAACGTGAGTTCCCGGCCGTCGCGCCCCACCCGCGGCCACTCGATGCCGAGCGTGGGATCGAACGCGTCGATATCGTGGTCGAACTCCGGCTGATACTCCAGAGAGCACAGATACGTGACCGTCGAGCCGTCCTCCAGCGAGAGGATCGCGTGGCCGAGCCCTTCGGACAGGAACACCGAGCGCCGGTCGACGTCGTCGAGCAGCACGCTGTCCCAGCGGCCATAGGTCGGCGAGCCGGGGCGCAGGTCGACGACCACGTCGAGGAAGGCGCCGCGCACGCAGGTCACGTACTTGGCCTGCCCGGGCGGGTCCTCGGTGTAGTGGATCCCGCGCAGCACCCCCGCGGCCGACACCGAGCAGTTGACCTGCCGCAGGTCGAACGGCCGCCCGGTCACCTTCTCGAACTCCGAGGCCTTGAACCCCTCGAGGAACATGCCGCGACTGTCGCCGTGCTGGCGCGGCGTGATCACCCACGCGCCCGGCACCGCGAGTTCCCGGAACTCCATGCTCACCAGTCCCGTCCGCGCTCGAGCAGATCGAGCAGGTAGCGGCCGTAGCCGGAGCGGACCAGCGGCTCGGCCAGCGCGCACAACCGCTCGTCATCGATGAAGCCCATCCGCCAGGCCACCTCCTCGGGGACGCCGATCTTGAGGCCCTGCCGTTCCTCGATGGTGCGTACGTAATTGGCGGCGTCGAGCAGGGAATCGAAGGTACCGGTGTCCAGCCAGGCG
Organism: Nocardia sp. NPDC004718; assembly: GCF_053601535.1. Taxonomy (NCBI): domain Bacteria; kingdom Bacillati; phylum Actinomycetota; class Actinomycetes; order Mycobacteriales; family Nocardiaceae; genus Nocardia; species Nocardia sp. NPDC004718. Next base: position 23,573 of record NZ_JBSGCA010000015.1, read on the forward strand.
GTACCGCGGGCGAGCACGTCCACGCTCAGACGATCCTGTTCCAAGTAGGCGCGATTGATGTCGGTGATCTCGTACTCGCCGCGGGCGGACGGACGCAGCGACCGGGCGATCTCCACCACGTCGTTGTCGTAGAAGTACAGCCCTGGAATGGCGTAGTTCGACCGCGGCGTCTTGGGCTTCTCCTCGATGGACACCGCGCGTCCCTCGGTGAACTCCACCACGCCGTAGGCGGTCGGGTCGGACACCCAGTAGGCGAACACCGCGCCGCCGTCGATTCCGTGGAAGCGATTGAGGCTGGTGCCGAGGCCGGGGCCGTGAAAGATGTTGTCGCCGAGCACCAGTGCGGCGCAATCGCCGCCGATGTGGTCGGCGCCGAGGACGAAGGCCTTGGCCAGGCCGTCCGGCTCCGGCTGGACCACGTAGCTCAGGGACAGCCCGAACTGCGTGCCGTCGCCCAGCAGCCGCCGGAACGCCGCCGCGTCCTCGGGCGTGGTGATCACCAAGATGTCCCTGATCCCCGCGAGCATCAGCGTGGAGAGGGGGTAGTAGACCATGGGTTTGTCGTAGACCGGGACCAGCTGCTTGCTCACCCCGCGCGTGATCGGGTGCAACCGGGAGCCGGTGCCGCCCGCCAGAATGATTCCGCGCATGCCTTGGAGTCTGCCAGTTTCGCGGCTCCGGGATTCGATGAGGTTCCGAGTAGTCCTCGATTCGGTTACGGGCGTTTCGCGGCGGCGGGCTTCGAGCGATTCTGTTGCGTAGGTCACGATGCGCATGGTGTTCTGAAAAGACACTGTGTGAGATGTCAGCGCCGACAGCTCGCCTGGGCACGGTCCGGTCGTGATTCGGCGCGCCAGTTGTGAGGTAGGTGCGCGATGTCGACCAGAGACGGTGAGCCCGGTGCGGTGATGAATCCGAGGGGCCCCAGCGCGCAATCGCGTCTGCTGCTGGCCACTTGCATGGGCGTGGTCCGCCCGGTGCTGCGAACCTTCCCGGTGACGAGGACGACCATCCCGGTCGGCGCGGCCACCGTCGACGGGTTGTCGCGGCTGCGTCCTCGACCGCAGGGGATCGATCGAGAGCAGGTGTCGCTGCACGGCATCCGCCTGGAGATCATCCGCCCGGCCGGTGCGTCGCGTGCGTTGCGCCACGGCGCGGTGCTGTACATGCACGGCGGTGGCTTCGCGATCTGCAGTACCCGCAGTCACCGCCCGGTCGCGGCGAGCCTGGCCCGCCGCACCGGCCTGCCCGTGATCAACGTCGAGTACCGCCAGTTGCCCCGGACGCGGATCAGCGATTCGGTGGGGGACTGCCTCGCGGCCTATCGCTGGCTGCTGCGCCATGGCGCGGATCCAGGGCGGATCATCTTCGCGGGTGATTCGGCGGGCGGATACCTCACCTTCGCGACCGCCCTGCTGGCACTGGAGTCGGGGCTGCCCGCACCGGCCGGGTTGGTCGGCTTGAGCGCGCTGCTCGACCTGGACTACGCGGCGAAGCGGGACTACGTGAACGTCGCGCGCGATCCGTATATCCCGCTCTCGGCGCTGGAAGCGGTGGTGCGCATCGGCGCGGAGGTCGACGGGACGCTGGATCCGAGCCTGTCGCCGGTCAACGCGGTGCTGTCCGCGCTTCCGCCCGTGCTGCTGGTCGCCGCCGAGGACGAGGTGCTGCGCTTCGATGCCGAGTTGATGGCGCAGCGGCTCACCGCTGCGGGCGTGCCGAACGCCTTGGAGTTGTGGCGCGGCCAGGTCCACGCCTTCATGAGCATCGCGCCGAATCTGCCGGAGAGCAGGGCGGCGCTGGCGCGGGTCGCGCGGTTCGTGCGGGCCAGGATCGAAGGGGACCAGCGGGCTCGGACGGCGTAACCGGTCGGGCCCTGCCCAGGCGAGCCCCGCCCCGCATCAGACGGGACGGGGCTCGCGTCTGTGCGGGGTGGTGCGCCGCTTCGGGCGAAATTATTTCCGAATCGAAGTTATCTATCCTTGATAACCGAGGTCACGACGTCGCGATCTTCGTTATTCACATTTTGTTCAGGATTAGTTAACTTTTCCGTTCGCGGCGGGAATGAATGAAGCCCCGTCCGCGTGGACAGCGCGGAGGGGGCTTCGATTCGTTTTCAGTTGTCGTACGGTCGCGGATTACTTCGGGGCGACGAACGGCTGGTTGATGGTGGTGAAGTACTGGATCGCAGCACCGATGGCGACCGGGGCGGTGATCAGCAGCTGGCCCGCGAGGGTGCCGAGCGCGCCGACGGCGATGATGCCGCCGAGGCAGCCGATGGCCGCGGCCGGGATGAACGCGCCGAACAGGCCGACGATGGCCGCCGAGGCGACGGTCGCGCCGGCGATGCCGCCGAGAACGCAGCCGACGGCGCCGCCGCCGATGCCGCCGACCAGGGTGCCGATGGTGGCGCCGGTCGAGATGGTGTCCTTCATACGGTTGAAGGCGGCCTGCTCACGGTCGTACTCGGTCTTCCAGGGCGCCTTGTCCTCGAACGGCAGGGCGACGGGCTTGTAGGTCGCGTGCGCCATGTCGAACTGGGGGGTCAGGGTGGCGGTGTGGTCCGCGATCTCGGCAGCGATCGGGAACTCGAAATCATCCACCCGGAAGGTCATCGGCATGCCGGTCAGCACGTTGCCGTTGGCCGCCTTGACCTTGAACACGCCATCCTCGACGACCATGGAACCGGCATCGGTCGTGATGATGGACTGGGTGTCGGTCGCGTGAGCGGTGAAGTTCACCGCGTCATCGGCCTCGGCGGCCGGAGCCGCGTTCACGGTGCCGGCGGTGACGCCGAGGGCGGCGATCAACAGTGCCGACGTCGCGGCGAATTTCCTCATCAGCATTTTGTTTGGAACCTCGATTGAAGCGTTCGGAGGGGACTAGACGAGCAAAATCTAGAGCAGCTAACGCGTGGTGAACCCCTTGTGACTGTTTATTCAAATTTTGTTCACCATCGAGACCCATAGCTTGGTGGGGTTGCGGAAATAGGCCCGCTGACCGGGCTTTTCCGTGCCATAACAATCTGAAAGTTCCAATCGCTGGGAAGTCAATGAGACGAATGTCACAGATCAAAACCCTGGAGATCGGTTAGGCCACACCGGGTTTCGACTCCGTCGCCGGTGCGGCGCGGTCCCACGTACAGTCATGGGGTGCGATTGCTCGTCACCGGTGGCGCCGGATTCATCGGCGCGAACTTCGTCCAGCAGACCGTGTCCGCCCACCCGGATACGGCCGTCACCGTCCTCGACGCCCTGACCTATGCCGGGAACCGGGCCTCGCTCGACCCGGTGGCCGATCGCATCGAGTTCGTGCACGGCGACATCGCCGATCTCGACTTGGTCGACGAGCTGGTCAGCGGCGTGGACGCGGTGGTGCACTTCGCCGCGGAGTCGCACAACGACAACTCCCTCGCCGAGCCGTGGCCGTTCGTGCAGACCAATATCGTCGGCACCTATTCCCTCCTGCAGGCCGTGCGCAGGCACGACGTGCGCTACCACCACGTGTCGACCGACGAGGTCTACGGCGACCTCGACCAGGACGATCCGGCCTTCACCGAGACCACCCCGTACAACCCGTCCAGCCCGTACTCGGCCACCAAGGCCTCCAGCGATCTGCTGGTGCGCGCGTGGACCCGCTCGTTCGGCGTACGCGCCACGATCTCCAACTGCAGTAACAATTACGGGCCCTATCAGCACGTGGAGAAATTCATCCCGCGCCAGATCACCAATCTGATCGATGGGGTCCGTCCCCGGCTCTACGGGGCGGGACACCAGGTACGCGACTGGATCCATGTCGACGACCACAATCGCGCCGTGTGGGAGATCCTGCGCCGGGGGCGGATCGGGCAGACCTACCTGATCGGCGCCGACGGCGAACTCGACAACAAGTCCGTGGTGCAGATGATCCTCGCGGAGTTCGGCCGCGACCCCGGCGATTTCGACCACGTGACCGACCGGCCCGGCCACGACCAGCGCTACGCGATCGACGCGACGTTGCTGCGTTCCGAGCTCGATTGGCGCCCCCGTTACGCGGACTTCCGCGCCGGACTGGCCGCGACGATCCAGTGGTACCGGGACAACGAGAACTGGTGGCGCCCGTACAAGGCCGTCACCGAGCACGCCTACCTCGCCGCGGGCGAGCGGACCCTCAGCGCGGCGGGAGACTGAAAGGCGCACCGGGAGATACCCGAGACGCCGCGCCGCTCAGCCCCAGACGATGGTGTAGTACTTCGCCGCCGCCGCGATCAGCGCCACGCTCGTTGCCACCAGCACGGTGACGGCCGGGCCCACCGTCGGGGTCTTCCCCGCGGAGTCCGTGAGCCGCAGCGGCATCCAGCGCAGCAGCACCGCGAGCGTCACGATCGCCAGCGGCACGAAATAGCGGCCCTGCACGCCGTCGATGATGTAGTACCCGACCGGCGTGAACGACATGTACAGCGTCACGTAGATCATCGCGACGCTCGCGGCCATGGTCAGCGCGACGATCAGGGTGCGGCGGAAGGCCGGGACGGTCATCCGTTCCGCGATGCCGATGCTCACCGCGAACGCCAGCAGGCAGGCCAGCATGGCGATGGCGGGCACGTCGACGTAGGCGAAGCCGAGTTCGCCGAAGAACTGGCTGAACCAGCGCTGGTCGCGCAGGGCGATGCTCTCGCCGAACACGTGCACGAACTCCGGTGGATCGCGCAGGATGCCGCTGAGCTGGTCGCCGGGACGCACCGAGTGCCACTGGTGCGGCGGCCGCATCAGGCCCATGCCGTCGCCGGTGGGCGCCGCGATCTTCATCCACACCGCGAACGCGAGCGCGCCCGCCGCGGCGAACACCCACGGAATCCCGCGCCGCCACCCGCTGAATCCGAATCGGTCGGCGGGCACCAGGGCGACCAGCAGCGCGAGCAACACGTAGGTGGGCTTGCTCACCGGCAGCAGGATCGTCGCGGCCAGCAGCGCGCCGATCTCCACCCGACCCAGTCGCGTGCCGAGGAACATGGCCTTCACCAGCAGCGCGGAGACCAAGATGGCCAGCGCGTTGGTCATGGTGTCGGCGGTCACCGTGCCCGCCTGGAACACCGCGATCGGCAGCACCGCGACGGTGAACGCCAGCCACTGCACCCGGTGCGCGCGCAAGGCGTACATGCCGAACCCGACCACAGCGAGGTAGGCCACCAGTCCGGCGAACCGGGTGAGCAGGAGCAGGCCGCCCACGTTCAGCCCGAAGAGCTCGCCGAGGCGGATGCCGATAGCGGCCGGAATGTAGGGGATCGGCGAGTAAGCCGCGGTATTGGTGAACCACACCGGTTCGGTGGCGTCCGAGACCGCGGCGCCGGTCAGTTGGTCGTAGCGGGCCGGGTCGGCCACCATGGGATCCGGTTCGTCCGGGTTGGTGGAGTAGTCCCGCAGCGCGTAGCCCATCAGCTCGGTGATGCTGGACGGGACGTCGCCGCCGTAGGCGATGCCGCGATCGTCGTGGATCCGCTGCGGCAGGAACCCGCCGTGCGCGACCTGGTAGGCGCGACCGAACTGGGTGATCTCGTCATGACCCCAGAACGGCGGGGTGAGAACGGTGAACAGCGCACCGAAGATCGTCGCCAGCAGGGTGAAGGCGATCGTCGCCGCGCCCAGGCGCGTCACCACTCGCTCCGCGAGACCTTTCGCCGACCGGTCCGTGCCGGTGGTCGCCGCCTCGGCGTCCACAGCCGGTAGCGGGGCGGTGTCGGTCGCGGGTAGCGGCGCGGTGTCCGAGCGCTCGTCCAGATTCTCTTCCGGCGTCGCGGCCCGATCCGCCGAGGTCGTCAACGCCCGGCTCCGCCGTTGCCCGCGCTGCGCGGGTCCTCCGCGCCCACCGCGGTGTAGCGCAGGTAGACCAGGCGCGCGGCCTCGTGGCGGGAGCGCCGGATGCCGTCGAGGATCAGTCCCGCGGTCCAGGCGAGGCTGCCGAGCAGCAGCAGCGTGAAGGCGAGGAACAGCGTCGGGAACCGCGGCACCGTGTGGGTGTTGTAGAACTCGACGACGATCGGAATGGTCAGGACGATCGAGACCAGCCAGCTCAGCGTGCCGAACAGGCCGTAGAACGCGACCGGCCGCTCGTGCCGGGCCAGCCCGATGATCAGGGCGAGGATCTTGAATCCGTCGTGATAGGTGCGCAGCTTGCTCTCGCTGCCCGCCGGACGATCGCGGAAGCCGACCGGCACCGCCGTCCGCGGCACCCGCAGGTGCAGGGAATGCACCGTGAGCTCGGTCTCGATCTCGAATTCACGGGACACCGCCGGAAAGCTCTTCACGAACCGGCGGGAGAACACCCGGAAACCGGAGAGCATGTCCTCGACGTTCTCGCCGAACACCTTCCCGACCACGCCGTTGAGCACCTTGTTACCGGTCTCGTGGCCCGCGCGGTAGGCCGAGGCGCCCTCGTCCTGCTTGCGCACACCGAGCACATGGTCGTAGGGGCCGTCGAGCAACGTCTTGATCATCAGCGGCGCGGCGGACGCCTCATAGGTGTCGTCGCCGTCGACCATCAAGTACACATCCGCCTCGATGTCGGCGAAGGCGCGGCGCACCACGTTGCCCTTGCCCTTGGTGTGCTCGTGGCGCACGATCGCTCCGGCCTCGCGTGCGCGCTCGGCGGTTTTGTCCGTGCTCAGATTGTCGTAGACGTAGACGACGATTCCCGGCACGGCGGCCTGCAGATCGGCCACGACCTTGGCGACCGAGGCCTCTTCGTTGTGACACGGAACCACGGCGGCAATACGGAGCTCGGTGGAGTCCACCCGGGTCAATCCTCGCGATCGGTGGTGAATGTGGGAACACGGGGAGGGTACAGGGAACTCACAGTTTGCGCGTGGCCGACCTCACCGTGTGCGGAAGCGGAATTTCCCCGCGCGGGCGCTTCGGCGCTCCTGGGGTACCGTCGGGCCGTGCCATCCAGTGAGTCCACCGCACCCGCGGACGAGCCAGTGACGCAGGAGACCGAAGCGGTCGTTCGCAAGGTGCTCACCGCGCTGCGCAGAGGCGGGGCTTTCCTGGTGGTCGGCGCGATCGGGTTCCTGGTGGACGCGGGCACGTACAACCTCCTGGTCTTCTGGGGTGGCGAGGGCGTGCTGTATCACTACCCACTGCCGGCCAAGATCATCGCGATCGCGGTGGCCACGGTGGTGACGTATTTCGGCAACAAGTGGTGGACCTTCGCGCACAAGCCGACCGACAATCCCGGGCGCGAATACCTGTTGTACGCGTTGTTCAACGTCGTCGCGATCGGCCTGCAACTGGGCTGTCTCGGCTTCTCCCGCTACGTGCTCGACCTGTCCAGCCCGGTGTCGGACAACATCTCCGGTACGTTGATCGGGCAGATCGTGGCCGTGGTGTTCCGGTACTGGGCCTATGACAAGTTCGTCTTCACCGGAGCGCGAGCGGGTACCGGCAGTGCCACCGACAACGAATCGGCGAACGTTTAGCAATGCTTCGAGCACACGTCGGCGTGGCCGTACGGCGGGCAACCGCACGGGGCGGTTGATATCCTCACCCCCGCCGTGAAGGCATCGAGGGGCGTGTCTGTCCCGTCCGGCACAATGAGAATTTCGAGGATTTCATGGATCAGTCGGCTATCGAGGCCGTTACCGAAACAAACGATCGCTCGACGGCCGCTGAGGCGCCTGCCGCGCTGCGCGCCGACCATCGGGCGCCGGACCGGCTAGTGCTCCAGCGCGGTATCTTCGCCGGTCCGTCGGCGAAGGTGAGCGACGAGCTGTACGCCGTCGTGAAAGGTGGCGCGCACCGAGAACGCCAGACCCTGCGTTTGGACAAGGGCGCGACCGCGCACACCAACACCTATTTCGGCCGGTTCGCCGCGAGCTACTGGCAGCGCTGGACCACGGTCACCGAGGTGCGGGTCACCATGGTGCTCGACGTCGCCGCCAAGGCGGCCATCCGTCTGGTGGCCTCCGACATCGCGGGTCACCGCAGGATCATCGACACCCAGCGGGTCGACGCGAGCGGTCCGGTCACCCTGACCGCCCCGCTCGACCAGTACGTCGACGGCGGCGCGCTGTGGCTGGAGTTCGACGCCATCGGCGGCGCGCTCGGCATCGCGGAGTTGAGCTGGACCGCCGTCGCGCCGGAACGCGTCCGTCCGGTCGCCATCGCGATCTGCACCTTCAACCGTGCCGAGGACTGCGCCGAGACGGTCGCGGCGCTGTCCTCCGACCCGACCGTGCTCGCCGCGATCGACGCGGTGTACGTCGTCGACCAGGGCACCGATCTGGTCGAGAACCGGCCGCGATACCAGGAGGTCGCACCGGTCCTCGGCGAGAAGCTGCGCTACCTGCGTCAGCCGAACCTGGGCGGCGCGGGCGGCTTCACCCGGGGGCTCTACGAGGTGTCCGCGGTCAACGAGCACGCCGACGTCATCCTGATGGACGACGACATCCTGTGCGAACCGGAGACGGTGCTGCGCCTGAACGCGTTCGCCAACCTGACGGTCGAACCGACCCTGGTCGGCGCGCAGATGCTGTTCCTGCTCAACCCCGACTACCTCAACGTCGGCGCCGAGGAAGTGCACCTGAACCGGCTGCGGCACGGCCAGAAGGTGCCCAAGGCGCTGCGCAACACCAGCATGTTGAAGAAGAACCAGGAGCGCCGCGTGGACGCGGGCTACAACGCCTGGTGGACCTGCCTCATCCCGGCCGAGGTGGTCGCGAAGATCGGCCTGCCGATCCCGATCTTCTTCCAGTGGGACGACGTGGAGTACGGCATCCGGGCGCGCGAGCACGGTTTCGTCACTGTCACGCTCCCCAACGCCGCGGTCTGGCACGCGGACTTCTACTGGAAGGACTACGACGACTGGGCGCGCTACTTCAGCACCCGCAACTCGCTGATCGTCGGCTCGCTGCACACCGAGCTGGACGGTAAGGACATCGCGGGCCGGCTGTTCCGGGAGATGTCCGAGCAGCTGGTCGCGATGCAGTACGGCTTGGTGCACACCACCCTGCAGGGTATCGAGGACTTCTTGGAGGGCCCGAAGGTGTTGCGGGACGGCGGTATCGAGGCGCTGGCCGCCGCGCGGACCAGCCGGGCCGACTACGCCGAGACGATCAAGCATCCGGCCTCGACGCCGCCGGTCCGTTCCGCGGACATCCAATTGCGCCGTGCCGGTGGGGAACCCAGCCGCGCGAAGCTGGTGCTGATCAAGCGCGCGATCAATCAGTGGCTGGGCCGCACCCAGCACGGCATCATCGGCGTGACCAGGGAAGACGCCTACTGGTGGCATGTCTCGCTGTTCGACCACGTGGTGGTCACCGACGCCTCGCAGTCCGGTGTCCGGGTGCGTCGGCGCGACAAGGCCCGCGCGCTGCGACTGCTGCGGCGGATGGTGCGTGTGCTGCGTCGCCTGCGCCGCGAGCTGCCCGCCGTCCAGGCGCAATACCGCGCGGCCATGCCGGAATTGACCAGCCGCGAGAATTGGGAGCGGTTGTACGGGATCGAAGGTCGGCGCGACAGCTGATTTCGTTGGTACATGGGTAACTCATGGGGGACGGGCTGACCAGCCCGTCCCCCATTGCAGCCGCGAACGCTGCCGCCGCGGCACCTGAATCCGGCCTACAGGGGCGGAGAGGCGGACAGGAAGAGGTCGGTGGTGAGTTCGCCATCGCCCGGGGTGACGCGGTACTTGTCCAGGTCGGTGATGCCGTGGGCGGCCAGGACGTCATCGTCGATGAAGAAGTTGCCGCTGGTCTCCTTGCCGGGCGAGGTGAGCACCAGGTATGCGGCGTCGGCGTAGATGTCGGGGGTGCGCGAGGTGGAGACCATCTCCTCGCCGCCGAGCAGGTTCTTCACCGCCGCGGTGGCGATCGTGGTGCGCGGCCACAGTGAATTGACGCCGATACCGTCGCCTTTGAGTTCCTCGGCCAGCCCCAATGTGGTCAGCGACATGCCGTACTTGGCGATCGTGTAGCCCAGCGCCATGCCCGCCCACTTGGGGTCCAGGTTCAGCGGCGGGGACAGCGTCAAGATGTGCGGGTTGCGCCCGGCCTTCGCCGATTCGCGCAGATGCGGGATGCTCAGCTTGGACAGCAGGAAGCTGCCTCGGCATTTGATGTCCTGCATCAAGTCGTATTTCTTCATCGGCAGTGCGTCCGTGGGGGACAAGTCGATCGCGGAGGCGTTGTTCACCACGATGTCGATGCCGCCGAACCGCTCGACCGTCTGGCGCACCGCCTCGGCCACCGACTCGTCGACGCGAACGTCGCCGACGAACGGCAGAACCTGCCCGCCCTCCGCCTCGAGTTCCGCGGCGGCGGTGTGGATGGTGCCCGGCAGCTTGGGATGCGGCTGATCGGTCTTCGCGATCAGAGTGATGTTGGCGCCGTCGGCCGCGGCCCGCTTGGCGATCTCCAGCCCGATGCCGCGACTGCCGCCGGACATGATCATCGTCCGGCCCGCTAGCGGCTTGGATCCCGGTTCCGTCATCTGACCTGCTCCTTCGTTTCCGCCGCAGGCATCAGCCCGCGGCTGTACGCGCTTGCAGACTAAGCGTAAACCCGCTCATTATGCAACCAGTTGCATAGGTGAGGCGAAGAGAGGGCACCGGCATGCCGGTGCCCTCTTCCGGTTCAGGCCGTGGCGGCGATGAGCACGATGTTCAGCAAGAACATCAGGCCGACCAGGGCCCAGACGATGTACAGGAACAGCAGGCCCGGCGCTTTCTGCGGAACCGGTCCGATCGCGCCGTTGAGGAAGAGCACAACCGGCGGCTTGTAGTAGAACCGCGCGGCCTGTCCCTCGGCGATCGGCACGGTCACGTTGGCCGAACCCATGTCGAACAACCACGGGGTGGCGACCCGGACGTGGTACTGGCCCGGGCCGACCGGAATGTGGTTCGCGCCCCAACGGGTGTTGGGCACCCGCTGTCCGTTGACCAGGATCTTCGGCTTGGTCAGCGCGAGCATGAACGTCCAGAGCGAGTACGAGGCATCGATGGTGATGCCCGGCGGATCGGCGGGTCTGCCGTAGCCCTGGGGGCCGAACTGCTGCGGTTGACCGTACGGTTGCGGCTGACCGAACTGCTGCGGCTGGCCGTAGGGTTGCGGCTGCCCGTACTGCGGTGCGGGCTGGGCGAATTGGGGCGCGGGCTGCCCGTATGGCGACTGGCCCACCTGAGGTTGGGCGAGATGCGGTTGGCTCGGATGCTGCCCCGCGGGCGGCGCGTACTGCGCGGGCGCCTGCTGAGGCGGGTACTGGCCGACTGGCGGCTGCTGACCGAATGTCGGCTGTCCGGGCCATTGGCCGGGCTGCTGACCGGGTGGCGGGTACCCGCCGGGCTGACTCATCTATCCCTCCCAGATAGCGAACGATGCGAAGGGCACCCTACCGTGCCCCCGCTCGATCAGCGTCGTGAGTTCCGCTCCCGGAACATCTTGCGGTGCTGCTTGCTGATGTCCCGCCAGGCTCGCTCGCGCTCGGCTTGCAGCCGTTTGTCGGTGCGCGCCCGCATCCACTCGTTCTCCCGGGCCAGCTTGTCGTAGCTGTCGAGCCTGCGCTGGGTGAGTTCGCCGTTGTCGATCGCCTCCCGCACCGCGCACCCGGGTTCGCCGTGGTGCGCGCAATCGCCGAAACGACACTGGGCGGCGAGGGTTTCGATGTCGCTGAAGGTCTTCTCGATGCCTTCGGCGGCGTCCCACAGCCCGACGCCGCGCAGCCCCGGCGTATCGATCAGGGTGCCGCCGCCGGGCAGCGGGCGCAGCTCCCGGTGCACCGTGGTGTGCCTGCCCTTCTTGTCGGTGTCGCGAACCGCGTTGGTGGCGAAGACCTCCGCGCCGAGCAGCGCGTTGGCGAGAGTCGACTTCCCAGCACCGGAGGGTCCGAGCAGCGCGACGGTGCCGTCGAGCATCGCCGTGAGCACATCGAGCCCGAGGCCGGTGTTCGCGCTCACCTCGAGCACGGCAGCGCCGGGCGCGACGGCGCGTACCTGGGCGAGCGGGAGGTCGTCGGCCGCGTCGGCCTTGGTGAGCAGCACGATCGGCTGGGCATTGCTCTCCCAGACCAGCGCGAGCATGCGTTCGATGCGGCCGAGATCCACGTCGCCGTCGGCGGCGGCGCAGATCAGCACGGTGTCGACGTTGGCGGCGAGCACCTGGCCCTGGGACCGGCCGGATACCGACGATCGCATGATCGCCGATCGGCGCGGCAGCAACCGGCGCACCGCCGAGGTGGCGTCGACGGACACCCAGTCGCCGGTGCACAGCCCGCTGACCTCGGAATCCGGGCGCGGGCAGCGAGCGCGGGCGAGCCCGTCGGGCGTGGCCACATCGCATTCGCTGCGGTCCATGCGGATCACTCGCGCGGGCACACAGCCTTCCTCGATCATCGAGGCGTACTGCGCGGCAACGGCTTCGGTCCAGCCATAAGGGACGAGAAGGTCGTGGTCGACCATGATGGAAGGAGTCCTTCGTCGGGCGCCGAACCCGACGAAGGGTTCAGCGAGCGGAGAATGAGGTGGAGTTTCGTGTGGCGGCATGACCGACGTCAGCTCGCCTGAACACGACAACCCGAACGTTCCTCGTCACGGTCCACACCTCCTTACCTCTCTCGCGGTTCTGCCTACTCTTGCACTCGACTCCGGCTCCGCACAACCGAATTAGCGATGGGTCGGGAGCCGCGCATCGGACTGATCCGACGCGCCGCGCGGCGACCTTCCGAGCTCAGTCGGGCTTGCCGAACTGCTCGTGGCGGCCGAGTGAGCGTAGGTGGAACCATTCGCGCAGGCCGGCCGGGTCGCGGCGGGTGACAAGGAAGAACCAGGAGAAGCGAACCCACTCCTGGGGCAGCAGTTTCCGCATACCCGGCTGCGACATCAAATAGCCCCGGTTGCGGTAGGTGAAGTAGCGCTTCACCGGATCGTCGGGATATTGCGTGTGCATCCGGCCGCCGAGAATCGGCTTGAACTCCGCCGCACCGTTGGGATGCAGATACGCCGTCTGCAGGCAGGTGCCGAACGGCAGCCCGGAGCGCACCAGCCTGCGATGCACCTCCACCTCGTCACCGCGTACGAACAGGCGCAGATCCGGCACGCCGATCACGTCGACCGCCCGCGCGGAGATCAGCGCGCCGTTGAACAGCGAGGCGATGCCGGGCAGGAAATCGTCGTCGCCGAGTTCGGAGCGCAGCCTGCGCCAGACCACGCCGCGGCGCAGCGGGAAGGCGAGGCGGTCGGGTTCGTCGATATCGCAGACGACGGGCGAAACCTCGACCAGGCCGTGCCGGTTCGCGCAGTCCAGCAGGGTGGACAGCACATCGGGGCCTTCGGGCCTGCCGTCGTCGTCGGCGAGCCACACCCAATCCGCGCCGATGCTCAACGCGTGCAGCATGCCGAGCGCGAACCCGCCCGCGCCGCCGAGGTTGTGCGCCGAGCCGAGGTAGGTGGATTCCACCGGCTGCTCGCGCACCAGATCGGCGACTTCGGTCTCGTTGCCGTTGTCCACCACGATCAGGTGGTCCACCGGCCGGGACTGCGAGGTGACGACCTTCAGTGACTCGGCGAGCAGTTCGCGGCGCTTGTGCGTGACGACGACGGCAACGACGCGCGGCTGCGAATCCGGGTCCGGCGCCGCGGTTTCCACGGCGGGGTCGGCGAGCTCGACGGCATCTTCCGGCGCGGAGCCGACCCGGGCCTGCGCCCCTTCGTCGATCGGGGTGTCCTGCCCGGTCGGCTCACTCATGCTGTGGCCTTTCCGGCATGAGCGGGACCCTCCATGGTCACGCTTCGCTGCCGCCTCCGGGCCTGACCGCTCATACCTGATTCCGCTCCAATTCTCGGTCTGATTTGTCGCCCCGCTCCGCTTCCATCTCGCGCAGCACGGTCGCGACGTGATTCCCCGCCTCCGGCCCCTCATAGGCTCGCACCACTTCTTCGATGCCGCCACGCAAGCGGATCTGGCCGTGGTCGATCCACAACGCCGTGTCGCACAACTGCGCGAGGAATTCGTTCGAATGGCTGGCGAAGACCAGGATGCCCGAACGCGCCACCAACGACTGCAACCGCTTGCGGGCCTTCTTCATGAATTCCGCGTCGACGGCGCCGATGCCCTCGTCGAGCAGCAGGATCTCGGGATCGATCGAGGTGACCACGCCCATCGCGAGGCGCACCCGCATACCGGTGGAATAGGTGCGCAGGGGCATGGACAGATATTCGCCGAGCTCGGTGAAATCGGCGATCTCATCGATCTTCGACAGCATCTGCTTGCGGGTCTGCCCGAGGAACAGTCCGCGGATGATGATGTTCTCGTAGCCGGAGATCTCCGGGTCCATGCCGACGCCGAGGTCGAAAACCGGCGCCACCCGCCCGCGGATGCGCGCACTGCCCCGCGACGGTTCGTAGATGCCCGAGAGCAGCCGCAGCAGCGTCGATTTGCCCGCGCCGTTGTGCCCGACCAAGCCCACCCGGTCGCCCTCTTTCAGCGACAGGTTGATCTCCCGCAGGGCCTCGACCACGACGACGTCGGATTTGTTGCGTCCGATCGCGCCGCCGGCCTTGCCGAGGAACGCCTTTTTCAACGACCGCGATTTGGCGTCGAAGATCGGGAATTCGACCCAGGCTTCCTGGGTCTCGATACTCACACGACTCATCGGGGCGCTCCTATACCCAGTACGGTACGCGCGAACGGAACTGCTTCATCGCGAGGATCGCCACGATCCAGCCCAGCAGGGTGATCACGCCGACGACCAGCCAGTGCCGCAGTTCTTGCGGTTCGCCGAGCAGGGGCGCCCGGACGATTTCGAGATAGTGGAACGTCGGCACGAGTTCGGCCAGCTTCGCGCGGTCGCCGTTGTTCATCTGCGATTGCAGCGTCTTGGTCGTCCACATGACCGGGGTCAGCACGAACAGCATCAGCGTGGTGCTGCCGAGAATCGGCGCGATGTCGCGGTAGCGCGTGCTGAAGATGCCGAACACGATCGATACCCACATCGAATTCAGGAAGATCAGCGCGATCGCCGGAATCGCCATGAGGCTGGCCACCCCGAGATGGCGCCACACGCCGAACGCGGCGAGCATCACCACGTAGATGACCATGTTGTGGGCGAAGAAGAGCAGTTGCCGCCACACCAGCCGGTAGACGTGCACGCTCAGGGCCGAAGGAAGCTGTTTGATCAGGCCCTCGTTGGCGATGAAGACCTCCGAGCCCTCCAGGATGCTCGCGCTGATCACGTTCCAGATGATCAAGCCGACCGTCACGTAGGGCAGATACTCCCGCAGCGGCTGGCCGAGCAGCGCCGCGTACAGCACACCCATCGCCACGGCCTGCAAGCCGGTGGCGATGGTGATCCAGAACGGACCGAGCACCGAGCGCCGGTAACGCTGCTTGATGTCCTGCCAGCCGAGCGACAGCCACAGCTCCCGCTGCGCGAAGCCGACCGCGAAGTCCTGGAACGCGCGCCGGAACGTCTGGGAGTCCGGCACGATCTTCGCCACGGAGGCTCCGGCGTGCAGGGTCTCCGTCTCCGGTGTGGCCGCGCTCACCGGGTGCTCCGGTGAGTCGTCGCCGGAATGCTCCGTGTGCTCGACCGAGGGGGTCGGCGAGCTGTCATCTGAACGCGCTTGGTCATCGGAACCAACTGAGCTCTCTTCAGGACGCACCGCACTCGGATCGGAGACCGAGTCGGAGCGAGCGGCAGCGGCGGGCACGGTGCACGAGACTACCCCGGCCGCTTCCCGCCGCCGCGTGGCACACGCGCGTCACCGGTCTCACAGGTACTGGCCGGAACCGCCGGTGATGTGACCGGCTTGGCCGCCGCGCGGGTCGGCGGCGTTGAGGCCGGGCGGCAGCGCGCCTTGGCGCATCTGTTCGAGCTGGGCGCGCGCGGCCATCTGCTGGGCGAACAGCGCGGTCTGGATGCCGTGGAACAGGCCCTCCAGCCAGCCGACCAGCTGGGCCTGCGCGATCCGCAGCTCGGCGTCGGTCGGGACGGCGTCGTCGGTGAACGGCAGGGTGAGCCGCTCGAGCTCCTCCCGCAGTTCCGGGGCGAGGCCCTGCTCCAGCTCCCGCACGGAGGACGTGTGGATCTCCTTCAGGCGATTGCGGCTGGCCTCGTCCAGCGGGGCGGCGCGCACCTCCTCGAGCAGCTGCTTGATCATGGTGCCGATGCGCATGACCTTCGCGGGCTGCTCGACCATGTCGGCGAGCGATTCGCCGGTTTCGTCCCGATCGTCCGACTCGTCCTTGTTATCGTCGGCCACGACCTGCGCGGTGAAGTGAGCCCCCGGTCCGGCCGCCGCAGGGATGGCCAACGGCCTGCCGTCGGGTCCGACGACGACGATGTGGTCCGGTGCCTCGTCCGAGTGCGTCATGGTCCCTATCATGTCGTGTTCGCTCCGAACGCGCTAAGCCGGTGTTCCGCGGACGGGGCGCACCGGGCAGGGCGCGGCGCGTGTCGCTGGTACGCACCGCCCTGGGAGCCGGCGTTCTATTCTGTTCGGGTCGTGTGATTCGGATTTGTCGAAAGTCGGTCGCCATGCTGAGTCCCAGGTCGCTGTGCTCTCGCCACGATGTGGAGGGGAACGCGGTTACACAGGCTCGCCCGCTGCCCTTAGAGTGGCCAGCATGACTTACGACGTCGCGCGGGTTCGGGGCCTGATACCGTCCCTGGGCGACGGCTGGATCCATCTCGACCCGCAAGCGGGCATGTTGATCCCGGACGCGGTATCCCGGGCTGTCTCAACGGGTTTCCGAACTTCTTCCTTCTCGCATATCGGCCGAACCGCCGCGGCCGTGCGCAGCGCGGCGATTCTGGACGCGGCCCGCGAGGCCGTCGCGGACCTGGTCGGCGGTGACCCGGCGGGTGTCGTGCTCGGTCCCGACCGTGCGGTCCTGCTGGCCTGGCTGGCCGAATCGCTGAGTTCCCGCCTCGGACTCGGCACCGGCATCGTGTTGTCCAGGCTGGACGACGAGGCCAATGTCGCGCCGTGGCTGCGCATCGCCAACCGCTACGGCGCGCACGTGCGCTGGGCCGAGGTGGAGATCGAGACCTGCGAGATGCCGTCCTGGCAGTTCGAGGAGCTGATCGGACCCACGGCGCGGCTGGTCGCCCTCACCGCCGCCTCGCCCATCGTCGGCTCGGCGCCCGCCGTGCGGGTTGCCGCGGATCGGGTGCACGAGGTGGGCGGCCTGCTGGTGGCCGACGCGTTCGGCGCCGCGCCCTACGCGCTCATCGACATCGAGGAACTGAACGCCGACGTCGTCGCGTTGAGCGCACCGGCGTGGGGCGGTCCGCAGATCGGCGCGCTGGTCTTCCGTGACCCCGCGTTCCTGGATCGGATCCCGTCCATGTCGCTCAACCCCTATGCGAAGGGCGCCGAGCGGCTCGAGGTCGGCGGGCACCAATACGCGCTGCTCGCGGGCCTGACCACTTCGATCGATTTCCTGGCCGGGCTGGACGAGCGGGCCCACGGCACCCGGCGCGAGCGGCTGGAGATGTCGATCACCTCGTTGCAGGACTACCACGACCAGCTGTTCGAGCACCTGATGAGCATGCTGGACTCGATCCCCAGCCTCACCGTGATCGGCCGCGCGTCCACCCGCATTCCCACGGTCAGCTTCACGCTCGCGGGCATGCAGGCGGAGAAGGTCGCGGCGAAGCTCGCCGACAACCGGATCGGCACGGTGAGCGGTGTGCACGGCGGCAGCAGGCTGCTGGACGCGCTCGGCGTCAACGACGAGGGCGGCGCCGTGACCATCGGGCTCGCGCCCTACACCACCAAGTTCGAGATCGATCAGCTCGGCAGGGCGCTGCTGGCGCTGGAGTGAGCGCCGCTCAGAGCTCCGCCACCCGCAGCACGACCTTGCCGAACACCTCGCCGGAGTCCAGCAGCCGGTGCGCTTCGGCGGCCTCCTCGATCGGCAGTTCGGCCGCGATGACGGGCGCCACCGTGCCGTCGGCGATCAACGGCCACAGCTGCCTGCGCACCTCGGCCACGATCTCGGCCTTGCTGCCTGGGCCGGTCACCGGTCGCGCGCGCACGTTGGTGGCGTGAACGGTGCCCCACTTGCGCAACAGGGCGCCCAGGTTCAGTTCGGCGGTCGCTCCGCCCTGCATGCCGATCACCACGAGGCGGCCGTGCTCGGCCAGCGCGTCGACGTTGCGTCCCAGGTAGGTGGCGCCCATGTTGTCGAGGATGACGTCCGCGCCGGGGCCGCCAGCGCCCGAGCGCTCGGCGCGCACGGCCTCGACGAAGTCGTCTTCTTTGTAGTTGATCAGCACGTCCGCCCCGAGTTCCGCGCAGCGCGCCAGCTTCTCGGCCGATCCGGCGGTCACCGCGACGCGCGCGCCGAGGGCCTTCGCGACCTGGATGGCGTGCGTACCGATCCCGCTGCCGCCGCCGTGAATCAGCACCAGCTGGTTGGCCCGCAGACCCGCGGTCATCACCAGGTTCGACCACACGGTCGCCGCCGCCTCGGGCAGCCCGGCGGCCGCGCCCAGGTCCAGGCCGTCCGGGACCGGAAGCACCTGGGTGGCGGGCACCACGACCCGCTCGGCGTAGCCGCCTCCGGACAGCAGCGCGCACACTCGATCACCGACCGCCCAGTCGCGCACTCCGTCGCCGATTCCGGCGATCACGCCGGAGCATTCCAGGCCGAGTATCGGGCTGGCTCCCGGCGGGGGCGGGTAGAGGCCCTGACGCTGCAACAGATCGGCCCGGTTGACACCCGCGGCGGCCACCTCGATCAGCACTTCTCCGTGTCCCGGCTTCGGCTCCGGCACTTCGGCCAAGACCATGACATCGGGACCGCCGGAACCGTTCAGATCTATAGCGCGCACCATGCCATAGTGCTCCGCGCGGACGGACGGCCGCGCGCTGGCCCCCGGAGTCGACCTTTCCGGACCGATCCGGCAAGCGGCCTGCGGTGACCGGCGTCACGGACTACCGTTCCGGTGATGAGTGGCGGCTTCATCGATTTCCAGAACGAGATCTACCTCGGCGGTCTGGGCGGCGTGACACCCGAATTGCCCATGACCGCAGCGGGTCTGGAGTCGCTGGCGCAGGAGCGGCTGGATCCGGCCGCCTTCGCCTACGTGGCGGGCAGCGCGTCCGCGGAGCGCACCGCCGCGGCAAACCGATCCGCCTTCGACCGCTACCGCATCCTGCCGCGGATGCTGCGTGGCTCCACCGGCCCCGGCGCCCGGGATCTGTCCGTCGAGGTGCTCGGTACGAAACTGGCCGCGCCCGTGCTCACCGCGCCGGTCGGCGTCCTGGAACTCCTGCACGAGGGCGGCGAGGTGATCGTGGCGGAGGTGACCAGAGAACTCGGTATCGGCACGGTGCTGTCCACCGCAGCTTCCTCCACCATCGAGGACGTCGGCGCGTCGGCCGGTGCGTGGTGGTACCAGCTGTATTGGCCCTCGGATGACGAACTGGCCTGCTCTTTCGTCCGGCGCGCCGAGCAGGCCGGAGCTTCGGCGATCGTGGTCACCGTGGACACCCCGACCCTCGGCTGGCGGCCGCGCGACCTGGAACAGGCGCACCTGCCGTTCCTGCACGGCAAGGGCATCGCCAACTACCTGTCCGACCCGGTGTTCCGGGCCAAGCTGCCCGCCGCGCCGGAAGAGAGCGAGGAGGCGATGCGGACGGCCATCCTCACCTGGGTCGGCCTGTTCGGCAACCACACGCTGCGGCTCGCCGACCTCTCGCTGCTGCGCGAATGGACGGATCTCCCGATCGCCGTGAAAGGCATCCTGCACCCCGACGACGCGCGTCAGGCAGTGGACGCCGGCGCCGATGCGGTGGTGGTGAGCAATCACGGCGGCCGCCAAGTGGACGGCTCGATCGCGGCGCTGGACGCGCTGCCCGCGGTGGTGGCCACCATCGGCGACCGCGCCGACGTCCTGTTCGACTCCGGCCTGCGCACCGGTTCCGACGTGCTCGTGGCGCTGGCCTTGGGTGCGAAGGCGGTGCTGTACGGGCGGCCGTGGGCCTACGGCCTCGGGCTCGCGGGCGCCGCGGGGGTACGGCACGCGCTGCGCACGTTGCTCGCCGATTTCGACTCCACCCTCGGCCTCGCCGGATGCACCAGCCCGGCCGCAGTGAACCGCGCACTGCTGTCCACGGTGCGCTGACCTGCGAGAGTTGCCCATTTCCGCAGTTCGTCGCGCATAGAATGACCACCGTGCATCCCGAACCGAGCGGTCGCGTCGTGGCCGAGCCCCGCTGGCTCACCCCGGCCCAGCAGCGCGCCTGGCGCGCGTACATGGACGGCCACCAGCGCCTGATGACAGCACTGAATCGTCAGCTGCAACGCGACAGCGACCTGACCGTCGCCGAATACCGAATCCTCGTCCTGCTCTCCGAGGCGCCCGACCGCTCGTTGCGGATGAGCGAGCTGGCCGACGGCGTGCTGTCCTCGCGCAGCAAGCTGACCCACCAGATCCGGCGGCTGGAGGCGCAGAAGATGGTCCGCCGCAACACCTGCCTGGAGGACGGCCGCGGCGTGCTCGCCGAACTCACCGACGAGGGCCTGCGCCGCCTGCAAGCCGCCGCGCCCGGCCACGTCGAAGCCGTCCGCAGCCACTTCATCGATCTGCTCGCTCCGGCCCAGCTCGAGGTGATCGCCGACGTCTTCGGCCGCGTCGACGAGGAAATCGGCAAGCACTCCGGCTGAGCCGTCCGCTACGATCAGGTCCCTGGAGACGTGGCAGAGCGGCCGAATGCACTCGCCTTGAAAGCGAGCGTCGCGAGAGCGACCGGGGGTTCAAATCCCTCCGTCTCCGCTCCACTCGCTGGGTGACCCATGCTCATGGAGAGCATGAGCCGCGGCGGTTACAGTGCCGCATCCGCGCGGAAGTCTCTGCGGACGAAATTCGGCCGGATGTCCATGTCGGGTGGGTCGTAGTAGCGGTGGAAGGTCGGGGTCAGGCCGGACGATATCGGCGGGTTGATCCAGGACCAGTCGGTGGGGCAGGCGCGGCCCGCGGCTTCCTCGCGCTCGACGTGATCGCAGAACTGTTTGGCGACGGTGTGATGGTCGACGATGTACACGCCCGCCTTGCGGAAGCTGTGCAGCACGGCGCGGTTGAGTTCGACCAGGGCCTGATCGCGCCAGAGGTTGCGCTCTGCCCGGGTGTCCAGGCACATCATCTCCGCGATCAGCGGGAGCATGTTGTAGCGGTTGGCGTCGCTGAGATTGCGCGCACCGATCTCCGCGCCCAGGTACCAGCCGTTGAACGGTGCGAACGGGTAGGTCATGCCGCCGATCTCGAGATTCATGTCGGACACCGCGGGCAGCGCGTGCCAGCGCAGGCCGAGACCGGCGAACCACTCGAACTCGGGATGCTCGAGTTCCACCTCGCGTGCGAGCTCGGGCGGGATGTCGAACCAGCGAACCGGCTCGTCCGGTGTACTGATCAGCAGCGGAAGGATGTCGAAAGGCGTTCCGGAGCCGCGCCACCCGAGTTTCATCGCGAATTCGGTGAGTTCGACGTTGGCGGCGTCACCGGTGACCGTCCCGTCCCCGTTGCGATAGCCCGCGTAGCGGATGATCTGCGGGCTCACGATGCGGAACTCGCGCCCGTCCGGTTGCCGCGGCGGCCCGACGGTGATCATCGACTGAATGGCGCCGTTGTTGGTGGCCATGTGCAGGTGCTGCCAGCAGACCTCGGCCAGGTCGCGCGCCGAGCGGACCCGCCGGGCGTCGAGCAATTTCAACGAGCGCCAATGCTTGCGGCCCACACAGCGGGCGTGATTGCGCCAGGCGAGCTTGGCCCCGATCAGAATCTCCTCGGCGGTCTGGAGATAGGAACCGGTCTGTTCGAGTTGCTCCAGCGCGCAGCGTCGGCGCTGCGCGCTCAGGTGCGCCAATTCGGGCAGCCGGAAGAACTCGTCGCACTCCCGCATCCGGCGTTCCAGATCGGGCAGGAAAGCATTTGTGTCCGATTCGTTCTCGATCGAGGAGACGGGCGACACTGGATTCACGGTTTTCTCCGGTCGGGCATAGGTGCTGCGATGAAACAGACGAATCGAGCAGAGAATTCGCGCGGGAAGCGCAGCGGGCACCGCTTCGTCGGGGTGGCCCGCGCATGGCAGATGCCACGGATTAGCTTTAGTTCGAGGCCAACTCAGGAGACACGGGGGCCGTCGCGACTGTGAACCGGACGGCCGGTCCGCACGGTGCGGTGCAGCGCAGTGCGGTGATCTCGGCGCCGATAGTGTGGATGCGCGATCATGCCCGTCCTAGTTCGATACCCGGAAAAGGCTCGGCGCTCAGCGTACGGCGGGTGTGCTGACGGTGTGCCACGATTTGCTGGATTTGCTGGATCGACCCGAGACGCGGACCGGTGCCGGTGCGGTCGAGTATCGTTGACGCGTCTGCATTTCGGGGGTCGAGGGGTTCGCTCGTGCGCAGTGTCATCGGAATGACCATCACCGTCGTGGCTCTGCACGTCCTCGGCTGGGGGACGCTGCTGCTGTTCGTCGCGCCGAACCATTATGTGATCGACGGTTCGGTGTTCGGCATCGGTCTCGGGGTGACGGCGTACACGCTCGGCATGCGGCACGCGTTCGATGCCGACCACATCGCCGCCATCGACAACACCGTTCGAAAATTGGTGG
Organism: Nocardia sp. NPDC004718; assembly: GCF_053601535.1. NCBI lineage: Bacteria > Bacillati > Actinomycetota > Actinomycetes > Mycobacteriales > Nocardiaceae > Nocardia > Nocardia sp. NPDC004718. The sequence continues at coordinate 46,163 of NZ_JBSGCA010000015.1, forward strand.
CGGAGAGCGGGAAGCAGCGGGTCCGGACAGTCGGCTTCTGGTTCGCGCTGGGCCACTCCACGGTCGTGTTCGTACTCGTGGCCTTGCTCGCCTTCGGTGTGCGGGCGCTGGCGTCCACCTTGGCGGACGAGGATTCGGCCCTGCAACGCTGGACGGGCTTGTGGGGCACCAGCGTCTCCGGCGCGTTCCTGATCCTGATCGGTCTGCTCAATCTGGCGTCGTTGGCCGGCATCTGGCGCGTGTTCCGGCAGATGCGCCGCGGCGAATTCGACGAGGCGCAGCTGGAACGGCAGCTGGACAGCCGGGGCCTGCTCAACCGGCTGCTGCGGCCGGTGCTCGGCCTCGTCCGCAGGCCGCGGCACATGTATTCGGTGGGCGTGCTGTTCGGCCTCGGCTTCGACACCGTCACCGAGGTCGGGCTGCTCGTGATCGCGGGCGGCGCGGCGGCGACCGGGCTGCCCTGGTATTCCATCCTGGTACTACCCGTGCTGTTCTCGGCGGGCATGGCGCTGTTCGACTCGCTGGACGGTTCGTTCATGAGCTTCGCCTACGACTGGGCCTTCGCCGAGCCGGTGCGGAAGATCTACTACAACTTGGTGATCACCGGACTGTCGGTGGCCGTGGCGCTGCTGATCGGCGGGCAGGAGATCGTCTCGATCTTCGCCGAGCGGCTCGAGGTCCGATCGGGCGTCGTCGCCTGGATCGGAAATCTCGACCTCGGTGATCTCGGATTCATCATCGTCGGGCTGTTCGTGCTCACCTGGGCGGTCGCCGTCGCGGTGTGGCGTTTCGCCGGCGTGGAGCGGCGCTGGCAGGACGGTCTGCCCGTCCGGTGAGCACGGTGCGTGGTCTTCGACACGTCGACGGCCTTCCTGCGGCCATCGACGTCTCTGGCAGGATGGTCGGCATGCTGTGTCGCGGGGTGCGGCGTTGGCTTTCCAGCGCTCTGATCAGTGCCGCACTCGTTTCCGGTGTGGTGTCATTCGGTGCACCCCAGGTCACGGCGGCGCCCGGCAATGCGCCGCCGGTCAACACCGGATCTTCGGACGGTCCCGGCCCGGCCGAGCCGACCAGTAAACAGCCCTCGACGCCGCGAATCGAGCGCATAGAACCGATCAACGATCGGTGGCTGCGGGTCTATGTCGCCTCGCCCGCGATGAGCCGGGTGGTCGAGGTGCAGGTGTTGCTGCCACCCGACCAGTCGCGCCCGCGTCCCACCGTCTACATGCTCGACGGCCGCAGTGCGAGCCCCGACAGCAACAACTGGACCGAACTCGGGCACGCCGACCGTTTCTACGCCGACAAGGACGTCAACGTCGTGCTCACCGTCGGCGGGCCGGCCAGCTTCTACACCGACTGGCAGCAGCCGGACCCGGTGCTCGGCACCAACAAGTGGGAGACGTTCCTGACCAAGGAGTTGCCTCCGCTGATCGACGCGAAGTTCGACGGCAACGGCACCAACGCGGTGATGGGCGTCTCGATGGGCGCGGAGGCCGCGATGATGCTCGCGTTCCGGCAGCCGACGCTCTACAAAGCCATCGGGGCGCACAGCGGCTGCTTCTCGATGGGCACCGACATCGGCCAGGCGCAGGCGCGGGCGGTGGTGGCCACCTACATGGGCGAGCCGGACAACATGTTCGGCAAGCAGGACGACCCCGACTGGCTGGCGCACGACGTCACCCTGCACGCGGACGCGTTGCGGGGCAAGACGATCTACCTGTCGGTCGGCAGCGGTCTGCCCGGCGTGCACGACGTGCCCGGGACTCCGAACGTCGACCTGCCCAGCGCCATCACGTTCGGCGGCCCGCTGGAGGCCGCGACCAACGCCTGCACCCAGCGGCTCACCGAGCGGCTGCGGTCACTCGGCATCCCGATCACCGCGCACTTCCGGGCCACCGGCACACACTCCTGGCCGTACTGGGAGGACGAGCTCGCCCTCTCCTGGCCCACGATCGCGCCCGCGATAGGCGTCCGCTAACCCAGGAACCGGGCAAGCACCTCCGGGGCACTGGCGAAGCTCAGGAACAGGTCGTTCTCGTGCGGGTCGCCGATGGTGACGCGCACCCCGTCGGTCCCGTACGGCCGCACCAGCACCCCGGCCGCCGCGCTGGCCTCACCGAACTCGGCGCTGCGCGCGCCCAGCGGCAGCCAGACGAAGTTCGCCTCACTCGGCGGCACCGGGTATCCCGCCGCCACCAGGGCGTCGCGCACCCGCTCGCGTTCGACGACCAGAACGTCCGTGCGATCCAGCAATTCGTGGCGTGACTCCAGCGACGCGATCGCCGCCGCCTGCGCGAGCCTGCTCACGCTGAACGGGATGTGCACCTTCAGCAGCGCCGTGATCACGGCCGGATCGCCCACCGCGTAGCCCACCCGCAACCCGGCCAGGCCGTACGCCTTGGAGAAGGTGCGCAGCACAACCACATTGGGTCTGGTCCGGCCGATCTCGACGCCGTCGGGGCGGTCGGCGAGCCGCACGTATTCGTAGTACGCCTCATCGAGCACCACCAGCACGTGCGACGGTACCGCGTCGAGGAACCGGACCAGCTCGGTCCGGCCGACCGCGGTGCCGGTGGGGTTGTTCGGGTTGCAGACGAAGATCAACTTGGTCCGCTCGGTGACGGCGGCGGCCAGCGCGTCCAGATCGTGCACCTGACCGGCCGTGAGCGGCACCTGCACCGCGGTGGCGTTGCCCACCTTGGTCACGATCGGATACGCCTCGAACGAGCGCCACGCGTACAGCACCTCGTCCGACGGTGACGAGCAGGTGATCTGCACCAGCTCCTGGCACAGCGCCACGCTGCCGCAGCCGACCGCGACATTCTCGAAGCCGACCCCGAGGAACTCGGCCAGCGCCGTCCGCAACTCGGTCACCTGGTTGTCCGGATACCGGTTGGCCAGCTCCGCCGCTTCGGCGATGGCTTTGGCGGCGGCGGGCAGCGGACCGACGGTCGTCTCGTTGCTGGCCAGCTTGACCGCGCCGGGATTGCTGCGGCCGGGGGTGTACGCCGGGATCGATTCGAGGTCCGGCCGGATCTGCGCTGTCACACTCCAACCCTAATCGGCGCCGGAAAAGCCCGATCGGCGTACCGGAAATTATCTGGGATATAGGCCCTCACGTGCAATTTCTACCGAAGTTCAGCAACTCGCCCTACGCTGGTTTCATGTCGGGCACCTACGACGATTTGGCCCCGCTGCGGGCGAGCGACCAGGAAGACGAGCGGCCGGCCAGCGGTGGGCAGGTGCCCATCACGGTCGTGGAGCCGGATGGAAACGCCCGCGGCGGCATCGTGCTGCTGCGCGAGTCGCGCGAGTTCAGCGGCGCGTTACGCGACCTGATGAACGCGCTGGCCGGCGAGGGCTGGACGGTGGTCGCGCCCAAACTCTTCCATCGGGGCGACGGTGAACCCGGCGCCGGGGTCTTCGGCGACGAACTGTTCGCGGACTTCGACGCCTGCTTCGACTGGCTCACCCGGCGGGGGGTGTTCCCCGACACCATCGGCGTGCTCGGTTTCGACTCCGCGGGCACCGCCGCGTTCCTGGTCGCGACCAATCGCCCCATCGGCGCCGCGGTGAGCGTCGCGGCCCACGGCATCACCGAGCCGCTCACCGAGCAGGCCGACGCCCTCGTGCGCGCCGCGCCCAACCTGCAGGCGCCGTGGCTCGGCTTGTTCGGCGTCGACGACCCGTCCACCCCGCCCGCCCAGGTGGACGAGCTACGCGACGCGACCGCCCGCGCCGCGGTCGCCAGCCTGGTGGTCACCTATTCCGGCCTGCACCACCGAGCCGACACCTCCGAGGCGGACGACGGCGACGCGGTCGATTCGCAGACCAGAATCTTCGATTGGTTCGACAGCAACCTACGCTGACCAGCCGTTTTGTGATCTGGTCGGTAGCTCCTGTAACCTTTCTGCTCGGCGGTTCGAAAGGACCGGTGCCCTCGAAGAGAAGGCTCCAGGAGGCGTGCCAGAGCGGCCGAATGGGACTCACTGCTAATGAGTTGTCCCTTCACGGGGACCGGAGGTTCAAATCCTCTCGCCTCCGCCACACCCGGGAAACCGGGTACAACTGAATAACACATGCGCCCGTAGCTCAACGGATAGAGCATCTGACTACGGATCAGAAGGTTAGGGGTTCGAATCCCTTCGGGCGCACTTTTCGGAGGCCCCTCCAGTTTCGGCTGGAGGGGCCTCCGTGTGTCCCATGGCCGTACTGATGTTCACGAGTGGCACACCAGGGAGAGGGCTTCTCGGGCGATGCCGCAGTGATGTGCCGCTCGTGGTTATTTCCAGGCGGGGAGGGTGGGGAGAGGGCCGGTGAGGTCGGTGCCGGGGGCGCGGCCGAGGAGCCAGGCGGCGAGGGAGGCGGCTGGGCCGGAGATGGTGTCGGTGGGGGAGGGGCCGATGGGAGCGGTGAAATCGGTGTCGGTGGCCCGGATGGTGAAGGCGAGGGGGGTGTCGGACGTCAGGCGGGTGAGGTCGGCGGTGGCTTGGGGGAGGATGCGGGTTACGAAGGAGGCGGGCCAGTTGGTGGGGTGGTAGTTCGCGTTCAGGTCTACGTGGTGAATTTCGACCTCTTGCAAGCGCATCCACAGGACTTCGGTTGCGGGGATGGGGCGGCCCTGGCGGGTGCGGACCTGTGCTTGCCAAGCGTCGTCGGTCAGTGAGCGTGCGAGGCCGAGGAAACGGGTCGCGGCGGCCTCGTTGTCGGCGAGTTGTTCGGCGAGTGGACGGGGCGCGCCCGCCTCGATGTCGGCGTCGCGCAGGAAAGGGCTGGCGTATTGCGGGATTTCGACGCCGGTGTGCGCCCACAGCAGGAGGTTCACCAAGCTGTCGGCGTTGCGGGCGAGGTGTGCGAGGACGTGGCCGCGGGTCCAGCCGGGCAGCAAGGAGGGTTCGGTCACGGCGTGCTCGTCGAGGCCGCGGATGGTGTCGAGCAGGCGTGCGGTCGCCTCGGCGACGGTGTCGAGGTGCACGGGAGTCTGCGAGGCGGTGGTCACGGTTTCGACCCTAGCGAGGCGAGACCCGGTCCGCCGCGAACGACGGGCCGGACCCGGCCGATCGAAGGTCATCGGAAGTGTTGTGGGCCTGCGTGTCGTGCCGTCAGTCGTCACCGGTGTGGTCGGCGCTGGATGACGCGTGAGACACCGGATTCCGACAAGGACTCAACGCCAGGCGCTACATGGAAGCCCGCAGCGCCGACATCCGACAACGCCGTGGTCGCACTCGAGGGGAGATCGCCGGCGGTGCAGGGCGGTGAACCTCCGGCCGCCGTCGTGGGCGACAAGCCGTGATTCCGCCCAGGACTGGCAGCGGGCTGCGGCGATCTGGGATGAGTGCGGTCGCCGCTCGTTTCGCGCGACCATCCATCCGCTTCGGCGGCTGACGCCTCGCCGGTTCGGCAGGTAGCCGGACAAACCACGGCGGCCTGGAAGCTCGCCCGGCGAACTACCCGCCGACGATCGCGTCGGCTTCGATCTCGACCAGCAGGGCCGGGGTGATCAGGGCCTTGATCTCGTACATGGCCGTGGCGGGACGGATCTCGCCGAAGACCTCGGCGTGTGCCTTGGCGACCTCGGGCCAGCGGGCGATGTCGGTGACGAAGATGCGGGTGCGCACCACGTCGGCCAGGCTCGCGCCCGCCTCTTCCAGTGCGGAGGCGATGCGTCGCAAGGTCTCCCTGGTCTGCTCGCCGATGTCGTCGCCGCCGACCGCCGTGCCGCCGGGTGCCGAAGCGGTGGTTCCGCTGACCGCGATGACATCGCCGAGCCGGACCGCCCGCGAGTAGCCGACGATGTCTTCGAACTCCGAACCCGAGGAGATGTTCACGCGATCACTCATGCGCGACAGCATCGCACGGCAACCGGGACGAGCCTTCGGCGGACAGTGGAGTGCGGATGCCCGTCGGACCGGCAGCGAGCGCAGGTGGGCGGCTCGAACGTGCGGAGTCCCTCCCGTCGAGCGGGGCGCGATGGTGCCGCCGACGCCCACGACGTTCTCGCCATCCTGGAACAGGCACGAGCGGACGCCTGGTGTCAGCTCGACTCCCGCCCTTCCACGACCACCGCCGCGGCCAGCGCGATCAACCACAGCGACATCGCGCCCACCTGGATCCGCTGGGCGATGCCGAGGGCGTAGTTCCCGGGCAGGTTGTCGGCCACCAGCATCCACACCGTCGCCAGTGACCCGATCACCAGCACGACCAGGCCGGATTCGCGCAGCACCCGCCAGCGTCGATAGCGGAACGCGGCGAGGCTGAAGGCGAAGGCGGCGACCGCGATCGAGGTGACCGCCAGCGTGCTCGTCAGCGCGTGCGGCTGATGCAGTTGCGGAAATAGTTCGCTCGGGCCGCCGCACCCGCTCTCCCCGGGGACGCAGTCGTGCAGCGGCAGCAGCACGTCGGCGACGGTCGCCGCGCCGAAGCAGAACAGCGCGATCCAGCCGACGTTGGTCAGCCTGCGACGTGGAAACAACAGCAGCCCCGCGAGCGCCGCGGGCATGAGTGCCACCCCGACGATCAGGTCTGCGGTCGCGAACACCTCCCGGTACGGCTTGCCCTCCGCGTCCAGTTCGCTGAGGAACGTGTCGACCGGGTCGAGGTCGATGCCGAGCACGAACTGCAGCACCCAGGAGGAGTAGCAGATCCCAGCGATCGCGATCGCCGCGGCGACCAGCACCATCGCCGGTCGTACGCGCCGAACAGCGATCTCCGGGCCACTCGTCACGCCTTTATTCTGCTGGTCGCTCGAGCGCGCCGGACAGCGGCGGGCCGCACACGTCATTACCATCCGGCACACAGGGTCTTGTCAGCTTCGCCCGGCACGCTGGTCGACAGCTGCAACTCGAGGAGGTCCCCATGCTCGGTTTCGCGACTGCCGCCGCCGGAATCGCGGTCATGACGGTGATGGTGGCGTCCGGCTACCTGGCCGCCCACGCTCCGCGTTCACTCGTGCGGGTGCGACACCGCTGACAGCGCGGCCTGCACGCGGTCGGCCGCACTGACGGGATCTTCGTGCTCCCAGACGCGGACCACGTGCCATCCCGCGGCGATGAGCGCCGCGTCGGTGGCCCGGTCCCTGGCCACATTGCCCGCCAGTTTGGCCGCCCACCACTCGGCGTTGTTCTTCGGGTCGGTGGCGTGCTGTGGGCAGCGGTGCCAGAAGCACCCGTCGACGTAGACCGCGATGCGCCTGCGGGGGAACACCAGGTCGGCGCGCCTGCGCTGTCCCCGGATCGGCGCGCGATCGACGAAGTAGCGCAACCCGCGCCGGTGCAGTTCCCGGCGCAGCGCCAGCTCCGGATCGGTTCCGGTGCGCCGTTGACGCGCCATCCGCGCGCTGGTGGCCGCGTCGGTCGTGGGCCTGCGGGTCATGCCGCCCATCCGCCCATCCGATCGAGATGGCTTTCCACGTCGGCGAGGAAGCCGGGCGGAAAGCGCAGACTGCCCATGGTGGTGCGGCGCAGGAATCCGGCCGTCGCGCGGGCGGAGAGCAACTGCGCGTCGGTGAGGAAGTGGGCCAGGTCCTCGTACGGCTCGTGCACCGGCCAGGTGGAGACCGGCACCCGGTAGGCGGCACCGTTATGTCCCCATGCGGCGACCGGCCACGGGGTGCCCGGCGACAGCGGTTGATCGCCGGAGATCGGTGCGAGCGGAGCGGCCAGCCGCGACCCCACCCACGCCGCCATCCGCACGCTCACCGCGTTGCCGACCAGTTTCCAGCGGTGGCCCTTCCTGATGCCCGGCACGTCGGTCGCGGGCGCCGTCCAGCCCGCGTCGAAACCTTGCAGACGTTCGGCGTCGGCGATGCCGGGCGTGACGATCTCCCCGGACGGCAGCCGCACCGCGGGCGGGCTGGCGATGCCGAGCGCGGAGCCGCCCTTCAGTGTCGGAACCGCGTTCACCGCCCAGCCCAGTCCGCGCACCCCCTCGGTCCAGTAGAAGCCGCACGGATCGATCTCGGGATCGCCGATCGCGCGGGGACCGGCGTCCTCGCCGAACAGCACCCCGCGCGGATCCTCCGTGCGGGACGCCAGCATCAGCACCCGCTGCCTGCGCTGGGGCAGACCGAACGCGCGGGCGTCCACCACACGGTAGGCCCAGGTGTAGCCGAGCTCGTCGAGCGCGCCCGTGATGTGCCGCATGGCCGCGCCGCGGCCCAGTTGCAGCATGAACGGCACGTTCTCGATCAGCAGCCAGCGTGGGCCCCGCTTGCGGCGGACCAGGCGGAACACCTCGTCGACCAGACCCGAGCGCGTGCCGGTGATACCGGCGGTGCGCCCCGCCTGGGAGAGGTCCTGGCACGGGAATCCCGCCGCGACCAGTTCCGTTCCCGCCGGGATGGCGCGGAGTCTGGTGATGTCGGAATGCAGCGGCACGTCGGGGAAACGGGCGGCGAGCACGCCTTGGGCGCCGGGCTCGATCTCGCACAGCAGCTCGGTGTGCCAGCCGTGCCTGCCGAGGCCGAGCTCGAGTCCGCCGATCCCGGCGAACAGCCCGACCATCCGCGCGCCCGTCAACGACCTTCCCTTTCTCGCGTCCACATCGGACGCCGCCCGCGCGTCCTGTGCCCGGGGAGCAGGTTACTCGAGTCGTCCGAGGCGTTCCCCGAACAACGCGACCATCGTCCCCGGCACCTGGTACGGTCCGCGTGTCACGCCGTGCGATCGGTGCGCATTTCCAATAATGCACAAGGGTGGTCGCACCCGGACGTGATGACCGGCCGATCCGCCTGCGCTCCAGTGCCATCCGCGCGGGCCGCCCACGATCCTGGTGGCGCGCTCGCGCATTGCTTTTGCTCGACGAAGTTCCAGAGCGACGCTAGGGAAAGTGAGCGAAACATGCAGATGCCTTCCACCAAAAACGGACAGTTTCCCTCGGTCGTGGTCACCAGCCTCGCGGCGACCACGTCCATCGCGGGTGACGTGGATTCCACGTGGAAAGGCTTGCTCAACGGCGACAGCGGTATCGACCTCCTGGAAGACGAGTTCATCGACGAATTCGAGCTGCCGGTCCGCATCGGCGGGCATCTGAAGGTGCCGCCCGCGGCGTATCTGGACGCCGCCGAGGCCCGCAGGCTCGCTTACGTGGAGCAGTTGGCCGTCGTGCTCGGCCGTGAGGTCTGGCGCAACGCGGGCAGCCCCGAGGTGGACACGCGCCGTCTCGGGGTGTCCATCGGCACCGGGCTCGGCGGCGCGGAGGCGATCATCCACGCTCGGGACAAGCTGCACAACGGCGGTTACCGCAAGGTGTCGCCGTACACGGTGCAGGCCGTGATGCCGAACGGCGCGGCGGCCTGCGTCGCGCTGGAGATCGGTGCGCGGGCCGGGGTGACGACGCCGGTCTCGGCCTGTTCCTCCGGTGCGGAGGCGATCGCCAACGCGTGGCGGATGATCGTCATGGGTGACGCCGACGTGATGGTCACCGGCGGCGTGGAGGGTTCCATCCAGGCGCTCGCGATCGCGGCGTTCACCATGATGCGTGCCATGAGCACCCGAAACGACGCGCCGAAGAGCGCCTCCCGTCCGTTCGACGCCGACCGCGACGGCTTCGTCTTCGGTGAGGCGGGCGCGCTGATGGTGCTGGAGACCGAGGAGCACGCCAAAGCGCGCGGCGCGACCATTCACGCCCGGCTGATGGGCGCGGGCGTCACCTCCGACGGCTTCCATCTGGTCGCGCCGGATCCCGAGGGCACCGGCGCCGCGCGCGCGATGTCGCGGGCGATGCGGACGGCCGGCCTGGCCAAGTCCGATGTCACGCACGTCAACGCGCACGCGACCGCCACTCCCATCGGCGACACGGCGGAGGCGCGCGCGATCGGCGAGGCCGTGGGCACCCATGCGTCGGTCTACGCGCCGAAATCGGCTCTCGGGCATTCCATCGGCGCGGTCGGCGCGCTCGAGTCGGTGCTCACGGTGCTCACCGTGCGGGACGAAATCATTCCGCCCACGTTGAATTTGGACAATCAAGATCCCGCGATCGATCTGGATGTGGTGCACGGCGGAAGCAGGCCGGGCCGTATCGATTACGCCTTGAACAATTCGTTCGGATTCGGCGGGCACAATGTCGCGCTCGCCTTCGGCCGGTACTGAGGGCCAGGTGGCCGGGACACCTGCTAGCCTTCCCGACGCTTCGTTATCGACCTGTGTTCGGTGTCATTGCACGGCCCGAGTGTCTGTGCGCTGGAAAAGGATAAGGCGATGATCGACGAAACTTTCGACGACTATCTGGACGATCAGGGCAATATCGAGATTCGCGGGGACAAGACCCTGATCGACTTCGTCGACAAGCACAGCGTGGAGAACGGCGACGACCTCGCCTACCGCTTCATCGACTACTCCCGGGAGCGGGACGGCGAATACCTGGAGCTCACCTGGCGGCAGTTCGGTGTGCGCCTGCGCGCGGTGGCGGCCCGGCTGCAACAGGTCACATGCCCGGGCGACCGGGTGGCGATCCTCGCTCCGCAAGGGCTCGACTACGTCGTTTCGCTCTTCGCCGCGGTGTACTCGGGAAATATCGCGGTTCCGCTGTTCGACCCGGAGGAGCAGGGCCACACCGACCGGCTGCACGCGGTGCTCGGCGACTGCAAGCCTGCCGCGATCCTCACGGTGGGCTCGGCGGCGAGCGGCGTGCGGAAGTTCTTCCGGCACCTGCCGCCGCAGGAGCGTCCGCGGATCATCGCGGTGGAGGCCATCCCGGACAGTGTCGGCGCTTCGTGGGTGCGCCCGGACATCAACATCGACAGCGTCGCCTACCTGCAGTACACCTCGGGTTCCACCCGGACGCCCGCGGGCGTGGAGATCACCCACCGCGCCGTGGGCACGAATCTGCTGCAGATGATCGACGCCATCGGCGTCACCGAGAATTCGCGCGGGGTCACCTGGTTGCCGTTGTTCCACGACATGGGTCTGCTGGCCGTGATCCTGCCGACCGTCGGCGGCGGGTTCATCACCATCATGTCGCCGAGCGCGTTCGTGCGCCGTCCTTATCGCTGGATCAAGGAACTGGCCGCCGCGTCGGACGGCGCCGGAACCTTCGCCGCCGCACCCAACTTCGCGTTCGAGCACGCCGCGGCGCGCGGCAAACCCAAGCCCGGCGAGGAATTGGACCTCTCGAATGTGATCGGGCTGATCAACGGCAGCGAGCCGGTGTCGGTGTCGTCGATGAAGAAGTTCAACGAGGCGTTCGCGCCGTACGGGTTGCCGGAGACGGCGATCAAACCGTGCTACGGCATGGCCGAGGCGACGGTGTTCGTCTCCGCCACCAGGGCCGAGGACAAGGCGAAGGTGGTCTATGTCGATCGGGCCGAGCTGAACGCCGGGCGGATGGTCGAGGTCGCGGCGGACGCCGTCAACGCGATCGCACAGGTGTCCTGCGGATACGTCGCGCGGTCGCAGTGGGCGGTGATCGTGGACCCGGAACACGGCACAGAGAGACGTGACGGCGAGGTCGGCGAGATCTGGTTGCACGGCGAGAACATGGGCACCGGGTATTGGGGCCGTCCCGAGGAAACCGCCGCCACCTTCCGTGCCGAGCTGACCGCTCGGTTGCCCGAGGGCAGTCACGCGGAGGGCACGCCGCAGGACGCCAATTGGATGCGCACCGGCGACTTCGGCGCGTACCTCGACGGCGAGCTGTACATCACCGGACGGGTCAAGGACCTGGTCATCGTGGACGGCCGCAACCACTATCCGCAAGATCTGGAGTTCTCGGCCCAGGAATCGAGCACGGCGTTGCGCCCCGGCTTCGTCGCGGCGTTCTCGGTACCCGCCAACGAACTGCCCGCGCTGGTCTTCGAGCAGGGCAGCCAGTCCGGCCTGAGGTTCGACGCCGAGGACACCTCCGAGCAGCTGGTGATCGTCGCGGAGCGCAATGCCCGCGCGGGCAAGCTCGAGCCGGAGCCGGTCGCCGACACGGTGCGTGCCGCGATCGCGCGCCGCCACGGCGTCATGGTCCGTGACGTGCTGCTGGTGCCCGCGGGGTCGATCCCGCGCACCTCCAGCGGCAAGATCGCCCGCCGCGCCTGCCGGGCGGCTTATCTGGAGGGCACGCTGCGCGGCGGCCACCAGCAGCAGGCTTTCCCGGACGCGCCGCAGGACTGGGAGTCGGAGACCGCGGGCGTCGGTTAGAGCTCGGTCTCGAGGCAGCGGTCGCGATCGGTGACCCGCGGATATCCGGCGACGAGCAGCCGGGAGCCTGGATCCGCGCGACTTGACCTCGAGTTCGATAGAGGTTGTGAACTGGGCTAATGAGTGCCGAATCCGTCGCCGCGACGAGCCGTGGATGTCTGGCGGCGGCCGGAAAATCGGTTGGTCGACGCGCGTTCCGGTGCGACCCTGAGATGTCGGACCCTGCTGCGAACATCACCGTGGGTCTCGTTCTCCGCCGCCAGTCGCATACCTACAGGGGGAGTCTTGTCTGTCACGCTGGACGTTTCGTCGGCCGAATCGGAGGCCGACAGAACGGAGCGGCCCGCCGCCACGGGCCGCTCGCATTCCCTGCGCCGATTCTGGCCGTACCTGCGTCCGCACGTCCGCATTCTGCTCGCCGCCAGCGGACTGGCGCTGCTGTCCGGCCTGACGGCCGTCGTCATCCCGCTGATGATCGCGCGGATCGTCGACGGCCCGGTCGCCCACCGCGATCTCGCGGGCGCGCTCGGGCCGGTGGCCGTGGTCCTGGCGCTCGGCCTGGTCGAGGCCGGTGGCGTGTGGGGACGCCGCTGGCTGATCGCCGCCCCCGCGACGCGTATCGAGATCACGCTGCGCGCCAAGATCTTTCGGAAGCTGCAAGCGTTGTCGATCGGCAGGCACGACGCGTGGGAGTCGGGTCAGCTGCTGTCCCGCGCGATCGACGACCTGGCCACCATGCGCCGGTTCGTCTCGTTCGCGGGACCGTTCCTGCTCATCCACTGCGTGATCATTCCGGTAGGCCTGCTCGTGCTGATCGGACTGAGCCCGCAGATCGGGCTGATCTTCGCGGTGATCGCCATTCCGCTGGTGTTCATCTGCATTCGTTTCGAGCGCAGGTACGCGGTGGCCTCGCGGCGTTCGCAGGATCAGTCCGGGGACCTGGCCACCACGGCCGAGGAGTCCGCGCAGGGCGTGCGGGTGCTCAAGGCGTTCGGGCGAGGCGTGTTCTTCGGCCGTCGCTTCACCGCCCAGGCGCAGGAATTGCGGCAGACCGAGCTGCTGAAAGCGCGCCTGGACGCGACGTTGTGGTCGAGCATGCTGAGCATTCCGCAACTGGCCATCGCGTTCGCGCTCGGCTACGGCGGGTACGCGGTGGCGCACGGCACGATGACGCTCGGCACCTTGATCGCGGCCATCACGCTGGCGACCTTCCTGCAGTGGCCGATCATCTGGACCGGCTTCCTGCTCGCGGAACTGAACGACGCGCGCACCGCTGCCGACCGATACTGGGAGATCATCGACACCGCGGTCGACATCACCGATCCGGCCGATCCGGTGCGCTTGCCGGACCGCATCCGTGGTGAATTGCGATTGGAGGCTGTGCGTTTCGCTTTTCCCGACGCGGAGAACGAGGTGCTGCGCGAGGTGTCGTTGCGGGTGCGCCCCGGCGAGACGGTGGCGCTGGTCGGCGCGACGGGAAGCGGCAAGACGGCGCTGCTCAACTTGATCCCGCGCTTGTACGACGTGACGGGCGGTGCGATCACCATCGACGGCATCGACATCGCGGCGATGCGGGTCGCCGACTTGCGATCGCTGGTGTCGGTCGCCTTCGAGGAACCGGTGTTGTTCTCGGCGAGTGTGCGGGAGAACGTCGCGCTCGGCGACCCGTCCGCCACGGACGCCGATGTGCGCCGCGCCCTGGAGGTCGCGCAGGCCACCGCGTTCGTCGACGACCTGCCCTGGGGTCTGGACACCAGGATCGGTGAACAGGGCTTGAGCCTGTCCGGTGGCCAGCGGCAGCGCCTCGCGCTGGCTCGGGCGGTGCTCACCGGCGCGGGCGGAGGCAGGCGCAGCCGGATCATGGTGCTCGACGACCCGCTGTCCGCGCTCGACGTGGAGACCGAGGAGCGAGTGCAGGAACGCCTGCGCACCGTGCTGGCCGACGCGACCACGCTGCTCGTCGCGCACCGTCCGTCCACGGCCGCGCTGGCCGACCGGGTGGCGGTGCTCGCCGACGGCCGGGTCGTCGCGGAGGGCACCCACGATCAATTGCTGCGCACCAGCAAGAGCTACCGCGAACTGATGGGAGGTGAGTAGCTGTGAGTACTACGACTGTCTCGGAAGACGAAGCGCCAAAGAGTGATCCGACCCCTGCGGAAGGCGCGGCCGACTGGCGCGGCATCGCGGGCGAGGACAAGGAGGTCACCGAGACCGGGAACCTGGTGCTGGCCGGACGCTCCCGGCGGCTGCTGCTCGACCTGGTCCGGCCCTACCGCAAGCTCACCGGCCTCGCGCTGGTGCTCATCGTGCTGGACAACATCGCGAAGGTGTCCGCGCCGCTGTTCGTCGCGCACGCGCTGGACACCGGCATCGCGCGCGGCGTCGCGGGCGACTGGGCGCCGCTGGCCAGAACCGTGGGCGGCTACGTCGGCTCGATCCTGCTCGGCTCGATCTGTACGTACTCCTTCCTGCGGGTGACCGGCAAGCTCAGCCAGAGCGTGTTGTTCGACCTGCGCGTGCGCGCGTTCACCCATGTGCAGCGGCTCAGCGTCGCCTTCCACGAGAAGTACACCTCCGGCAAGGTGGTGGCGCGGCTCACCGGCGACATCGAGACGCTGCAGGAGCTGCTGGAGAGTGCGCTCAACCAGGCGCTGAGCGCGATCCTGTCGGTGCTGACCATCGCGGCGCTGCTGATCTACCTGGACCAGGCGCTCGCCGCGATCGTGCTGATCGGATTCGTTCCCCTGGCGCTGGTCACCCGCTGGGCGCAGCGCAGGCAGCGAGCGGGCTACCGGCGCACGCGCGCCGCGATCGCCAAGGTGGTCGTGCAGTTCGTCGAGTCGATGGGCGGCATGCGGGCGGTGCAGGCGTTCCGCCGGGAGCAGCGCAACGAGTCGGTGCTCGCGGTGGAGGACTCCGAATACCGCCAGGCGACCACCGCGGCCATGCGCGGCATGGGCGACTACGCGGGTTTGACCAAACTGCTCGGCAACCTCACCACGGTGACCATCATCGTGGTCGGCGCCTGGCGCGTGATCGAGGGCGATCTCGCGGTCGGCGTGCTCGCGGCCTACCTGCTGTACCTCAACGAGTTCTACGGGCCGCTGGACGAGCTGGCGCAGGTGTTCAACGCCTACCAGTCCGCGGCGGCCGCGCTGGAGAAGATCTCGGGCGTGCTCGAGGAGGAGCCGTCCGTGCCGGAGCCGGCGCGGCCGATCGCCCTGGCGAAGGCGTCCGGCGCGGTACGGATGGAGAAGGTGTGGTTCGGCTACGCGGCCGGTTCGACGGCCGACAGCGGCGCATCCGAGAAGTCGGATGCCGTCCGGCTGGACGACGGCGGCCGTCATGCCGGCGCGGTGGGTGATTCGGCGGTCCGGCCGACCGGTGACGAACCGGACAGCCCGTCGGATGTGCGAGGCCTGGCCGCGACCGGCAAGCCGTTGGCCGGTTCGCACGTCCCGCCCGGTGCGTCCACGAGTGTCGGCGGGCGCTCGCCGAGCAGCGCCGTCGCGGCGGAGTCGAACGCGCCTGCCGACGCCCTGCCGGTACCGTCCGCGGATTCGCCGGTGCGGTCGGATCGCCGGACGCGACCGGTGCTGCCGGAGTTCACCTTGGACATCCCGGCCGGGCAGATCATCGCCTTGGTCGGTGCGACCGGTGCGGGCAAGTCGACGCTGGCGAAGCTCCTGACGCGGTTCTACGACCCGTCCGGCGGCGTGGTCACCCTGGATGGCATCGACTTGCGCCTGCTGTCCGACGCCGATTTGCGCCGCAACGTGGTGATGGTCACCCAGGAGTCCTACCTGTTCTCCGGTTCGGTGGCCGACAACATCCGGTTGGGCAGGCCGGAGGCCACCGACGCGGAGGTGTTCGCGGCGGCCCGCGCGGTCGGCCTGTACGACTTCGTGCAGGCGTTGCCCGAGGGCTTCGGCACCGACGTGCGCAAACGCGGCGGCAGGCTCTCGGCGGGGCAGCGGCAGCTGGTCGCGTTCGCGCGGGTGTTCCTGGCCGATCCCGCCGTGATCGTGCTGGACGAGGCCACGTCGAGCCTGGACATCCCCAGCGAACGGCTGGTGCAGCGGGCGCTGGAGACCGTGCTGCGTGGCCGCACGGCCGTGATCATCGCGCACCGGCTGTCCACGGTGGCGATCGCGGACCGGGTGCTGGTGCTCGAGTCCGGCCGGATCGTCGAGGACGGCGCGCCGGACGCCCTGATCGCGGGGACCGGCCGGTTCGCCGACCTGCACGCGGCGTGGCGGGAGTCGCTCGTGTGATGAGCGGCGGTTCTACGGGACGAGGCCGGATGTCGCTTACGGTAGATACGTGACGACCCCAGCCTCCGACCCCGAGAGCCCCGCCGCGAGCACGCAGGAATCGCGGTGGCCGGCGATCCTCACCTGGCGCGCCCACGACGCGACCCGGATGGAGTCGGTGCGGGTACAACTCAATGGCAACCGCATCCGCGCCACCGGGCGGATGATCGGCGGCGCCGGTGCCGAGCACCCCGCGTTCAGCGCGTCGTACGACCTGGTCACCGACGAGAACGGCGTGACGAAGCGGCTGTCGCTGCGCACCACGACGGCCGGCGGGGAGCGGCACGCCTCCATCGCCCGCGACGAGGAGAACTATTGGCTCGTCGACGCGGGCGGCAACCACGTGCGCTCCACCTTCGCCGGAGCACTCGACGTGGACGTGGTGCTCAGCCCGTTCTTCAACACCCTGCCGATCCGCCGCTACGACCTGCAGCACGCGGTCGAGGACGTCCAGGTCCCGGTGGTCTACGTCCGCCTGCCCGACCTGCTCGTCCAAGAGGCGACGCTGATCTACAGCAGCGCCGCCGACGGCATCAGCGTGCTGTCGCCGGTCTCCAGCGCGACGGTCACGGTGGACGCCGATGGCTTCCTGCTGGACTACCCGGGTCTGGCCGAACGGATCTGACGCGGCGCCGCGCGACGGCCCACGACCTGGCATGCGCGAGTCGCGGCTTTCGTGCCGAGGACCGGGTGGTCGAGCCCCGAAGTTCCGGTGATCGCCACCGGCGCTCCGGGAACGCGCCTGCCACCGAAGGCCGCGCCGGGTCGACACCCGCGGCCGGTCTCTCGGCGCCGCAACTACTGGACGGGAGGCAGTGCCGTCGGCGTTGCCCAGACTCGCGCAGCTCGACGCGGATGGACCTGCGCCGGAGAAAACGTCGCGAGGTGTTCACCCGCGGCCAGCAGCGGCAGGACCGGCTCTGGAATGTCGGGGAGGGGACGGTTCTCGCGCGGTCAGTTCAGCCGGGTGATGACCCCACCGCGCTCGCCTGCCGCCCGCAGGTCTTCCAGCCAGTCGCGGTCGCCGGGACGAATGTCTGTGATCTCCCAGCGGCGCGCGGATTCATAGCGCTGTCGCGCGTCGTGCCCGGCTTCGACCAGGTCCGTCAGGGATTGCTTGTCGCGCAGGCTGTCGCGCGCCGCGCCGAGCACGGTGAGTGTCTCGTCCAGAACTTCCAGTAGCGCCGCGGAATTCGGTTCGCAGATCGCGCGAACCAGGTCGGGCGCCGTGCCGGCGACGCGGGTGCCGTCCCGGAACGACCCGGCCGCGAGGCCCAGCGCGAGCTCACCACCGGTGGCGCCCGCCAGGGCCAGTGCCTCGGCGAGCACATGCGGCAGGTGGGAGATGCGGGCCACGGCGCGATCGTGTTCCGCGGCCACGACCGGTACCACCACCGAGCCGCAGTCCAGCGCCAGCCGCACTACCCGGCTCCACGGGTCGACCCGCGTGCCCTGGTCGACGCCGACCGCCCACACCGCGTCGCGGAACAACGTTGGATCGGTGGCGGCCCAGCCGGATTCGGACGTACCGGCCATCGGATGGCCGCCGACGTACCGCTCGGCGAGTCCGTGTTCGCGTACGGCCGCCGCGACCGGCCCTTTCACGCTCACCACATCGGTGAGCGCGCATTCCGGCGCGTAGTCGGCGATCGCCGAGAGCATGTGGTTTACCGCGGGCATCGGCACCGCGACGACGATCAGCGCGTCGGTCTCCGCGGCGCGCCGCAGCGCGGCAGGTAGGTCTTCGGTGACGTCGAATCCGTCGGCACGGGCGGCCTGCGCACCCACCGCGGAGCGGTTGTATCCCCAGCCGTCGTAGCCCGCGCCGACGGCCGCACGCAACAGCGACCCACCGATCAAACCGGTCCCCAGGACGCACACGGGTGCTTTCTTCGCCGAAGTCACCCGAACAGATTGGCATACGACTTCAACATTTCCGCTCGAGCAGACTACCGTTGCGGCCATGGCAGCACAGCGCTCGGGCACGAACAGGGCGGCGTCGGACGATTACGACGACGTGGAAGGGTTCGCAGTGGCGGTTGTCCGCGAAGAAGGCAAATGGCGGTGCAGTCCGCTGAGCCGGGACGCGCTCACCGATTTGTCCGCCGCGGAAAACGAACTGAAGGCTTTGCGCAGCTCCGGAGCGGTGTTCGGATTGCTCGACATCGACGACGAGTTCTTCATCGTGCTCCGTCCCGCGCCGAGCGGAACCCGGATGCTCGTCTCGGACGCCACGGCCGCGATCGATTACGACATCGCCGCGGACGTCCTGGAGGCCCTGAACGTGGAAATCCCCGATATCGATCCGGATGAACTGGACGACGTGGAGCCGTGGGAGGAGGGCGACCTCGGTGTGCTCGCCGATCTCGGACTGCCCGAACCGGTGCTGAGCGTCATCCTCGCCGAGACCGATCTCTATCCGGATGAGCAGCTCGGCATGATCGCCGAGCGCCTCGGCTTCGCCGGTGAATTCGCCGCGGTGCTGGATAAACTACCGCGCTGACGTGCGCGTTCTCACGGACGACCCGTTTTCCGCTGACGCCGATATGGTGCGGGCGGCCATCGCCGCCGCGGCGGCCGCCGGGGAGCGTGACGTACCCGTCGGCGCTGTCGTGTTCGACTCCGCCGGAACGGAACTCGCCCGAGCCGCGAACGCGCGGGAGTCGCTGGGCGATCCGACCGCGCACGCGGAGATCTTGGCGCTGCGTCGTGCCGCCGCGGTCCACGGTGACGGGTGGCGGCTGGAGGGCGCCACGCTCGCTGTGACGCTGGAGCCGTGCACTATGTGCGCTGGTGCCCTGGTGCTCGCGCGGGTGGGCCGTCTGATCTTCGGTGCGTGGGAGCCGAAGACCGGCGCCGTCGGGTCGCTGTGGGACGTGGTGCGTGACCGCCGTCTCAACCACCGGCCGCAGGTACGCGGCGGAGTGCTCGCGGACGAATGCGCGGCGTTGCTCGACGAGTTCTTCCGCACCCAGCGCTGAGCCCACCCACACCCCGGGTCTACAGGCGATTTAGTGATCCGGCACCGGTCCGGTATGGTTGTCGGCGGTGGCGTGTCCGAGCGGCCTAAGGAGCACGCCTCGAAAGCGTGTGAGGGGTAACCCCCCTCCGAGGGTTCAAATCCCTCCGCCACCGCCACAGCCCTTTACCTGCTAGCGCAGGTAAAGGGCTATTTTTTTTGCTCAGACAGCGGCCGGGTCACTAGAAGTAGTCTTTGAGCATTTCCGTGGACCACACAGCTTGCCGGACGTCTCCGCGTGGACCGAACTCCGCGAACCAGGGTTTGATGTCCAGCACGGGCGTGCCGTCGACGGCGTCCAGCTCGGCGACATGCAGGTCCAGGCCGTCCACTCGGAGCAGGCGACAGCGCGAGACGCCGAGCCAGTTGATGCGGCGCATGTTCCTGTGCCCGAAGATGCCGACCTTCGGCCAGTCGGGATTGTCGCGTGCGCTACGCGCACCGAAATGTAGGTCCGTCGGGTCGGTGAGGTGAAACCGGAACACGATCTCCAGATGGCTGAACTCCTCCAACCCCTGTACCGACTCTTCGGGGAACCGGGGGTCGTCGACGCGAATGATCGCCTCGGTGCCGCCCCAGTGATCATCGGTTGGTTCACGTCGGCCACCTACGACGTGGGCGACCGGCGCTACCTCGAACACTTCATCAGCCATGCGACCCCTGTCCTACCTCTTGTTTGCTGCTAGATACTCGGCTGCCTGCTCGTCAGTCTCGCGGAGACCGGGAATGGACTGGCCGCGGTACGGTGCCAGCGTTGAGCGTATGTCGCGGGCCACGTTCCGGGTGCGCCCGGAATGCACCCCGCCCATCGCGTCGAGCGCGGAACGCCAGGTGGCGCAAGCCTGCTCGATTTCGCCGCTGCGGGCCTGCACCGTGCCGAGGTAGCCAAGAGTCACCGCATGGGTTCGTGTGAACGCGGTGGCCTTGCGCTTGCGGACGCTGAGCTGGAATTGGTCAGCGGCCCCGGTGAGGTTGCCCGCGTCCCGCAGTGCGCACGCAGTTTCGTGGGCGAGACTCGCTTCGGAGAAAAAGAACACCCGCGTGGGTTCGGGATCGGAGTCGTCGGCTGCCGCGAGATCCTGCTCGGCCTGGAGGAGAGCTTTCGCTGACTCGCCGGACCGACCAGCCGCGCTCAATGCTTTCGCGTGCACAACCTTCAGTAGTGCGCGCTCGCGGGGGCAGGCCGTCCGGTAGCGGGTGCCGCTGACGGATGCTTCGGCCAACTGTAGGCCCTGCTCGGGGTGTCCTAGGTCGACGGCCTGGTGGGCCATGGCGCGCATCACGTGCCCGGTCAGCGGAGCGTCTTCCGCCTCGGCGGCGAGCTGGGTCGATGTGGCGAAATAGCGTTGTGCGGCTGCATGCTCGTCGTTATCGAAAGCCATCCACCCGACGAGATAGGCCATCTCCGCCGCTGCGGAGAACATTTGGCGACGCACGGTCTCGCTGGCGAAGGACCCCTTCAGGTAGCCGGTTACCTCGTTGGTCAGATATTGGACGACGGCTGTTCGCCCATGTCCGCCACCGAGCCGCTGATCTATCTGCGAGAAGAGGAGCATCACGTCTCGTACAGCGGCTACATCGGCTTCCTCCACGTGGCGAACTCGGGATTCCTTGCACGCGAGGGCGGCCGCGTTATCGAGCCAGCCGGGCAGCAGGACGGATGCGCTGAGTGCTGTGGAGTATCCGACACGTAGGAAAGAGCGCCGTTCCACGTCAGCCTTTCCGAGGTTGAGCAAGCTCGCTACCGGGTCTTGGATGCGCCCGAAATGCTTCTCGTAACAAGCTATGACATCGGGCGTCGGTGTGCGTTCTCCGGTCTCGTAGTAGGCAAGCACCGACTTGCTGTAGTGGATCCGAGCAGACAGTGAGGCCAGGGACACTCCAGCGGCTTCGCGGGCCGCCCGGAGCTGCGCACCGACGATAGCGGCGTGACCGTCCATACCGCCGAATCTAGCCGGTCACGGACCCGCGTGTAGCTAGTTGTGGATGCGCTGTGGACGCCGATCCGCGTTCTTCGATGCATGTTCCGTGGTCATCTGAATATGCGTCCGGCAGGAGTACGGAACCGCGAGCCCCTTACCGCAGTCCGCTCCTTTCCCGGGTACCGATCAGGGGGTTGCCGGGGCCGGGCGCGCCAATTCCGACGAGTGTGAGCAGGGGAGCAGGATGCGCCGGGAAGCGTTCGGGGACACACCGATGTCTCGATGCCACTACTACCGGAACGTGTGCGATATACCAGCGAGAGTTGACCCTCCGCATGTGGGCCGGATCGTGGCCCGCTGCGGCTCGGTGTGGGCGATCACCATGCCCGCCGTATTGGGGCACGACGTGAAAGTCTGGATGCAGAACCAGGGTTACAAGTTGGGTCCAATCCTGTCGCACCCACGGTCGCAACGTTGGACGTTCATCATTCGGCCGGATGTGCCGGATGATGTGCCGTTGTTCGCTGAGATGTTCCGTTTCAACGTGGCCATCGTGCGCGACGGCGGAACGATCGGGTTGCCGAGTCCAGCCGATCGTGGGACCGCGTTTCGTGCGTGGATTGTGCGCCCCGACAGCCACGTTCGCCCTTCGGGGTGGTTGATAGTGCAGGCGATACGGGACATTGCGGCGGCAAAGCGGGCCTATCGTCGGCGGGCACTGGCTTATGCCGGACAGTGACGAGCCCGAGCATCCCGGGCTGCAACTTCTTCAGGGCGGCAAGCCGCGCAGGTTCGATATCGAGGCAGCGTTAGCGCGGTTGCATGCCCGGTTGGCTTCGCACAGCAATCCGACCTTGCCGTTGATGAGCCGCGACGCTGCGGACAAGGCACTGGACGCGAACGGGGGTTGCGACCCGTTGCAGTGTTCGACTCGGGTCGCGGCGGTAATCGTGATTCGCGATGACTACCGGTGGTTTCGGGATAGGGGCATGTGATGACTTCGCCGCTGCCGAATGATCCGGACGTGCATCTGTCGGTGTTCCTGCACGGAGCCCGGTTCGACTTCGCGGCCTGCCTCACCGCCGCTGTGCTGTTCGTGCAAGAGCATGGGAATCGGCACTACGTCGACGCCGTGAACGTGCTGGCTGATAGTGCTGAGGGCTGGCCCAGATTGCCGTGTGAACGGCTATATGTGGAGCGATGATGTTCCCTTGCCCGGTGGCCGTGCGCGCGCGACACTGACCTGTTCGGACCATGACGAGAAGGAGCTAGGTGTGGGGAACGACGAGCAATTGACTATGGATCTGGGGGTGCCTGTCGAGCAGACAGCGTGGGGCAAGTGGGTCGATCCCGACCGCCGCAAGGCGCAGGCCCAAAAGTTCATGGACCATGCTGGCATAAGCGGTCTCCCTTCGGAGCCGTGGCCGGAAGACTCGCCGGAGGTCAAACGGCTTGACCCCATTGTCGCCGAACTGTTCCCGACCAGGGCTGCCGCTGCGGCGTCACCCGATGACGCCGACATGATTGACGCGTTCGTTTGTTTCATCGGCGGGTGCTTCGAAAGATTCGCAGGGGCTAGATTCATCGATGAAGAATGGTTCGGCCGCGAATATTCGTTTTACGACGACGTGAATCCCGCATTAGAGATGGACACGGGCGGCGAAGAAGACGTCGAGACCATATGGGGATTAATCGGACGCATGACCGAATATAGCCCCGAGGAGCACGAGGGGATGTTCTCCAAAATGGCTGCCGCCATTCGCGAGTATGCGTCGCTTCACGAGGAATTTCGCAGTCGCTGAGCTGCCTTAATTGCGTCCTAATGGCTACGGTCAAGAATCTATCGATATTGATTGACGCTTCGGGGGGGTCGGTTGGACGAATACGAAAGAGACCGAGAGAACTACAAGCCTCACGAGCGTGGAAGGATCTTCGAGAACGGTATCGAGGCGTACTTCAAGGACCGCGAGCGTGGATATCTCCCCAGTTCCCGTATATACAAGACCCCGGAAGGTCGGATTCAGTTCGACCACGTCAGAGAGAAGCAAGGCAAAACTTTCTCCATCGAGGATAAATCCGGCAGAATCGAAGGACCCAAAGACGAAAAGCAGCTCAAGGCATTGCGGGTCCTTCTTGAGACAGGCGTCGTGCAGGAACATACGCTTCGGTCAGTAGAAGGCGAGACGGTATCGAAAGACTGTCAGGTACTTATCAACGGTTTGAAGCGAGACTTCCGCGACAGATTCACCCACCTAGAAATCTCGCGCGCTGAAGCCCGGACAATTTGGGCGTTGGGCGTGGATTTGGAGCTAAGTAAACAGCTTGCACCGCCACAGCAGGGTAAGCAGCTTGAGCTACCAGGCGTAGCGGAGAAGGCGCGAGAGCAGAAAGCGCAGGAGCTACAAAAGCGGCGGGACAAAATTGCGGAGCTGGTGCGGGCACGGGGGCGAGACAAGAAGTTCCGGAATATGCTGCGATTTCGCGACGGTGCTACACGCGGCCGGGCCGATGCACCACAGCGGGTCGAGCGCGAGCGACAAGCGCACGAACTAGACAAGTTAGCCAGGCGGGCACGCGAAACACCGGGTGCACGGGTTGAACGGGCGGCTGCCGAACGGGTAGCGCAGGAATTCCCAATGCCCAACCTGTACCAGGGACGCGAAGCTGTTGACACTGGGCAACAGTCGGCGCGAGAAAGGGCGGAGGCTGCCAGCGTCGAGCGCGTGGCAGCCGAGAAGGATCGAGAGGCCGCGTTCAAGGCATGCGAGGCGGCGGAGAAGGAGCGCGCGGAAGAACTGGCGCGGTTGCAGGCGCGGGGGATCCCGCCGGAGGTGGTACAGCTTCTAGGACTCGGTCAGGCGCAACCGCCGTCGGCGGCGGTGAAGGAACCTCCGGGCACGTCGCCGCAGGTGCAGCGTGGTTACTGGCACAGCCAAGAACGCAGCCGGGGAATCGAGCGCGGCCGGTGAATCGTCTGCGCCAGATCCGCGCCCTGGACACCAACTTCCTTCGACATATTGGCCGTTAGAACGGGCGTCTGCGGTCGAGGCGCGATGCGCGCGGAGTCCATGGTGTTGATCGGGCGGCAACCATCGACATCTTGCCCGCGATCGCGGGTGGATGCGAGTAGTTTCCTCACATGATCGTGGCGTCGTTTGTCCTCTCCATCATCGGCATCTGTGTGGCTGGCGCTAGTGCCTCCTTTACGTGGCGGAATATGCGGGTGTCCGAGCGGAACGAAGCGATCAACCGGGACCGTCGTCGAGATGAGCTAAAACCTGAGTGGGACGAGGGGCGGTCGGCAATCCTCACGCGTGACGGTTATGCGCGTGTGTATGAACTTGTCTTAGTCCTGAAGAAAGGTGACGTGCACTCCGTCACTGTCGAGATCGACCAAAGTTGGCCTGCGTTCGCGGTCAGCACTCCTGGCGTCCACCCGTCGAATCTCCAACGGGCGGAGTTCGGCCCGCTGACTGACGGCGATGAGGCTGCCTGGCGAGTGGAACTGGGGCCGATTGGTGAGCATCCAGCTTCGAGTATTCGACTCCGTTTGACATCGGTCGCGGGAGAGCACGCCTGGGCTCAGACCATGAAACTTGCTGAGCCAGTTCGAACGGTCCCGATCGCTTACCCCGACGAGTAGCCGCAGATGTTCCGATGTCGACGGAGCAGGCGACGCACATGGAAACCGTCAAGCCATCCTGTGACCTACACTCGTGTGTGCTCGTCTACGCCTCCTGAGCCGAAGAATGGAATCGACCCAGTGCAGCCGCCGAGCGGCTTGGAGTACTGCCAGGGTTCGCATGTACGGCGTTCCGCCCTGGCGGGGAGGTTGAACGCGACAAGAATTTGACAAGAAACCCCGGTCAAAGACGATCTTTGACCGGGGATGTGAGTGGAAGAGAAGACGGGTCTAGCTCGATACTTGCGAGATATGCCCTGATTGCGCCAGGGGGGTGACGTTCGCACAGGTGAGGGGCTTTTTCATCTTCCACAGGACGAGTCGAAGGAGATTGATTCCGGTGACCGAGCCCGACCATCATTACTGGATGAACCGGGCCATCGAACTCGCGCGCTTGTGCCCGGTGGCGGAGGGCGCGTTCTCGGTGGGTGCGGTGATCGTCGCCGATGGTGCGGAGATCGCCACCGGCTATTCGCGCGAGTCCGATCCCAAGGAGCACGCCGAGGAGGCCGCGCTCCGCAAGGTGGACCCGGCCGATCCCCGGCTGGCGCGTGCCACGATCTACAGCACGCTGGAGCCCTGCTCGGAGCGGGGGTCGAAGGATCGGCTGCCGTGTACGGACCGGATACTGCGGGCCGGTATTCCGGTCGTGGTGATCGCGTGGCGTGAGCCGTCGACATTCGTGGCGAACTGCGTGGGCGTGGAGAAACTGCGGCAGGCGGGTGTCACGGTGGTCGAGCTCGCCGATCTCGCCGAGGCGGCGATGTCGATGAACCGGCACCTCGACCTGTCCTGAGTCTTCAGTCGTAGTCCCAGTACTGCAGCCAGCGCACCGACGCGAACAGCAGCAGTGTCAGCGCGTAGAGGACGACGACCACCGCGGCCCCGACGGTGCTGATCCGCGGGCTCGCGCCGTCGACCGGGTCCAGCCATCGGCGGAACCGGCGCGCGACCGCGGGGGAGAGGAAATAGCTCATCACGCCCACGCTCACGATCTGGCTGAGCCACAACGCCAGCCACGGCTGCACGCCGAGCCGGTCGAGCACCGGACCGAGGAATCGGGACAGCACCATCACCGTCGGATACAACACCAGCAACACCAGCATGGCGGTCTTCCAGGTCGGCGTCATCCTGGTCTCGCCGTCGACCGTGCGGACGGTCGATCCGAACGGCGTGGTGTGCGCGTCCACGGTGAAGTCCTCGGTCAGCTTCGAACGCAATTCCGGTAGCGCGGCGGCGCGTTCGTCCGAGCTCAGCCATTCCGTCAACTGCCGTTGTGTCCGGAATCGGAGCACCGAGAACCAGCGGCCGCCGTCCGCCGGGAAAAGGGCGGCGCCTTCGAATCCCGGAAATCTCGAACTCGCCGCGACGAGCTGCGCCTCGGTCGCCTCGAATTCGAATTCCTTGTCGTGTGCGACACTGTGCCGGAACACGCAGACCCCCGGCGGCGATTCTCCCTCGAGCATGATCAGATCGGCGCTCTTGCAATGGAAGCCGCGCGCTTCACCGTCGGCGACAGTGGCTGCCCGTTCGGCCGAGTCCAGGAATTCGTGCAGCAATGACTCGGATCGGAATGTGACGCTGAATCCCGGTTCGAGCATCGGGCTCGCGGTCACCGCGACGGAGGAATGCGTGAACCCGGGCATCGCGCGGGCGATTTCGGTCAGCCGCGCCAGCCAGTCCCGGAAGGCCGCGTCGTTCGCCGGTCGGTGAAAGACCGTTACGACGGTCGCCGCGGCATTCATCGGGGCTACACGACGTCGACGCGACGGCCCCGCACGTAGACCTCGGTGATCGCGGGCTCTCGGATACCCATCAGCAAGGCGAACAGTGTCTGATCCCGGGCCAATACGGGGTCGTCGGAGCGAACGCCGTATGCCAGCGTGCTTTCCAGCGCTGGAACACGCGCCGGTTCCACCACGATGAAATCGGCTTCCTTACCGACGTCGAAATTCCCGAAGCGGTTCTCCATATCCAAGGCACGTGCACCGGCCAGCGTGCCGGTGAACAGCATTTCCGCGGGATGCATCGACACGCCCTGGTCGCCCGGCTCGGAGATGTGCACTTTGAACGCGGCGGAAAGTACCTGTGGGATAAGCCATTCGTCGCCACCGCCGTAATCGGTGCCCGCGGCCACCGTGACGCCGGAGGCGAGCGTCCGCTTCCACGGCATCGTGCCGGAACCGAGGAACTGCTGCGACACCGGGCAGTGCGCGACCGACGTGCCGGTTTCGGCCATCCGCCGCAGTTCGTCATCCTGGCAGTGCACGCAGTGGGCGAGAATGGTGCGCTTGCCGAGCATGCTCTTGCCGCCCACCGCCGACCCGGGCAGGAACTTCCCGTCGTAGGTGTCCAGATAGGTCGCCACGTCGTACGCCTGCTTGGTGGCGTCGACTTCGCCGGTGCCGGGGCGGTTGTTCTCGTTGAGGTGACTGTGGAAATAGACGCCGCGTTCGCGTACCGAATCATAGAGGTCGCCCAGGTTTTTCAGCGTCGCGCGAGTGACCGCCAGCGAGAATCGCGGGACGACCGCCACGTGCAGCAGCGCCGTGTCCACGTCACCGGTGTCGGCGGCATGCCATTTGTCGATCTCTTCGCTCGTCAATCGGATGGCGTCGTCTTCGGTGGTGATCAGCGGCGCCGCCGCATCCGTTCCGGTCGTTTGGATTCCCCGGCCGGCGACAATCCGCAGTCCACGCCGCCGGGTCTCGGTGAACAGGGCGTCCTGCGCGTGCGGGAACGCCGAGCCGAAGACCATCGCCGCCGTGGTCCCCGCTGCGATGCGCCGTGCGCAGAACTCGGTGGCCGCCGATTGCGCGAATTCTGGATCGGCATAACGGGATTCTGCGGGGTACATACATAATTCGAGCCACTCCAGCAGTTGGCCGCCGCCGTAGGCGTCTCCCGCGAAGGTCTGTGGGAAGTGGATATGCGTGTCGACGAATCCGGGAAGCAGGAATCCTGGACGGTGATCGAACACTTCTCCGGCGCGGTGCTCGGCCGGGATATCGGAGCGCGGTCCGCAGAATACTATCCGGCCGCTTTCCCCGATTATCAGAGCACCGTCCGGCAGGTCGGCCAACGCGTGGGCCGCATCGCCGACGGCGGGACTTCCGGCGATGTGGAAAATGTGCCCCAAGTGGACTTGGCTCACCATTCGAGGAAAACACACATCGATCCGGCATGCGAGCGGATCGGGCGAAATGCGGTCAGACGCCGCGCGAGAACAATGTCACCGGAGGCGGCATACGGTAGCCGGCCAGTTTGATGAATCGGGCGCTCACGCCGCGCTGCGCGTCCTCCAGCGGGCCCGCTCCGACCGTGTTCATCATCCGGTTGATCACGTTGAAGCAGGTGCCGACCCAGACGGCCTCGTCGAACGCTTCCCGGGAAACACCCGCCAGCCGGACCAGCGCGGCGTCCTCGGCGGTCAACCCGCCCGGGTCACGAGCCATCTTCGCGAGGAAGGCCAGCATTGCGCGCGCCTCGGGACGCAGCGGGGAGTCCGCGTCGTCGGCCAAGGCGCGGGTCACCACGTCGGCGTCGATGTAGGCGCCCGCGATCGCCTCGTGCGAGGTGGCGCAGAACGGGCACTCGTTGGCCTGCGAGGTATGCGTCGCGAAGATCTCCCGTTCGGCGACGGTCCAGTACGACGGTCCGCGCATGATGTCCTGGATCAACTCCGACAGCGGCGACCCGAAGAACCTGTGCCGGTAGAACAACACTTTCAGCACGGCGGGAACCTCCACGCCGCTGAACCGCCGCATGGTCCACAACACGAGTTTGGTCGGCCGGTCGTGACCGGAACGCACTGCCTCCAGCCACATCTCAGTGCCCCTCCCAAGCCAGGTGCGCGGCGCGCAGGCGCCGGTCGGCCGCGCCGTAGGCCGCGACCGCGGTCGCTCGAAGATCTCGTCGTCGGTGTGCCCGGCCGCTTTGAGCGCCGTGATCACCTGCTCGGTGACCCGATAGGAGCGGTCGGCCACCAGGTCTGCGAACGCGGCGAGCTCAGCAGGAACGTCCTGGCCGGAGTCGGCTGTCCCGGCGGCTCCGGCTCTCAGCGCCCGGCGGACCCGGCTCGACAGCCGCCCCGGGGCGGACTCGAGATGCTCGCCGAACAGCTGCCATTTCTCACTCATCGAGCCGCGCATGGGCCTCATTCTGTCCGACGACGGTCACCTTCGCTGAGAATCGCGGGCGCGCAGCGCTACTCGTTACCGTCCCTGCGCAATACGACCGTGCGACCGGCCAGGTCGACACCGATCAGCGGCGGTGCCCCCTGGTCCTGCTCGTCGCGCAACATCGACACCGATTCGCGATGGTCGAGTTCCATGCGCTTGGTCGAGTAGAACAGCGCGGTGAATTCGTCGGTGAACGTGCCGGAGATCGGTGTGCGGCGGCGCCTGCGGCGTTTGTTCACGGTCAGCTCGTAGACGGCCACCAGCACGAGCAGGATCACCCAGCCTGGAATCGTCCACTGGAACAGCGCCGCCATGCCATCGAAGCTACCAGCCGACAGTCCCGGCGAACCTGAGTGAAAATTGTCCTTTTCATGACGGGTAACCGCCGCGATCGCGGGTATACGCCCGATACGCAAGTGCGGGGAAGGACGCGATGCCAGATGCGCCGTCGGACAATCCGCGCGGGAACGATGCGCGAGAGAAACATGAGAATCGGAAGTGTAATCGTCTTGATCTGGTTGCTGATCGGCGTGGTCGCCGCAGCACAACGGCACTATTTCGACAGCGGGCCGGTCAACTGCGCCGGTTTCGGCACCGTCGCCGTCACGGTGATCGCTGGACCGCTCAACTACATGGGCGTCAACCCGAAGATCGCGGACTGCAATGTCCCGCAACCGAGCCCGTAGTTCGATCGAGTAACCGCGGACGGCCGGGTGAGTATGCCGCCCGGCCGTCCGCTTTTCACCTGCGCGGGCCGTGAACCAAATATTTGCTACGGCGCGATTCAATCCGCACTACCTCGGACTGATTGGGTAACTGTCGGTGTGGCCGGGTATCCCCCCTCGACGGGGAGCACGGAAGGAACCGAGGAGATGCGTGATTACGGACGTCGTGAGCGTGATTACGAACGTCGTGCGCGTGCCGGACGCGGCCCGGGCATAGGCTCCCGGGTGCTCGGGTTCCTGCTGCTGGCCTGGCTGGCGATCGGCCTGCTCGCGGCCGGTCAGCGGCACCATTTCGACAGCGGGCCCCCGTTGAACTGCGCCGGTTGGGGCACGATCGGTCTCACCGCCCTCGCGGGCCCGCTGAACTATGTCGGCGTCGATCCGAAGGTCGGCGACTGCGAACTGCCGCAACCGAGCCGGTGAAGCGCACTCGGCCCCGCATCCGAAGTTCGGATGCGGGGCCGAGCCATGGCCTTCGGATCAGCTGACGCCGACCGGCACCTTCGCCGTCTCGGCGGAACGCCGCTGCAGCTCACGCAGCTTCGTGCCCTCGACGTCGATATCGGGCAGGATGCGGTCGAGCCACTTCGGCATCCACCACGACCACTTGCCCATCAGCACCAGCAGCGACGGAATCAGCACCATGCGGACGACGAACGCGTCCAGCAGCACGCCGACCGCCAGGGCGAAACCGAACGACTTCGCGGTCACGTCGGTCTCCAGCAGGAACGAGCCGAACACCGAGATCATGATGATCGCCGCCGAGGTCACCACGCGCGCGCCGTGGTGGTAGCCGGCGACCACCGCGTCCTTGGCCGACCTGCCGTGCACGAACTCCTCGCGCATCCGGGTCACCAGGAAGACCTGGTAGTCCATCGCGAGGCCGAACACCAAGCCGATCAGCATGATCGGCATGAAGCTGATCAGCGGATGCGGGTCCTCGATCAGGCCGAGCTTGCCCTCCTGGAAGATCAGCACGGTCGCGCCGAAGGTCGCGGCCATCGACAGGAGGAACCCGAGCGCCGCCGTGAGCGGCACCAGGATCGACCGGAACACCAGGATCAGCAGGACGAACGCCGCGCCCGCCACGATCGCCAGGTAGGGCACGATCTTGCTGAGCAGCACGTGGTCCACGTCGGCGTAGATCGCCGTGGTGCCGGTGATGCCGTACTCGATGCCGTACTCGGCCTTCAGCTGGCCCTCGGCCTGCCTGGCGTCGCGCACCAGATCCTTGGTGGCCTGGTTGTTGGGCCCGGACTTGGGCACGCCGTTCAGCAGCGCGCCCTGCTGGTCCTGGCTCCACTGCGGCTCGGTCACGTAGTCCATGTCGGGGTAGGACGCGAGCTTGTCGCGCAGCGCCTTCACCGCGGCGTCCCGGTTCTCGGCGGGGACGGCGCTCAGGTCGGCGGCCACGTTCAGCACGCCGTTGCTGCCCTCGCCGAAGCCTTCGGTCCGCAGCTCGTAGGCCTTCCGGATGGTGGAGGTCTTCGGCATGCTGTCCTCGCCGGGCAGGCCCAGGTTCAAGCCGGCCGCGGGGGCGGCGAGCGCGCCGAGCACCACGACGCTCAGGATCAGCGCGACCCACGGCGCGCGGCCGAGCAGGCGGCCGAAACGCATGCCGTTGGTGACCGAGTTCTCGTCCTCGGGATCGTGCTGGGCGACCACCGGCAGCTTCGGCTTGAACAGGAACCGGCCGAACGCGCCGAGCAGCGCGGGCATCAGCGTGATCGCCGTGAGCACCGCGAAACCGGCGGCGATGGCCCCGCCCAGACCCATGAACGTCATGAACTGGACACCGACGATGCTCAGGCCCGCCAGCGCGATGATGACGGTCAGACCGGCGAACACGACGGCGGAACCGGCCGTACCGAGCGCGGTGCCCGCGGCCTCTTCCGGCGAATCCTGCACCGCGAGTTCGTGCTTGTACCTGGACACGATGAACAGCGCGTAGTCGATGGACAGCGCGATGCCGATCATCGAGGCGAGGAAGGTGGTGAAGCTGGGGATCTCGATCACCGAGGTGCCGAGCATGATCAGCGAGGTGGCCGCGCCGAGGCCGATGATCGCGGTGACGATCGGCACGAACGCCGCGACGATGGCGCCGAACGCCACGACCATCACGACCAGCGCGACGGCCATGCCGATCATCTCGGACTTGCCGCTCGGCGCTTCCTGCTTCTGCGCGATCGAGCCGCTCATCTCGACCGTCAGCCCGGCGTTGCGCGCGTCGGCGGCGACTTCGTAGGCCGCTTCGCGCTGGGCGTCGGTCACGTCGGTGACCTTCGCGATCGTGAAGGGGACATTGATCACAGCCACGGTCGCGGGCGCGGTCTTGCTGAGCACGTTCAGCGGGGCGGCGCTGCACTGCGCGGGATCGGGATTGCTCAGGCAGCCCATCTTCTCGGTCGCCTCGACCGGGTTGGTGATGGGTTTGCCGTGGTCGACGATGTCGAGCCGGCCGAGTTTGGCGATGAACGCGTCCAGCGCCGCACGGTTCGCCGGATCGGTCAGCGTCTGGCCCTCCGGCGCGGCGGCGACGTAGGTGCCGGTGACCGCGTCGAACTTGTACGCGGCGGAGGCGCCGGGGAAGTGTTTGTCGAGGATTTCGTTGGCACGCTCCGAGGGCAGGTTGGGCATGCTGAAGTCGTTGCTCATCGGCTTGCTGAGCTGCGCGCCCAGGCCACCGAGGAGCACGAACAAGACGAGCCAGACGGGAAGCACTATCCATTTCCGGCGGAAGGCGAACTTCCCCCATCTGTACAGGTAAACGGACACGACTGGTTACTCCTAGCGATGACTGGGATCGTGCTGGTTCTGCGTGTAGACAGCACTCGCGGAGGTGCCCTGCCTGCCTCCGCCTCCACTGACGCTTTCTGCCTACCGTGCGGTAGGTAGACTACCCAGGAGCTAAGCGGAGGTACAACCTCAATTTTACGGGTGATCTTCGCTCGATGCGAAGGTGATGAGAGGATCGTCGAATGGCCGTGCGTGACGCACCCGGCGCTGTCGCCGCAGGTGGAAGCACTAAAATCGCGATTCGGGACGCCGCGGTGAAGCTGTTCGGAGCCAAAGGATTCGAGCAGACGAGCCTGCGCGAGGTCGCGGATGCGGTAGGAATCACAAAGGCGTCGCTCTACTATCACTACGCCTCGAAGCTCGATCTGCTATTGGCGATCATCGATCCGATCGTCGATCTCATGCGTTCGGTGGTGGACGACCTCGACCGGGTGCCGCACGACGCCGAAGGCATCCGCCAGGTGCTGCGGACGTATCTGCGCGGTCTGATCCATCACCGTGACGCTGGGGCGCTGGTCGTGCGCGACACGGTCGCGATCATCAACGCCATGGCCGACCGCTACCCCGATCTGATGAACACCAGCAAGGCGCTGCGCGAGTGGCTGGCCGGACCGGACGCAACCGAGGAGGCGCACCTGCGCGCCTGCGCCGCGCTCGAGGTGATCGGTGTTGCGCTGGTGTCCAAGGAACTCGTGCCTGGTGCGGACGACTCGCTGGTGGAATCGTCACTGCTGGACGCCGCGACCTGTGTGCTCGCGGGCGGCGGCGCCGCGTAGATTCGAGCCATCCCCCGACGCCAGGAGTCGCTGCTGTGCACATCACCGCGAAGGTCGATTACGCGGTGCGAACGCTGCTCGAGATCGCCAGTGCGCCGCGGCTGGACCAGTCGGCGGTCGGACTCGGCGCACCCCTTGTGCAGGCCGCGCCGGTGGTCAAGGCCGAGGCGATCGCCACCGCCCAGCGGATTCCGCCCAAGGTGCTCGAGTCCGTGCTCGGCGAACTGCGCCGCGCGGAACTCGTGATCAGCAGGCGCGGCCCGGACGGCGGCTACTGGCTGGCCAGGCCGGCCGCCGACATCTCCATCGCCGACGTGATTCGCGCGATCGAGGGCCCGCTCGCGTCGGTGCGCGGCGCGCGGCCGGAGGACGTCCGCTATGCCGGTGCGGCCGAGCCGTTGCAGCGGGTGTGGATCGCGCTGCGGGTCAACATTCGCGCGGTGCTGGAGAACGTCACCATCGCCGATATCGCGAGCAACCGGCTGCCCGGATCCGTCGAAACGCTCACCGAAGACCCAGGCGCCTGGGCGCGCCGCTAGCCCCGCAGACCCCGACGGGAGTGCATTCATGCAGGTCAGAAATCTTCACGGCGTATCGCGCCGACAGCCGGTAGCCTGCGATTCATCATGCTGATCCAACTGCTCCGCACGCATCTGTACCCCTACCGCAGCCAGCTCGCGGGGGTCGTTGCGCTTCAGCTGATTTCCGTGATCGCGATGCTGTATCTGCCGAGCCTCAACGCGGACCTGATCGACAACGGCGTCACCAAAGGTGATCTCGGCTACATCTGGAGCACCGGCTTGTGGATGCTCGCGGTCACGGGCGTGCAGATCGTCGCGTCGGCCGCTTCGGTCTATCTCGGCGCGCAGGCGGCCATGGGCGCGGGCCGCGATCTGCGCGGCGCGCTGCTGCACCGCGTCGGCACATTCTCCGCGCGCGAAGTGGGCATGTTCGGCGCGCCCTCGCTGATCACCCGCAACACCAACGACATTCAGCAGGTTCAGCTGCTCATCGTGATGTCGGCGACCATCCTGGTGATGGCGCCGATCATGTGCGTCGGCGGCATCATCATGGCGTTGCGCGAGGATCTCGGCCTGTCCTGGCTGCTGCTGATCGCGGTGCCCGCGCTCGGCCTGTCCATGGCCGTGCTGATCTCCAAGATGGTGCCCGGCTTCCGCGACATGCAGGCCAGGATCGATGAGGTGAATCGGGTACTGCGCGAGCAGATCACCGGTATTCGCGTGGTGCGGGCCTTCGTCCGGGAGCGGCAGGAGACCTGGCGGTTCGGCCTGGCCAACACCGAACTCACCGACACCGCGCTGCGGGTCGGCCGGTTGATGGCGCTGATGTTCCCCACGGTCATGCTGATCAGCAACGTCACCGCGGTCGCGGTGATCTGGTTCGGCGGGCGCGCGATCGACGCCGGGCACATGCAGATCGGTTCGCTCACCGCGATGCTGTCCTACATCATGCAGATCCTGATGGCCGTGATGATGGCCTCGTTCCTGGCCATGATGGCGCCCCGCGCCGCGGTGTCGGCCGACCGGATCGGTGAAGTGCTCGACACCGAGTCCTCGGTGCACCCGCCGGGCCTGCCGCAGCCGTTCACCGACGACCCGGCTGTGGTGGATTTCCGGTTCGCCGAGTTCGCCTTCCCCGGCGCGGAGAAGCCGGTGCTGAAAGCTATCCGATTCGAGGTGCGCCCCGGCACCACCACCGCGATCGTCGGGTCCACCGGCGCGGGGAAGACCACGCTGATCAACCTCATACCCCGGCTGATGGATGTCACCGACGGCGCGGTCTATATCGGTGGCACCGACGTGCGCCACATCGACCTGGAGGTGTTGCGCTCGCAGATCGGCCTGGTGCCGCAGAAGGCGTACCTCTTCTCCGGCACGGTCGCGAGCAACCTGCGCTACGGCAATCCGCACGCCACCGACGAGGAGCTGTGGCGCGCGCTGGAGATCGCGCAGGCCGCCGACTTCGTCCGCGAGATGCCGGAGGGTCTGCAGACGCCCGTCGCGCAGGGCGGCACCACCGTTTCCGGAGGCCAGCGTCAACGGTTGGCCATCGCCCGAGCGCTGGTGAAGAAGCCCAGGGTGTATCTGTTCGACGACTCGTTCTCCGCGCTGGACGTGGCGACCGACGCCAGGCTGCGGGAGGCGCTGAAGCCGGAGACCGCGGACGCCTCGGTTGTCATCGTCGCGCAGCGCATCGCGACCATCCGGGACGCGGATCAGATCGTGGTGCTCGAAGACGGCGCGATAGCGGGCATCGGCACGCACGAGCAGCTCCTGCGGGCGTGCTCGGAGTACCGGGAGATCGTCGAGTCGCAACTGAGTGCCGAGGAGGCGCGATGAGACCCGGAATGCCCACGCCCGGTGCGCCGGGCACCAAGGCGAAATCCTTCGTGCCCTCGCTGAAACGACTGCTGCGCAGGCTCGCGCCGGAGCGGTTACAGGTCGCGCTGATCGTCGCGCTCGTCATCGTCTCGGTGGTGCTGAACACCATCGGCCCGTACATCCTCGGCAAGGCGACCAACCTGGTGTTCGACGGCGTGGTCGGCAAACAGCTGCCGCCCGGTGTGTCCAAGGACCAGGCGATCGAAGCCCTGCGAGCCAAGGGCGACAACACTTTCGCCGACATGCTCAGCGCCATGAACGTGGTGCCAGGGGTGGGGGTCGACTTCGGCGCGGTCGGGCGGGTCCTCGCCGTGGTGCTGGCGCTGTACATCGGTGCGGCCGTCTTCGGGTGGTTGCAGGGGTACCTGCTCAATATCGTGATCAACCGGACCGTGAAGCGGCTGCGCAGCGAGGTCGAGGACAAGATCCATCGACTTCCGTTGCGCTACTTCGACTCCGCGCCGCGCGGTGACGTGCTCAGCCGGGTGACCAACGACGTCGACAACGTCTCGCAGAGCCTGCAACAGACCATGAGCCAGCTGCTCATCTCGGTGTTCTCGGTGCTCGGCATCCTGGTCATGATGTTCTGGATCTCCTGGCAGCTCGCGGTGATCGCCTTGCTCACCGTGCCCGCCGCCATCGTGGTCACCGCGCAGATCGCGAAACGGTCCAAGCCGCACTTCGTCGACCAGTGGAAGTACACCGGCCTGGTCAACGCCCAGGTCGAGGAGGCGTACACCGGGCACGAGGTGGTCACCGCGTTCGGCCGCAACCGCGAGGTGGGCAAGGCATTCGATGAGCGCAACGAGCAGCTGTATCAGGCGAGCTTCAAAGCGCAATTCATCTCGGGCCTGATCATGCCCGCGATCATGTTCCTGGGGAACGTGAACTTCGTGCTGGTCGCGCTCGTCGGCGGGTTGAAGGTGGCCACGGGCAGCCTCTCGCTCGGCGAGGTACAGGCGTTCATCCAGTACTCCCGCCAGTTCAGCCAGCCGCTGACCCAGCTCGGTGCGATGGCCAACCTGCTGCAGTCCGGCGTCGCCTCGGCCGAGCGGATCTTCGAGATCCTGGACGCCGAGGAGCAGAGCCCGGACCCGGTGATGGCCGACGCGCGCCCGGTCGACCGCGGCCGGGTGGAGTTCGAGGCCGTCTCGTTCCGGTACGAACCGGACAAGCCGGTGATCGAGCGGCTGTCGCTGGTGGCGGAGCCCGGACACGTGGTCGCGATCGTCGGCCCCACCGGCGCGGGCAAGACCACGCTGGTGAACCTGCTCATGCGGTTCTATGAATTGGACGCCGGCACGATCACCATCGACGACGTCGACATCACCCAGATCACCCGCGACAACCTGCGCTCGCGCATCGGCATGGTGTTGCAGGACACCTGGCTGTTCAAGGGCACCATCCGGGAGAACATCGCCTACGGCAACCCGAACGCGAGCGAAGAGGAGATTCTCGCCGCGGCGCGCGCCGCCTATGTCGACCGCTTCGTGCACGCGCTGCCCGACGGCTACGACACGATCATCGACGAGGAGGGCTCCGGCGTCAGCGCCGGCGAGAAACAGCTGATCACCATCGCGCGCGCGTTCCTCGCCAAACCGTCCATCCTCATCCTGGACGAGGCGACCAGCTCGGTGGACACCCGCACCGAATTGCTCGTGCAGCACGCCACCGCCGCCCTGCGCCGGGACCGGACCAGTTTCGTCATCGCCCACCGCCTGTCCACCATCCGCGACGCCGACCTGATCGTCGTCATGGAAGCGGGCCGGATCGTGGAGCACGGCTCGCACGAACGCTTGCTCGACGAGCGCGGGGCGTACTACCGCCTGTACAACGCCCAGTTCGCGGGCGCTGTGTAGTCTGGCCGCGCCTCGGGGCCGAGACCGAGGCGGCACTGCGCGTGCACCAGGAGCAGACGAGCGAGTGTCGCGCCTCGGCGAATCCGACTGACCGGAGCCCAGGGCCGGGGGAGCGGTGGCCTGGTTCGGGCGGCGTCTGCCGAACTGCGAGGATAGCGGGGTGTCCGGTCCCGAATCCTTCTCCTTCACCGTCGGTACGCGCCTGGACGGGCGGCACGGCCGGTCCGGTCTGATCGCCACGCC
Organism: Nocardia sp. NPDC004718; assembly: GCF_053601535.1. Classification (NCBI taxonomy): domain Bacteria; kingdom Bacillati; phylum Actinomycetota; class Actinomycetes; order Mycobacteriales; family Nocardiaceae; genus Nocardia; species Nocardia sp. NPDC004718. The sequence goes on from NZ_JBSGCA010000015.1 coordinate 84,206, forward strand.
GCACGGGCCGATCGCCACGCCCGCCTTCATCCCGGTGGGCACCAAGGCGACGGTCAAGGCGGTCCTGCCGGAGACCATGCGGGAACTCGGCGCCCAAGCGCTGCTGGCGAACGCCTACCACCTCTACTTGCAGCCGGGCGCCGACATCGTGGACGAGGCGGGCGGGCTCGGCGCGTTCATGAACTGGCCGGGGCCGACCTTCACCGACAGCGGCGGGTTCCAGGTGATGTCACTGGGCGTCGGGTTCAAGAAGGTGCTCGCGATGGAAGCGGTCGATGTACGCAGCGACGACGTGATCGCACCCGGCAAGGAGCGGCTGGCCACCGTGGACGACGACGGTGTCACGTTCCGCTCCCACCTCGACGGTTCGGTGCATCGCTTCACGCCCGAGGTGTCGATGAACATCCAGCACCAGCTCGGCGCCGACATCATGTTCGCGTTCGACGAACTCACCACGTTGCTGAACACCCGCGCCTATCAGGAGCGATCGGTGCAGCGCACCCACGAGTGGGCGCAGCGCTGCATCGATGAGCACGAGCGGCTTACCGCCGCGCGCACGCACCGTCCGTACCAAGCGCTGTTCGCCGTCATCCAAGGCGCGCAGTACGAGGACCTGCGCCGAAAGGCATGCCGCGGACTCGAGTCGATTCGCGGAAACGCGGGAACGGGATTCGACGGTTACGGCATCGGCGGCGCGCTGGAGAAGCACAATCTGGGCGCCATCGTCGGGTGGTGCTGCGACGAGTTGCCCGAGGACAAACCGCGCCACATGCTCGGCATCAGCGAGCCGGAGGACATCTTCACCGCCATCGAGAACGGCGCAGACACCTTCGACTGCGTGAACCCGTCCCGGGTCGCCCGCAACGCCGCGATCTACGTCGACACCGGCCGGTTCAACATCAACACCAGCCGCTTTCGTCGCGACTTCACCCCGATCGACGAGAGTTGCGACTGCTACACCTGCGCCAACTACACGTGCGCCTACCTCCATCACCTGTTCAAGGCCAAGGAGATGCTCGCCGCGACGCTGTGCACGATTCACAACGAGCGGTTCACGATTCGCCTGGTCGACCGGATCCGCGAGAGCATCGAGGGCGGGTACTTCGATGAGCACAAGGCGGAGACACTGGGCCGCTGGAGAGGTGAGGGGCTCCGGTAACAATCACCGAGGATCAACGAAGTTCGGCCTATCTCTGGGTCCTGCGTCACTACCGACAGCATCCTCGGCTGCGGTTACTCCGACATCCGTCCGATTTTCGGCGAGTACTACGGCGACCCACGCCGACCAAGTCGGCGCTGAGGCCCGTCGAAGCGGAGACGAGCGAATGCCTGCGGTATGCTCACCGCTCCCGAAACCTTCACTGCCCGTGTGGTTTCCGGTGGCTCTCTGATTCGTCTTCTATTGTGTCGTGCTCTTCCTCGAGGAGGTTGTCGTGCGTGTCGGAAGGTTGGTATCGGTCATTGCCGCGGTGATGGTCGCCGCGCTCGCCGCTGGCGGAGGCCCCGCCGCCGGACAGGGCGATTTCCCGCAGGCCGGGCTCACCGCGCACAACAAGTTCCGGGCCCGGCACGGTTCCCCGGCCATGACCCTGGACCAGAACCTGATCAATTCGGCCCAGAAATGCGCGCAGTACTACGTCGACAAGGGCGAGATCGATCACAGCTGCCCTTACAAGAACGGCGCCGGGGAGAACCTCTGGCTCTCAACGGGCGGCGTCGCCGACGCCTCGCGCAGTGTCGAGATGGCCACGCAGATGTGGTACGACGAGGTCAAGGACTACGACTACAACGATCCCGGATTCAGCATTCGAACTGGGCATTTCACGCAGGTGGTGTGGAAGGCCAGTACGCGACTCGGTATCGGGTTCGCCTCGGACCACAACAGCGTCGTCGTCGCGCTCTACAACCCACCCGGCAACGTGCAAGGACAGTTCCCTCAGAACGTGGTGCGCCCGCGCTGAGCACGGCACGCCGGCCTCGCCCATCTCGGCGAGGCCGGCGCCAGCCTGCTGGAGCGGATGGCGGAATCGCCCTCGGGGCGTTGCCGGGAATTTCGTCAGGTGCGCAGCGGATCCACTTCGGTCGGCGCGTAGCTCGGTTCGTGCTTCTTGAGCAACGCGATCACTCGGTAGGTGATCGGGAGCACGAACACCTCGCAGAGGGTCTTCCAGATGAAGCCGACGATCACATAGTTGATGAACTGCTGCCAGGTATCGATGCCGATGGCGCCCGCGGCGATCGAGCAGAAGATCAGCGTGTCGGCGAACTCGCCGACGATGGTCGATCCGATCAGCCTGGCCCACAGGTACTTTTCCTTCGTCCGCTCCTTGATCAGCACCAACGTCGCGGAATTCAACAGCTGGCCGACGAAGTACCCGGCCAGGCCCGCGATGACGAGCCGAGGCGTCGTCCCGAGGACGGTGCGGAACGCCTCTTGGTTGTCGTAGAAGCTCGCGGCGGGCAGCCGGATCGCGATGGCGAAGCACACGACCGTCAGCAGCAGGGCGGCGAAGCCGTAGTAGATGGCCCGCCGGGTGGCGCGGAAGCCGTACACCTCGCTCAGCACATCGCCGAGGATGTAGGCCAGCGGGAACAGGAAGAATGCGCCGTCGGTGGCGATCGGGAGGATTTGCAGCGGCCCCAGCGACACCGACCGGTCGCCGAAGAACTCCACCCCCTTGGTGGCGCAGATATTGGAAATGATCAGGGTTGCCGTGAAAAGGGCCACGATCGGTGCGTAGTACCCCCGCGCTACCTGGGCAAATGCCGCGTGGTCCGCGGGGCGTCCAGGCCCGCCGTGCTCTTGTGTGGTTTTCGACTCACTCACCCGCATCATCCAACCAGGTTGTGGAATACGCTGTAGCAATGACGAATCCCGGGGACTCCGACGAGTGGTGGAAGCAGTACGGTGGCCAAGGCGTGTCGCCGGAGTCCGGGGGACAGAATTCGGTCCCGCAATACCCGAGCCCGGAGCAGCAGCCGTCGGGCTACCCGTCGGCGCCGCAGTACCCGGTACAGCCGCCCTCGCAGCCGATGACGCCGCCTCCGCAGCCGCAGTACCCCTCCTACCAGCAGCCCGCGCAGCCGTACCCGCAGCCGCAATACGGCTACCAGGCTCCGTACCAGCCCTACGGAGTCCCGGCGCAGGGCACCAACGGCATGGCGATCGGTGCGCTGATCTCGTCGCTGGTCGGGTTCGTCACCTGCGGGCTCGGCTCGATCGTCGGCATCATCCTCGGCGTGATCGCGTTGAACCAGATCAAGCAGAACGGCCAGGAGGGCCGCGGTATGGCGCTCGCGGGCATCTGGATCGGCGTCGGCGCCATCGTGCTCGCCATCCTGTGGTTCGTCGTCGTGATCATCGCGGGGACGACCAGCTCGTAGCGGCGCGGGTGGCCGAAAGCAACAGGGGCGCACCCGATCGGGTGCGCCCCTGTGTGTTCGAGCCAACCGCAGCGGATCAGGCCTTCACGACCTGGGTGCCGCCGGCGAACTTGTCGTGCCAGCCCTGCTTGTTCGGGTCCTGCGAGATGGTGACCATGATGTAGATCGCCAAAACGAGCGAGACGAGGCCGCCGACGCACGGGATGATGTTGGCCGCGACGAAGATGTTGCGCTTCAGCGAGGTAGCCGGGTCGATCTTCGCGGCGCCGCCCGGAGCGAGCACCTTCAGACCGAGGATCTTCTTACCGAGCGTGGTGCCCTGCGAGGTCTCCATGCCGACGAAGTAGCCGAGCTGGACCAAGGTCCACACCACGCTGAGACCGATGGTCAGGCCCAGCGAGTTGTTGACCAGGGTGTACAGGATGATGTAGGGGATGTAGAGGATGAGCGCGTCGATGACGCGCGCGCCGATACGGGTGCCGAGGTCGCCCGGCTGACCGCCGTAGTTGTTGAAACCGGGCTGCTGCGGGTACTGGCCGAGCGGTTCCTGTCCGTACTGGGGCTGCTGTCCGTATTGCTGCTGCTGTCCGTACTGCGGCTGCTGGCCGTATTGCGGCTGCTGCTGCCCGTACTGAGGCTGTTGCCCGTATTGCGGCTGCTGCTGGCCGTACTGGGGCTGCTGCCCGTATTGCGGCTGCTGGCCGTACTGGTCGCCCCCCTGGGGGTACGGCTGGCCGTACGGCTGCCCGCCCTGCGGATACTGGTTGGGGTCGTACCCACCGCTTGTCATAGTTGTTTGTCCTCGTCGATTGATCAGTAGTTGGACGATGCGTACGTTACGGACATGGGCTGCTTCGCAACAACCCGTCCACGTCGAATACCGACGGTTCACGGGGTAGCCGCCGGGTGTCGAAACGCTCGAGTAGCTCGGACGACGATGTCGCGGTGAAGCCGAGCGAAGCGGCCAGTGCCGAGACTACTTCCTCCGGCGTGTTGCCGAGCGCCAATCGTTCGCGGAGTGTCACCGCCCCATCCCGTTTCGCCAGCCGCCGCCCCTCCGAATTGAGCACCAGCGGCACGTGGGCATAGTGCGGCACCGGCAGATCGAGCAGCATCGCGAGATATGCCTGTCGCGGGGTCGATGGCAGCAGGTCGTCGCCGCGAACCACTTGGTCGACGCCCTGCGCCGCGTCGTCCACCACGACGGCGAGGTTGTAGGCGGGGATGCCGTCACCGCGCCGCAGCACCACGTCGTCGACCGGGCCCCGGTAGCGACCGTGCAACTCGTCGTGCACCTCGAACTCGGTGGCCGTGGCGCGCAGGCGGAGTGCGGCCGGGCGGCCCCGCGCGCGCAACCGCTCGCGCTCCAAGGGAATCAGGGTGCGGCAAGTACCGGGATAGGCGCCCATCGGTCCGTGCGGCGCCGTCGCGGCTTTCTGTATTTCCCTTCGCGTGCAGAAGCATTCGTAGGTGAGCCCGGCGGCGGTGAGGCGTTCGATGGCCGCCGCGTACTGCGGCAACCGATCGGACTGTCGTACCACGGGCCCGTCCCAATCCACGCCGATCGCGGCGAGATCGTCGAGCTGCCGCTGCTCCGCACCGGGCCGCACTCGATCCAGGTCATCGATCCGGAGCAGGAAGCGGCGGCCGGTGGAACGAGCGAATGCCCATGCCAGCAGTGCGGTGCGGAGATTGCCCAGGTGCAGGTCCCCGGACGGGCTCGGCGCATACCGGCCCGCACCCGGCTCAGTCACGGGCTCGTCTGATGGACGATGAGAAGCGCACCTCGGCCATGGTAGGAGCGAGGCGATCAGCCGCGCAGACGCGGCCGCAGGTCGGCGTCCGCCGGTTCGCCGCCGGCTTCCAGCGTCGCGAGCAGAGCTTCGGCGTGGGCGACCAATCCCGGGAGGTCGATATCGTAGGGCACCTGCCCGCTCTCCGGTCGGTATGCCGTCATCCGCGACACCGCGCGGGCGAGCAGTGTACGCGCCCCTTTGGGATTTCCGCGCTGTATGTGCGTCAGACCGACAGCGAACTGCGCGAGCGCCTGCCACAGCATCCGCTCGGCGAACGATCCGTTCTTCCATGCGGCCTCTAAAACCTCGTGTGCATTGAATGCGAGTCCCTCGTCCAGCAGTTGCTGGGCGAAGGTCAAGGTTTGCTGGGGTGGAAGATCGAGATCGTCCGGAATTCGGGCAACTCCGGTACTGCCGGGAGGCAGCGGACGCCCGAGGCGGTCGCGCGGACGGGCATTACGGGCGCGACCTGCGTCGTCTCGCTCGCGTTCGACCATAGGTTCCATCATGCACGGCCGCTGTGCCGCCGTCGACGCGGCCCTCGGCCGGATGGGAATTGTCGGCCGATAACAGAGCAATCACATCCGTTAAAAACATTGTGGTACGCCGGTGTTTGGAATGAATACCTAGGATCGGCAATGTTCCCGCAACCCCGTTGCTTCGCAAACGTGTGTGGTTGCGATGATTGAATAGGCAAGAGCCGGGCAAACTTTCGAAAGACCTGCTAGTGTTACCGCGCGGGGACGGGCCCCGTGCGAGGTTAATTTCCTCTCGAACTCGATGTGCGATATCGACGCACCGGGAAAGTGGGCTCCGGCAAAGGGTGCACCACGGGATTCGGCTTTCCAGTCGGATACCGCTGCTAGCTGGAACGATGTCAGGAGAAATCTCGCTCTCGACGCAGCAAAGGAGCTAGTACCGTGGAGGTTGGTTGGACGGGCGCTGTATGGCGCAAGAGCACATACAGCGGCCCGGATGGAGCGTGTGTGGAAGTTGCTTTTCTCGTCGACGGCCGTGTCGCGGTTCGTGACACCAAAGCCAGTGGACGCGGTCCGGTCTTGGCGTTTGCGCCGGGTGAGTGGGATGCATTCCTAGTGGGGGTCTCGACGGGAGCGTTCCGGTGCGGATGAACTGTTCCGGAATCGCCTGAACAAGGCAAAGCGGGCCCCGGGTCGTATCGGACTCGGGGCCTTCGCGGTTTTCCGGGCGGGTCGGGTGCCGAATGCTCAGTGGGCGGAACCGTTTCCGTCGCCGTTCGCCCGTTCCTGAACCTTGCGCAGCACCGCGAGTTGCTTGCGTTCCTCTTCGTGCTCGATCTCGAAGTGCTTCGCGCTCTCGTCCCGCGGATCCGCGCGCAGGAAGCTGCCGGTGCCCGGCTTGCCCGCCGCGCCCAGCTTGCTCATCTTCTTCGGCACGGGCGCGCCCTGGTACTCCAGCGGAACCGGGTGGCCGTGCTTGTCCACCGGGCCGAGCGGCTGGTGCACCTCGATGTACTCGCCGTGCGGCAGGCGCACGAGCACGCCGGTCTCCACCCCGTGGTCGAGCACGGCCCGGTCGCTGCGCTGTATGCCGAGGCAAATGCGGTAGGCCAGGAAGTAGGCGATCGGGGGCACGAGCAGCAGGCCGATGCGTCCGGCCCAGGTCGTCGCGTTGAGCGAGATGTGGAACTTGTACGCGATGATGTCGTTGACGCACGACAGCGTGAGCACCGTATAGAACGCGATGGCCATCGCGCCGATGGCCGTGCGAACGGGCACGTCGCGGGGGCGTTGCAGCAGGTTGTGGTGCGCGCTGACATCGCCGGTGAGCCGCTTCTCGATCCACGGGTAGGCGATCAGCACCGTGAACACCAGACCCATGATCACGGCGACCCAGAAGACGGCGGGCACGGTGTAGCGGCCCAGGTACAGCTCCCACGGCGGCATCAATCGCGCCATGCCGTCGGTCCACATCATGTAGAAGTCCGGCTGCGAACCCGCCGACACCTGCGACGGGTTGTACGGACCCAGGTTCCAGATCGGGTTGATCTGGAACACGCCACCCATGATGCCAACGATGCCGAGGGTGAAGGCGAAGAACGCGCCCTGGTCGGCGGCGAACACCGGCACGATCCGCGCGCCCACCACATTGTTCTCCGTGCGGCCTGGCCCGGGGAACTGGGTGTGCTTCTGGTACCACACCAGCGCCACGTGCGCGGCGATCAACGCCAGGATGATGCCGGGGAACAGCAGCACGTGCGCGATGTAGAGCCGGGGAATGATGATCTCGCCGGGAAAGTCGCCGCCGAACATCAGCCAGTGCAGCCAGGTGCCGATGATCGGGATCGAGATCGTGATACCGGAGAACGCGGCCCGCAGGCCGGTGCCGGAGAGCAGGTCGTCGGGCAGCGAGTAACCGAAGAAGCCCTCGAACATCGCCAGGATCAGCAGCAGCGAGCCGAGCACCCAGTTCGCCTCACGCGGCTTGCGGAACGCGCCGGTGAAGAAGATACGGAACAGGTGCACGATGATCGAGGTCGCGAACAGCAGCGCTGCCCAGTGATGCACCTGCCGCACGAACAGGCCGCCACGAACCTCGAAGGACAGATTCAGCGCCGTCTCGTACGCCCGGGACATGGTCACGCCGCGCAGCGGCTGGTAGGCGCCGTTGTAGACCACCTCCGTCATGGACGGGTCGAAGAACAGTGTCAGGTAGACGCCCGACAGCAGCAGGATGATGAAGCTGTAGAGCGCGATCTCGCCGAGCAGGAACGACCAATGCGTCGGGAACACCTTGTTGATCGACCGCTTGACGAACGCGGCGGCCTTATATCGCTGGTCCGCCTCATCGGCTTGTTTGGCGATTCTGCGAGCTAGATCTATAGCCATGGCCGACACCCCGCCTGGGTGAGTGGTATCCGTTCCTACTACAGACGGTAGCAGAGCCGCGTGGCGGAATCGATGGGATTTTCCGGACGGAATTGTGGAACAAGATCATTCACATTGCTCCGGCCCGCCGGAGGTGATCCGGTCCGAGTCGATATCGTTTACCTGTGAGCGCGATGGCACCGCAGGACGCGACGATGTATTGGTTGTCCGAACGTACGCGCAACGACCTTTTTCTGTTGTATTGCTTCGCCGATCGTGGACTGCCCACGGTGGAACTGCGCGCCGCCGTGGCCGAACGGAGCGCGGGGATCGACGACCTTCGGGTCCGGCTGCGCGAACTGCCCGCGGACATCGATTACCCGATGTGGACCCGATGCGAATTCGGCGCCGAGCAATTCGTGGAACATCAACTGCCGGAGCGCAGTTGGTCGTGCTTGCTGGAGGTCCTCGGCGATCTGCTCGGTACCGGAGTCGATGCCGCCGCGCACCCGTGGCGGCTGCACGTGTTCCGTGCCATCGCCGACGCGCCGGGGCTGGAAGGCGAGCCCGCGCTGGTGGCGGTGCTCCAGATGTCCCATGCCCTGGCCGATGGGCGGCGGTCCTCGGCGATCGCGCGTGCGTTGTTCTCGGAGACTCCCGCGGTCGAAGACGGAAGCCGGACGGAGTCGGCGGCGCCCGAAGCGGCGGGTTCGGCGGATGACGCCAGGACCGCGCCCGGGTCGCGGCTGGAGACCCAGGTGCGGTGGCCGGAGGTCACCGCACGGGTGCGGACGATCGGTGACGCGATGTCGGCAAGGGTATCGGCGGTCGGGGTGCTGGTCGGCTCAGCGGTTGGTGTGCTGCGCATGCCGGTCCGGGTGGCCGCGACCGCGGTGCGCGGTTACCAGGCATTTCGGGCGCAGCGGCGGCTCGCGGAACTGACCGAGTCGGGTGACGTGCCGCCACCCGCAGCCGGTTTTCCGCCGAGTGTGCTGAATCGGTCTTCACCGCAAGGTATCTCGCGGCACGAAGCTCGAATGCTGGTATTCCCCTCCGCCGACTTGCGGGTGCCCGGCCGCACCGTCACGGTGGTCGTCTTGACCGCGGTGTCGCTGGCGCTCGCCCGCTACCTGGCCGAGCTGGGCGAGCCGGTGGAGCGGCTCGGTGCGCAGGTGCCGATGGCGCTTCCCGAAGCAGGCCGCGCACGCAACAATTATCGCGGTCTCGGCGTCGACCTGTTCATCGACGAGCCCGATCTGCGCCTGCGCGCCGACAAGATCGCCGCGGCGCTCGCCGACCGGCGCGTCCGCGCACAACACCCGCTGCTGTCCGCGCAGGACCGGGTCACCGCGGCCATGCCGGCCCCGCTGCTGCGCCGGGACGTGGATCGCTACCCCCTCGACGCCGTGCCCGACTCGATCGAGGGTCACACCGTCGTCTCGAGTGTCGACCGTGGTCCAGCCGATCTTTCGTTCGGTGGCGGCGCGGTACGGTTCACGGCCGGGTTCCCGGCCCTCGGTTCCGTCATGCATCTCACCCACGGCGTGCACGGACTCGGCGACACCGTCACCATCTCGCTGCACGCCGACCCGGCGGTGCTGCCCGACCTCGACGCCTACGCCGCCCACCTGCGTGCCGCGCTGCTCGAAGCGCACCTCACGCGGGGTCGACTCCGCTCCGGCGTCGCCGTCGGTGTGACGAGGCCGCCGGTCAAGAACGGGCGAGGGCCGGCTGCGGCGCGGCCTGGTGCACTTCGGCGGATATCTTGATATCCAGTTCGAGCCGGGTGGCGTTGATGACCGAGCGCTCCTCCTCGACGGTGTTCTCGATCGCCCGCGACCACAGCGCCTGGATCTCGGCGATCTCTTCGGCGGTGGCCTCGCCGTCGAATTCGATCCGGCGGCGCTGCAAACTGATGTTGAGCGCCGCGGTGAGCGTGCGCATCAGGTCCTCGCAGCGATTGGGGATCTTGCGATGCGACATGACGCGCAGGTTGCTGATGTAGCCTCGCGAGCCGGTGATGATCTGCCGGATCTCCGCATCGACCTCATCCAGCTCGTCGGCCTCCCAGAGTTCGCAATGCAACAACTGCTGGCGAACGTCGCTCGAGATGGACAGCACGGACGAGACCGCGGTCAGCACCGATTCCCGCCGCCACTTGTCGTGCTCGCGCCGCTCGGCCGCCGCGTTGGTCGACTCCACATTGCGCTGCGCCGCGTCCAAGGTGACCCGGTTCCGCTCGTCCGCGGCGGTGAGCGCCGCACGGTTGGTGCGGTTGTTGACCAGCACGCCGACCAATGCCGCAATGGCAACGATGAGAGAACCGAAGAGCGGGAGCCACTGAGTCACGGAGAAGATCATTCCATCGGAATGGGCAGTCGCACAGCCCAGATCGGACGAACCAGAATCGTCCGGCTACTCCGAGGGAATCTGGAAGCTCGACCGGCATCAGTCCCGTGCGGCGCCGTTCGGCCACACGACATCGACCGGCACACCACGTTCACGCGCGAGCCCGACCACCGCCCCGGTGCCTGCCCTCTGCCCGGCATCGCCATCCCACACGGCGACAAGTCGATCGACCGACCCGACCACGACATCGTTGGCCGCCTCGTACGCTTCCCGGCCCGCGTCGTCGAAATCCATCACACGCAAGGCGGTCGCGCGTTTCACGAGCTCATCGAACAGCTCGGCGTGATCCGGTTTCACCTTGCGCTCGCGGTAATTCCGGGACGGCAACACCACCTCGAGCCGACCACCCGCATCGAGCACCGCCCGCGCGAACACCGAATCGGACCCGCGCGCAATACAACTCACTCCGACCAGATCGCGCGCATCGTGCTCGTCGAGCAGCGCACGCACCGCGTCGTACACCAACGACGCCGTAGCCTCGGTGATGTTCATGTGCCCGGTGACGCCGATCCGCACCATGCAGATGTGCTCCTATGCTGTCGCGGCAACCATTGGCCGCATCCGCTCCCGCAACTCGACCACCGGTCCCACCGTCACGAACTGCCCGGTGCGGTTGTACACCCGCGCCAGCTTCTTCGCGACACGGTCGGATGCGGTCTGTTCGACCGCCTGCAAGGCAGTATGACCGACGCGGCATGCTTCCTCGAGCTCGCCCTCGATGATTCGGGCCTCGACCATGCCCAATTGGTCCAGGGCCGCGCTGCGCCGCCGACCTGGCTTTCGTGACTCGATCGCCCGCCCGATGCAGTCCGCGGCTTCGGACGCGGCCGCACGGTCGCCATCGCGGCGCGCGATATCCAGCAGTCGGCCGCCGATCGTGCCCGCCAGTTCGGCGCTGTCGAAGTAGCGAATCCAGTCGGGATCCATCGAATGGTCGGAGTCGGCGAACGTCGCGTGCGCCTTGTCGCAGGAGCGCCGGAACGCGGTTCGGCGGCCGAGTTGCCCGTACGCCCATGCCTCCCGCGTGAATAGCATCGCCTCGGTCGTCGGGGTGAGATGCCCGGCCGCGTAGTCCTGCGCCAGGCGGACCAGTTCGAGGGCGTCCCCCGGCTGCTTCAGCGACAGCAGCTGACGCGCCATCCCGGCCAACACCACCGCCGCGAACGCACGGTCGTCGGCTTCCCGCGCGGCCCGGACCGCCAGCGCGTAATAGCGCTGCGCCAGCCGCTGATGCCCGGAGTCCCACGACATCATCGCCGCGGTTTCCGCCAGTTCTGCCATAGTGGCCGCGAGTTCGCGGCGGATCTCCGCCGGATGCGACTCGGTGAGCAGTTCATTCACCTCGGCCAGCTGCCCGACAACCGCTTTGCGGCGCAGGCCGCCCCCGTGCTGGTCATCCCATGCCCGGAATATGTGAGCCGTGGTGCGCAGCTCCTCGACCTCTTGTAGACCGATACCGGGACGAGCGCGCCCCGGCACCTTCAGCGTCTCCGGTGCGGTACGTAGCCACCGCTCGAGCGGTTCGAGCAGCGGTGCACCGGCGACTATGCCGAGTAGCGCGCGGCCGACCTTGCGGCGATCAATCATCAGGTCCTCCCGGGTCAGATCGGCGGCGACCACAGTAGCTTCAGCCGTCCACATATCGGGAGGCCACTGCGTAACCACCGTATCCGTCCCGACGGGGTTGATGCTCTCGGTGAACCGTGCACGCTGTTCGGAGGTGGCTCGTGCGAGCAGCGTGTTCATGATGCCCGCAGAGTTCGTGTTGAGCACGGTATCGCCTTCTGCTCGCCACTTCTTCACGGTGGACAGCCCAACGCCCGACTTCTGCGCGAACCGTCGTTGTGTGAGCCCAAGAGCATCGCGCAGCGCTGTCGCCCGCGTGCCGGTCCATGCGACCTGCATATCCAACTGTGACCCCCCGAACTCGCCGAATGAACCCGAAGTAGACCGGAGTAGACCGCGAATTGGACCAGGGTAGCCCGCAATGCCATTCCCGCCGTGACGATTACGCGAGATGGTACGAGAGCACACCGGTGCTGGACCGCAGGGGTTTTCTCCTCATCACGCCGTGGATCCGCACCCGGCCCCGCGGAGACCGGATCTCGTTCGGATCAAGGCGGACGACTCCGGCGCCGGTGCGCCCGAACCATCTGTCACGGAGGCAGCCATGCGTATTTCGCGAGACACCCGGGACCTGTGGGAGTCGCACTGCGGCGAGTGCGGCACCGAACCAACAGATCTCGATCTGGAGCGTGCCCGGTTCATCCTTGTGGTCGGGGGCTACCGATTCCGGCACGGTCTGCCGGACTGGCATGAGGTCAGCGCGGCAATCCGCTACTTCACCGGCGATAAGCCGGGCGATCACCTGGTCACTCGGTGGATGCGTGCGCTCGCGCAGCTGCATCGCACCCGTCGCGTCAGTCCTGAATGTGTCAGCGAGATAGACCGGCGCCGAGCCGAACTCGTGACATCGATCAACCAGTGGGTCGCCACGCACCTTGCACCGCCCCGTGTCTACGCCGATGCGGTCGGGCCTGTGGCTGACGCGCTCGTCGCCGCTTATATCGACGCCGAGTCGCTTCTGATGGCGCAGGACGAATTGGCCAAGGAGGCTTTGCATTCAGCGTGGTCTCATGTGGGTTACCTCGCCACCCAGTGGACCGACCTCGTCGCCGCAGTGGTGGACGGACAGCAATGCCCTCCGGGCCGGTGCTGATCATCGCCGCCATGGACGCCGCCGTCATCGCCTGCATATTCGTTGCCGCCTGGCTGCTGACCGGCGCACCGGCGACCGGGCTGCGGTTCACCGAGATCGACGAACGCCTCAGCCACGAACCGCCGCCCCGGCCGCTGACGGTCGAGCAGGCGCGCCAGCAGTGGGCCCGGCATCTCGGCTGTCGGCTCGGCTGCTGTGCCCGCAAGCGGGAGATCCAGCGGATATTGCGCGCGGCCGGAGTCGCGCCACCTCTCGACGCTACATCGACGGCCCCGGCTCGGCGAGGCGGTCGGCATGCCCACCCTAGAAGGAGAAGAACATGAAGTTACGAATCGGCCGCGACGTGCTCGCAGGGTATGCCGCAGCGGCGGTGCTCACCGGGGTCGTCCCCATCGCCGCGCACGCCGACCCCGGATACCAGGCCACCGCTGACCGTGCCTGCACGTTCGCCTTCAACAAGGAGCCCTACCTGCTGCACAACGCCGTCGTCGTCGGCGGAACAGTGAAATGCGACCCCGCCCCGCTCGAGTTCCGCATCGAGTTGCAGCTATGGCACCGGTCGGGCACCAGCAACCCGAAGCCGAAGGGTGACCACGTCGTGGTCACCCAGATCCCCAACCCGAACCTCCACGTCGCGACGATGGCGTTGGACTGCGTACCCGGCATGTGGCAGGGCAAGATCGTCATGCGGGCTACCTGGGACACCGGGTCGAACGAGGTCCGCAAGGAGACCACGCCCACCATCATCCCGTGCTAGGTTGACGCCGTGAAGCTGCTCTATATCAGTAGCGGCCCTGTCACATGGTCGACTCGCTGGCTCTGGTTGCGCCAAACCTTGTACCTCCGGTTCCGGGGTCTCTCCCGCCCGCCCGGCTACACCAGGAAACTCCAGTGGAATTCTCGCCGCGAATACGGCGGATGGGTCATCCGTCCATCCATCGGATGGCGTCGGATCCGCTGGGTAACCCCACCGCTGCACTACACGCGCGCCATCCCCGCTGACGACATGTACGCCGTCGGCAGTTGGATGTTGGAGAAGCTGGAGAAGTAGACCGGCGCACCGGACACAACGAACCCCACCCCGTCTCCGAATTGACGGAGGCGGGGTGCGTTATTCGTCGGACAGGCCGACGCAGGGCATGGAGTGGGCGCCTGCCCCCGGGTGGGTCGCCGTCCAGCGGTGCCACGACCATCAGAACTGGGTTCCGCCGGCATCTCAGCGATGCGTTCGGCCACTAATGAGAAAAGACCTGGCCGGAACAGGTAAAACCGTCCTGACCAGGCCCTTCTTCAGCGGAGGATAGGGGATTTGAACCCCTGAGGGCGTTAACCCAACCCGCGTTCCAGGCGAGCGCCATAGGCCACTAGGCGAATCCTCCGTGGAGCAGCATACCGGTAGCCCCCGGCCGGTCGCCAAATAGGTGGGGTGACGTGGGGGAAGTGCCTGGTCGGTCGGGGGTGGTGGACCCGGAAGATGGGTTTGCGGGCCGGAGGCGCTACACTGGCCGACGGATCCCGCGCGGCGCGCATCCTGTGAACCCCCCCAGGGCCGGAAGGCAGCAAGGGTCAACGGGCTCTGCCGGGTGCGCGGGGTCCCCTTTCAAAGGCCCCGCGCGGGTGCCCGGCCAGTGCGGACCGCGGACGGACCCAGGCCGGTTTCGCCTCTCGATCCGCCCTCGGATAACGCCTCCAATTCCGGGCACCACACGGGTAACGTGAACATCGTCCGCGGATGCACGTGCGTCTGCGCGGACAACTGTTCGGTCGCCGCCGCATATCGGTCCGGCCAAACCACCGTCCCTTCGCTGCTTGAAAGGCTGCCCAGGATGCCCCGGCAAACGCAGATCGGTTTGATGAGCCATGAGGAGCTCGTGCTCGAGCACGACACCCAGACCGCGAACTACGCGACGCTCAAGACCGAGAAGCTCACGCTGGACCTGACCCGGGGAAAACCTTCGCCGGAGCAACTCGACCTGTCCGCCGAACTGCTGCACCTGCCCGGCGACGGCGATTTCCGTGACGGCACCGGCACCGACTGCCGTAACTACGGTGGCCTGCACGGTCTCCCGGAGCTACGCGCCATCTTCGGCGAGCTGCTCGGCATCCCGGTGGACAACCTGCTCGCGGGCAACAACGCCAGCCTCGAGCTGATGCACGACGTGATCACTTACGCGATGCTGTACGGCACGAATGATTCCGAACGCCGCTGGGCCGCCGAGGACACGCTGAAGTTCCTGTGCCCCGCCCCCGGTTACGACCGGCACTTCGCGATCACCGAGGCGCTCGGCTTCGAAATGATCCCGATCCCGATGCGCCACGACGGCCCCGACACCCACGCCATCGCCGAGCTACTGGCGAGCGACCCGCAGATCAAGGGTCTGTGGGCGGTGCCGAACTACTCCAACCCGACCGGCGTCGTCTTCTCCGAAGAGGTTGTCCGCGAACTTGTCTCGATGCCCGCCGCAGCGTCCGACTTCCGGTTGTTCTGGGACAACGCGTATGCGGTGCACCCGCTCACCGACACCGCGGCCCCGGTGATCGACGTGCTCGGGCTGGCCGCCGCCGCCGGAAATCCGAACCGCCCGTTGGTGTTCGCTTCCACCTCGAAGATCACCTTCGCGGGCGCGGGCGTGAGCTTCATCGGCGGTTCCACCGCGAACCTGGACTGGTACCTGAGCCACGCCTCGAAGAAGAGCATCGGCCCGGACAAGATCAATCAGCTGCGCCACCTGCGCTTCTTCCGCGATGCCGACGGCGTGCGCGCGCACATGCAGAAGCACCGCGCCATCCTGGAGCCGAAGTTCGCCCTGGTGCTGAAGATCCTCGAGGACCGCCTCGGCGCCTCCAAGGTGGCC
Organism: Nocardia sp. NPDC004718; assembly: GCF_053601535.1. NCBI lineage: Bacteria > Bacillati > Actinomycetota > Actinomycetes > Mycobacteriales > Nocardiaceae > Nocardia > Nocardia sp. NPDC004718. The sequence goes on from NZ_JBSGCA010000015.1 coordinate 100,215, forward strand.
TCCTGGACCGAGCCCAAGGGCGGCTACTTCATCAGCCTCGACGTGCTCGAGGGCACCGCGGCGCGGGTGATCGCCCTCGCCAAGGATGCGGGCATCGCACTCACCGCGGCCGGTTCGGCATTCCCGTACCGGAACGATCCGGAGGACAAGAACATCCGGATCGCGCCGAGCTTCCCGAAGCTGCCCGAGCTGGAGAAGGCGATGGACGGGCTGGCCACGTGCGTGCTGCTGGCGGCCACCGAGAAGCTGCTCGGCAAGTAGGAGCGGCCGCGGAGCGGACAACGCCCGGCACGGATTTCGTGCCGGGCGTTCCCGTCTGTATCGAACGCCGGAGGCGCGGCCGAACGAGCTGGACGGCTGGCCGCGCTGCCGGGAGTCCGCTTCGAGCCGTGCTGCGACGCGTGCACCGCTGGGCGCCGCACAGCTGGCAGCACTAGCGGAAACCGTGCCGCGAACGGGACCTAACCGAGGCCCGACGCTTACCCGGTCTCCAGCAGTTCCTTCAGCCGCGCCAAGTCGGCGCGATTCGCCCGCCGGATCGCTGCTTCCAGCACGGGCGCGGTCAGCTTCCGTAGACCCCTCGGCTCGCCTCGGTTGCGCAGCGTCATGCGGGTACCGCCTTCGGGCGTATCGGCCCAGGTGTAGGTGGTCTCCATCGGAAACGGACCTGTCACGGCACGCATCACCAGCCGCAGGCCGGGCGCGTAGTCGGCCACCTCGTAGGTATAGGTAAGCCTGCCGCCGAGAAAGTGGGCGACGAACGTCATCCGCGAGCCCACGCACAGCGGCGGCTCCGTTTCCCACGTGACGCTGTGGATGCGCGAGTACCAGGCCGGAGCGTGCCCCGGATCGGCCGAGTACGCGGCGACCAGCTCGCGCGATCGGTCGATCACGACGTCGGTCAGCACGTCGACGGCCATCGGCCGGATCAGCGCGGTTTGTGCGCGAGGACGGCGAACATGGTCACCGAGAGATGGATGTCGCCGTTGGCGGCGCCCGCGTCGAGGTCGGCGAGCAGTTGATCGCGCTCCGCCTCGGTGATCGCGCCGCGCGCGACCGCCATCGCCGAGATCCTGGTGATCAGCGAGCCTGCGCCCACGCTGCGGTCCTGCACCAGTGCCTCCGAGCCGATGTCGTCGACGACCAGGCCGGCCTTGGCGAGCAGACCGGGCAGGCGACGGCCCGACAGCGGATTGGTGGTCGCCGACACGAGCGTGTCGATCACTTCGCGGACGACCCGCCGGTCACCGGGATGCACGATCGCCGTGCCCCAATCGCTGTCCACCACGACCACGCGGCCGCCAGGACGCAGCACGCGCGCGATCTCGTTGGCCGCGCGGGCGGGGGCGGTGAGGTGCTGGAAGACGCGCTCGCACAGAACGGCGTCGAAGCAGTCCGCGCCGAACGGCACGCCGTAGGCGTCCCCGGAGTGGAATTTCGCCGTCGAGCCGGCCTGGGCGGCACGGCGCTCGGCGGAGGCGAGCAGCTGCGGGTCCGGCTCGACGCCGACCGCGCTGCCGTTCGGACCGACCGCCTCGGCGAAGGTGATGACCTCCGACCCCGTGCCGGAGCCGATGTCCACGGCGTGTTCGCCCGGCCGCAGCGCGAGCGCTTCGTGCGCCCAGGTGCGCAAGCGGCGGATACCGGGCAGCGCGGCCTGTAGGTCGCGCACGTCGACGAGCTGGTCATGGCCTGCTCGGTCGAACCGATCGGGGCGCAATGCGTAGGTGTTCATGGGCCCGTGTCCATCCCTGGCCGTTGCCGTCGTCTTGGTCGGTGTCGCCGTCGTCTGAGGCATGGCCTGGAGCCTACGCGGCAGGTCATCTACCCGCGCGTAGGGGATGTGAGGTGGGTCACTATCGCTGACGACTAGTCTGGTACTGCCCAATAGACGGAGAGGCGGGACAGTGACGCGCACGCTGTGCCTGGCGCAGGACGCCGAGGCGGACCAGCTACTGACCGAGGACCATTTCGCCACGCTGCTGGGCATGCTGCTGGACCAGCAGTACCCGATGGAGCACGCCTTCCGCGGCCCGAAGAAGATCGCCGACCGGATGGGCGGGTTCGACATCCAGCGCATCGCCGAGGCCGATCCGCAGGAATTCGAGGACCTCGCCGCTACCCCGCCCGCGATCCACCGCTACGGGCGGTCCATGGCCCGGCGCGCCCAGGAGCTGGCTCGCTATGTCATCGAGCACTACGACGGCAAGGCCGAGAACATCTGGACCGCGGGAGACCCGGACGGCAAGGAGGTGCTGCGCCGCCTGCGGGACCTCCCCGGCTACGGCGAGCAGAAGGCGAAAATCTTCCTGGCCCTCCTCGGCAAGCAACGTGGCGTGCGGCCGGAAGGCTGGCGCGCGGCGGCGGGCGCGTACGGCGACGAGGGCTCGCGCCGTTCGGTTGCCGACGTGACCGACGCCGAATCCCTCGCGCAGGTAAGGGAATTCAAGAAGCAGGCGAAAGCGGCAGCCAAAGCGAAGTAGTCCGGTGACCGTAACTCCCCGGTTGCCTATTTGAAATCGCCCTGCGTTTTTTCCTCGTTATCGCAGAGTCGGTGCCCGATGCTTTTGGCTGGTACGGCTCGACCTGAGATGAGGGATTGCAGGACATGAGGATGAGGAAGCTCGCCGTGGTGGCGGCGCTGGTGACCATTGCGACCGGAGTGGCCGCTGGTACATCCGGTGCCGCCCCGGCAGAAGAAAACGCGGAAAGCGCAATCAATTTCACCGCGCACGCGACCGATACCCAGTCGATCATCGAAATCGACGCGGGCTCGCTGGTGGTGGAGAACGAGGTGCTCGAGGTGAAGGCCTCCAACGGTACCGTGCTCGCCGCGCAGCCGCTGCGGTTTCAGCTCGACGACTTCGAATTCCCGATCGCCGCAGCGGTTTCCGGCCGCACCGCGACGCTGACGCCGGTGTTCGACCGGGAACACGCGGTCTACAAGCCGGTCGCTCTGCCGTACGAGGACAAGGCGCCGTGGAAGACCGAGTACGACCGTGAGGTCGCCGCTTGGACCCGTCTGACCAGCACTATCTCCGCCGGTGCCACCATCGGCACGCTCGTCGGCGGACTGGCGGGCGGCGCCATCGGTTGCGTGCTCGGCGGCATCGCCGGCGCGACCGTCGCCTCCGCCGCGATCGTCGGCCTGTTCGGCGCGTTCATCCCGGCCGCCGCCATCGGCTGCCTCGGCGGCATCATCGCCGTCGGCGCGCTCGGCACGCTCGTGGGTCAGATCCTGATCACCGGTCCGGTGGCGGTCGCTGCCGCGATCCAGTACTTCACGACGATCAATCAGCCGTTCGTCGCCCCGAAGTAATCCTTCCGCGTGAAAAGACTCCGCTGTGCCCGGCTTCCGGGCGAGCGGGGTCTTTTTCGCGTGCTCGCGACCTGGGGAAACAATGTGCGTGTGCACACAGCGGCGCGTCGAGGGTTGGTGCGTCGCGCAAATCGGTGTTAATTTTAATGACATGTCTGCCGGCCGATGGAACCTCCTGCGCGTCACTTACGTGACCGCCGCGTTGGGTCTGCGGCTGCCGTTGACACGCGAACTGTGTCGCCTCTCTTGCTGCAGCTGAGCTGTTTTTCCTGCTCGTTTGCTGCCTCGCCGCCCATGTAGGCATGTCCCGTTCGATTACGGGACTTCAGCAAGGATCTGCACAATGTCCCTTCCCACCCTCGAACGATCCGTCTCCAGGGTTGCGGGCAGCCGTGCCCGCGTCCAGCGCCCGGTTGTCGCCCCTGAACTCCGCATCGGCGACAATCCGGCGGCCGCGGTGCTGCGCTCCGCGACCGGCGGTCCCGTCTCCCGCGACAATGCCGCGCGCACAACGGGTTTGAGCATCGCCACGGTCAACCGCCAGGTCTCCGCACTACTCGCGGCCGGCCTGCTGCGGGAACGTCCCGATCTGACGGCGTCGGGTGCGGTCGGACGCCCCCGCGTCCCCTTCGAAATCGATCACGACGCCTACCTGACGATCGGTATCCACATCGGCGCCGCGGTCACCAAGATCGTCGCCGCCGATCTGCGCGGCCGCATCCTCGGCGGCTTGGCCATCGCCACGCCGCAGACCGGCCAGGAGTTCGCCACCACCACCGTCGCCCGCAGCGCCAAGGCGTTCCTGCAGCGCTGGCACCGGCGCAAAGCGCTGTGGGCCGGTGTCGCGATCGGTGGCCGAGTCGACCCGCTGACCGGTGTCGTCGACCACCCGAAGCTGGAATGGCGTGGCGCGCAGGTAGGTTCGGTGCTCGGCGAGGTGCTGGAGTTGCCCGTCTCGGTCGCGCCGCACGTCGAGGCGATGGCAGGCTCGGAGCTGTTGCTGCCCACCGGTGAGCCCAAAGATCAGGCCCGCGTCGAGCGGGGCAGTAGCCTGTATTTCTACGTGCGTGAAACCGCCGGTATCGCGGTGACTTTGGACGGTCGCGTGCACACGCCGAGCAACGGTCCAGGATCGATCGCGCACCTGCCCACCGGTTCGGACGTCGAATGCACCTGCGGACGGCGTGGCTGCTTGGAGGTGACCGTCGGTGATCGGTCGCTGCACTCCAGGGCCGTCGGCCGCGGCATCATCCCGGCGCACAACGGAACCGCGGGCTCGACCATCGCGGATCTGTATCGCGCGGCGGAGGCGGGTTCGGAATCCGCGCGCGAGCTGCTCGCCGAGCGGGCCACCATCCTCGGCCACACCGTGGCGATGGTGCGCGACATGCTCAACCCTGATCGGGTGATCCTCGGCGGCCAGGCCTTCACCGGCTATCGCCCGGCGGTAGCGCATGTGGCGCGGGCGTTCAACCAGGGTTCGACGCTGCCGCCCACCGATATCCGCATCAGCGGATTCGGCGGCAAGGTACAGGAATACGCCGCCGTGGTGACCTCGCTGAGCGTCCTCTACGCCGATCCGCTGGCCGCCGTCCGGCGAACCGCGTTGACCGACTGAGCAATACGACCAAAGGGCGACCGGACACGCTGTCCGGTCGCCCTTTTCGTGCGTGCGGGAAGTTTACCGATGCGGGTCGCCCGCGGTCGCGAACAAGCCTTCCAACGCTGTGATGAAGAACGGGAAGTGGCTTGCGAAGCGTTGCAAGTTGCGGTCGCGTTCGAAGCCGCCGAACCAGTAGAGGCCGGGTTGCGCGTCGGCCGACGGATCGAGGTCGCGGAAGGCGCGGATCCAATTGTCGGCACGCGCACCGATCACCGTGAACGGAAGGGCGCGAGAGAACACGGTCTCCTGGTCGATCGGCGGGATATGTTCGCGCCGGGTGGTCTCCAGGCCGCGCTGGAGCGCGCGGATCTGCCGGGCGAGTTCCAGGCCCCGGCTCGTCCGCACCGGCAGGTACTTCGGGAAGAGCAGGGTCGCGACACCGCCGAGCGCGATGGCGACACCGACCAAGGCGTGCCCCGAGGTGAGCGCGAGCGCTACGGTCACCGCGACACCCGCGACCACCAGCGCCCCACCGAACCACACCGCGATGCCGGGACGGCGGCGATCGAGGAAGTTGCCGCGGGCGACGGCGTCGGCGATCAGTGCGGCGCGAACCGGGCCGGAGGTCATCCGCCCCGGCGCGCGCAGCTCACCCAGTGTCACGGCGTCGGCGCCACCGGGCAGCAATGCCTGGTAGACGGCCTTCTCGTAGTCGCGCAGTTGATCGTCGGGCGTATTGACCCGGGTGATCCGCCAGTCGCTGTCGCTGAGCGGCGTGATCCGGATGTAGCGGCGCACCGCGAGATCCACCACCGTGGCGGCGATGTCGACCGGATCGACATACCCGTCAAGCAGCAGGCCGGCCTCGCCGGGCAGCGCGCCCTCGGGTGAGCTGAACTGCACTCGATCGCCTTCGCGCAGCAGCGGGTCGATCGTCTCCGTGCCGCCGCCCACCGTCGCGTCCTGGCGGCGGGCGCGCAGCACGAAGACGGCCAGGATCGCCAGCGCGAGCAGCAGGACGCCGAACGCCACGAGCACCGGGGCGGTGATCGCGAAGGGGCCCGCGTCGCCGCCGCCGCGCACGTCGGCGTTGCTCGGCACGGTGCCGGGCGGCAATTGCAGCGTCAGGTCGATCGCGTCGCCCTTGTGCAGGTCGGTTTGCTCGAGAAAGAGGACGCCGTCGGACTCGATCTTGACGTCGGCGCACGGGCGGGTGTTGCCGGGCGGGCCGAGTTTGCAGTCCACGATGCCCATTTCGAAGCTCGGGCTGATCAGCGAGGCGCTGATGGACGCGATGTCGGCGCCCATCACGCCGAGCCAATGGAACACCTGGGTGCCCGGCGCGTCACTGACGGTGTTCTGCACGGAGTACTGGAAGGTGGACTTGCCCGGCCGCGCCTCGATGGTGAACTGGTCGTTCGCGACCGTCGCGGTGCCAGGGCCTTCGGTGTTCACATCGGTGACTCGGAAGACGCGCTCGGCGTCGTCGTTCACCTTCAGCCGCAGTGGAAGCGACATCCGGAACGATCCGTCCGTCGGCACCGCGATCTGTTCGACGACTTCGAGGACGCCCTCGCGATTCAGCTTCAGATCGGCGGTGATGGTCACGCCGTCGGGTGCGGGCTGGGCTTGGGCGACCGGGGCCGCCGCGAACATTGCCGCGATGGCGAGAAGCAGCGCGCCTAGGGCGGCCCCCCGAAAAGTCAGCATGGCTGCCTACTTTAGACAGCTTGCTATTCTGCGTCAGCGGCTGTCGGCGATCACTGAGACGAGGGGGTACGGGGGCGTGACCCAACCACCGTACGGACACGGACCGGTCCCGCACAGGGGGCGTCCGGTTCCTCCGCCGCCCGGCTACGGTGCGCCCTATGGACCACGCCCCGGTTACGGTCCGCCACCTGGATACGGCCCGCCACCCGGCTACGGCCAGCCGCCGGGGTATGCCCAGCCCGGTTACGGACCGCCGCCGGGATACGGCTCTCCGGTCCCTCCGCCGATGCCCTACGGTCCGCCTGGGCGGCCTCCTTACCCGCCGCGGCGCAAACGCGGTGGCGGTGGATGGGTGGTGCTGCTGATCGTCATCGTGTTCCTGGTCGCGGCGGGGCTGGTGCGCAACGCGATCTCGGTGGGACGCGGCGACAACGACGCGTCCGGCCCGCGACCGAGTTTCACGTTCGACGCCCAGCCGGACGGGTCGACCGGACCGTCGGAAACCGGAACCAACCCGTTGCTGACCGATCCGAGCACCACACTCGTTCCGGCGCGATGCGACTACTCGCCGTGGGGCACCCAGGTCGACGCCGCCCGCAAGTTCTTCGAAAGCGCCGCGTCGTGCCTGGAGTCGGCGTGGAAACCCGTATTGCGCGAGGCGAATCTGCCGTTCCAGCCGCCGTCGCTGAACGTCAGCGCGACCACGTCGGGCATAACGACGCCGTGCACCGGCTCGACCAGCAATTTCGCGGCGTTCTACTGCCCGGCGAACAAGACCATCTACATGCCGATCAGCCAGTTGCAGACGGACTACTTCAAGGACAACTGGGTGGTCTACCTCTCGGTCTTCGCGCACGAGTACGGACACCATGTGCAGGCGATGTCCGGCATCCTGCGCAAGGCCAACAGCGATCGGGCCGACGCCGGGCCGCGCACCGCCAAGGGTTTGGAACTGTCCCGGCGAGTCGAATTGCAGGCCAATTGTTTCGACGGCATGTACCTCTCCTCGTCGTCGAAGGGCGGCTCGCTCACCGATCCGCAGATAACCGTGGCCCGCAAGGACGCCTATGGGCGCGGCGACCAAGCCGGGGACATGCGCGACCACGGGTCCGCCGAGAACGGCGGTGAGTGGTTCGAGACCGGGCTGAACAAGAACCGTGCGGCCCAGTGCAATACGTTCACCGCGTCGGCGGGCTCGGTCAGCTGACGCGCCGAGCGGGCACGGGCCCCGCGGTGGTCATCCGGTCCGGCTCAGGCCGGGCGAAGGGCGGCGGCGCTCTCCGGTGAGGTAGTCCGCGATACCGCCCCGAGCCCGGTGCCGATTAGGGGGAGTGGCATCGATCAGAGCTTCGGATCGTCGTCGAGCGTGCGATCGGGATGCGGACGTCCGAAATGCCCCTCGCCGAGGCGGCGGGGCGCGTGTCCATGCACCCCTTCCGCATATGCCGTTTCGGCGTGCAGGGCGAAGTCGATCCCGGCGGTCTCGTCCTCCTTGCTGACGCGGAAGCCGACGAGCCGGTCGATGCCCTTGCCGAGCGCGAAGGAGACGCCGAAGGCGTAGGCCGCGACGACCAGCACCGCCACCAGCTGCTTGCCGAGCTGGGCGAGTCCACCGCCGAAGAACAGCCCATCGGCGCCGCCGGTCATCACCGCGGTGGCGAACAAGCCGATCAGCACGGTGCCGACGACTCCACCGGCGAAGTGCACGCCGACCACGTCGAGCGAATCGTCGTAACCGGCCTTGAACTTCCAGCCCACCGCGAACGAGCACACCACGCCCGCGGCCAGCCCGACCAGCACCGCGCCCAGGGTGTTGACCGACCCGCACGAGGGCGTGATGGCGACCAGGCCCGCCACCACGCCGGAGGCGGCGCCGAAGGTGGTCGGCCTGCCGTCGCGGATCTGTTCGACCGCCAGCCAGCCGAGCATGCCGAGGCAGCCCGCCACCAGCGTGTTCAGGAAGACGGCCGCGGCGAGGCCGTTGGCTCCCAGCGCCGAACCGGCGTTGAAGCCGAACCAGCCGAACCACAGCAGGCCGACGCCGAGCAGCACGAAGGGCAGATTGTGCGGGCGCATCGCGTCGGTCCGGAATCCGATGCGGGGGCCGAGCACCAGCGCGAGGGCCAAGGCCGACGCGCCGGAGGCGATCTCCACCACCAGTCCGCCCGCGTAGTCCAGCGCGCCGAACCGCGCGAGCCAGCCGTCCGGGCCCCACACCCAGTGGGCGATCGGCGCGTACACCGCCAGCGCCCACACCGGCACGAAGATCATCCACGCGGAGAATTTGGCGCGGTCGGCGATGGCGCCGCTGATCAGCGCTGCGGTCAGGACGGCGAAGGCGAGCTGGAACGTGACGAACAACAACTCCGGCACCGAGCCGTGCACCGAACCCGGATCGATGCCCGCCATGCCCAGGTGATCGAGGCCGCCGATCAGGCCGCCGCCCGCGTCCGCGCCGAACGCCAGACTGTAGCCGAAAAGTAGCCAGGCCACGGTCACCAGTGGGATCGCGATGAAGTTCATCATCAGCATGTTGAGCACGCCGGTCGAGCGCACCATCCCGCCGTAGAAAATGGCCAGGCCGGGGGTCATCAGCAAGACCAGGGCCGTGCTGATCAGCAGCCAAGCGGTGGCCGCGGGGTCGATGGTCGGGGACACGGGTTACTCCTTCCGCGCGAATGCGCTGCGAGGAAGTTACCGAATGGTCGCTCGCGGGCCGACAACAGACCGGAAAATGTGGCTCCCGAGTCAGGCGGAGGGCTGATCCTTCCGGACACCGCGCAGCCACGCGGCGACCGCGTCCGGCGTGGGCGGGTCCGCGCCGACCAGGTCGAGCACGGTGTAGCCGATGCATGCCGCGCCCATCACGCGCGAGGCGGTCGCTTCCGCGTCACCCCAGGGCAGGAAGGGTTTGGCGAGCAGGAGGGAAGCGATGCCATGACCCACCGACCACAGCTCCAGCACGATCGGCAGCGGGTCACGCGGCGCGATCGTCCCCTCGTCCATGCACTTGCGCACGGTGGCCGCGAAATGCTGGAAGGCCCCGCTGGTGAGGACCTGATCCACCGCGCCTCCGATCTCGGTGGGCGCGGTCGCCAGCCGGTACTGCTCGGGATGCTCGAGGGCGAAACGGACGTAGGCCATGCCTTGGTCGTGCAGCTGGGTCAACGGAGAGGTCGCGGGGTCGGTGGCGGCCCGGATCGCGTCGGCGAGGTCTTCGAAGACCTTGGCGACGACCGCCTCGAGGAGCTCGTCCTTGTCGGCGAAGTGCCGGTAGATCGACGGCGCGCTTACCCCGACCAGCTTGCTCACCGCCCGGATCGAGACGGCGTCGGCGTGCCCGGTGCTGGTGAGCAGCTCTGCCGTGGCCCGCAGGATCTCCTCGCGCAACTGGGCTCCGGAACCGCGCGGCGACCGCGGACGCCTCCCACCGATCATGCGCGTCCCGCGGTTTCCAGCGGGCGTGCGGCGGTGTCCTCCTCGCCCTCGGTCAGCCCGATCTTGGCGTGCAGGCGGGCCAGGGGTGCGGGCGCCCACCAGTTGGCCGGACCGAGCAGGCGCATGAGCGCGGGCGCGAGCAAGCCGCGGATGAGCGTGGCGTCGGCGAGCACGGTCAGCGTGAGGCCGAGCCCGAGCAACTGCATGAACGACACCTTCGCGGTCACCAGGGCACCGAGCACGATGGCCATCAGCACGGCGGCGGCGGTGAAGATCCGGCCCGTGCGCGCCAGGCCGATCGCGACCGCTCGGGTGTTGTCGTGCGTGGCCAGCCATTCCTCGCGCACCCGCGACAGCAGGAACACCTCGTAATCCATGGACAGGCCGAAGGCCAGGCAGAACATCAGGATCGGCATGGTCGGCACCAAGTATCCGACCGCGGTGAAACCGAGCAGGCCCGACAGGTGGCCTTCCTGGAACACCCACACCATCGCGCCGAACGCGGCCGCCAGCGACAAAGTGTTCAGCACGAGCGCTTTGATCGGCAGCACGACGCTGCCGGTGAACAGGAACAACACGACGAACGTGGTCAGCGCGATCAGGGCGGCGGCGAGCGGGAGCCGGGCGGCCAATGCCTGCAGCGAGTCGGCGTTGGCCGCCGCGGCGCCGCCGTAGAGCGCGTCACCCGGTGCGGGGACGGCCCGGATCGCTTTCAGCTGACGGTCACCGGCGGGCGAGAAGGGGTCGAGTTTGGTCGCGACGCTCAAGTAGGTTCCGGTGTCGTTGATCATTCCGGGCGGCGGCGGCGCGACTCGCGCGCCGGTCACGTAGATGCCCGCGGCCGACAGCACCGCCGGTACGCCGTCCACCTTGGACAGTTGCGCGGCGTATCCGCCGAGCGCCGCGTTGTCGCCGCGATAGCCGTCCAGCACGATCGTGGTGCCGGCGACCGGATCGGCCTGGGGGAATTCGGTGCGCAGGGCGTCGCCGACCTGACGGCTGGCGGCGGAGTCCGGCAGCACCCGGTCGTCGGGATAACCGAACTTGACCGACAGGAACGGCGCGCCGAGCGCGAGCAGCAGCGCGATGATCGCGACCGCGACCGGCGCGGCGTGCCGCATCACCACGCCGGCCAGCCGGTACCAGGCGGTGTCCTCCGGCGCCTGCGGGCCGGGTGCGGGCGCGCCGCGACCGAACAGGCGGCGCAGCGGAGCCCGCAGGTCGAGGGAGTTCACCCGATGGCCGAGCAGCACCAGCGCCGCGGGCAACACCACGATCGACGCGATCGCCGCGGCGGCGACCACCGCGACGCCCGCGTACGCGAAGCTTTTCAGGAAGTACAGGTCGAACACGCTCAGGACGGCCATCGAGAGTGCGACGGTGAGTGCGGAGAACAGCACGGTGCGCCCCGCGGTCTGCACGGACCGGATGGTGGCCGCGGCTGGATCCAAGCCGTTGGCGAGTTCTTCCCGGAAACGGCTGACGATGAACAGGCTGGAGTCGATGGCCAGCGCCAGCCCCATCGCCGTCGTCATGTTCAGCGCGTAGATGGAGACATCGGTGAACAGCGTGAACATGCGCAGCAGTGCCAGCGTCGCCAGAATGGCGAACACCCCGATGGCCAACGGGAGGGACGCGGCGACGAGGCTGCCGAACACCAGGACGAGCACGATCATCGACAGCGGCACCGCGACGCCCTCGGCCAGCGCGAGGTCGCGGGTGGTCTGCTCGGTGACGTCGTGATAGATCGCGGCGATGCCGCCTTGGCGCACCGTGATGCCGTTGGAGACCCCCGCGAACTGCCGTTCCAGGTCGCTCGCGGTCTGCTGCACCTGGGTCTCGTCGCCTTCGATGTAGGCGACCACCAAGGCGCTCTTGCCGTCGGTGCTGCGTAAGGCGTTCCCGAGCGGCTGCGGCGTGGTCCAGTAGGACTGGACGCCCTGGACATCCGTGCGGGATTTGAGCGAGTCGGCCAGCACTGTGCCCGCCGCCTTGGTGGCCGGATCGTCCGCGCCCCCGCCCGAGCTGACCAGCAGGACGAAATTGGGCGCCGCCCCGGCGAAGTTGTCCGCGATCAGCTGGGCGACGCGAGCGGATTCGGCATTGTCGGAGGTGAACCCGCCTGATTTCAAATGCGCAGGCGCGGTGGCGCCGAACACGCCGCACAGCACGGCGACCGCGAGCGCCGCGGCCAGCACGGTACGCGGAGATCGAGTGATGAATCGGGCCATCCGGGTCAGCATCGCGGCTCCGCTCGCTAGGTTAACGGCGTTAGAGTAACGCCGTTAACCTATGCTGTCGAACTCGCACGACGCGCCCGAGGTCAACCGCGGGACTTACGGATGGCCCGCAAGCCCCTTCGGCCGGGCACGGGAAGGTCGTCGCACATTTCCACCCATTCCGCGGTGGTCAGCCACAGTTGCTGCGCGCGGGCATCGGCCGTGTTGTGGAAGATCCGGCGGCCCCGGTCGTCGCGCAGTTCTTGCGCGACCACCGACCAGCGCGGCGGGCGGCCGTGCTCTGCCTGGTAGTCCGCCAGATACGTCGCGATCGCGGTGCCGATGGTGTTCACGGGACGCAACGACACCCGGTTGCCGTACTGCGCCGCGTAGAAACGCCGCGCCGCGCACAGGGACCGGGGATTGGCGTTGGAGGCAATCCACCCCGCGCGCTGCGCGCGCTCGATGAGCCAGAGGTGTTTGACCGCCGACGGCGCGATATTGCCGACGCGGGTGCGGATCAGCGTCATGATCTGCTCGGTGCACAGCACGTCGCGGCGGGTGGGGCCGTAGCCGTGCGCGGTCCAGTGCGCGTCTGCGAGTTTGGCGAGCACCCAGCCGAAGTCATCGATGCTGCGCTGGGCGCGGCGGCCGAGGCGTTCGATGCGCTCGGCTTCGCGGCGCATCTCGTTCTGCGCGGTCAGGGTGCGGATCGCGGCCATGGTGGGCACCTGGCCGCGTTCGAGAAGCTCGAGGATGGCGGCGGCGGTGGCCGGATCGGCGGCCGCGGTCACCGGCAGCGAGTCGCGCTTGATCGCGAACTCCTGGGGACTGATGGCACGGCTCAAGAGGGCGACGGCGGAGCGGTCGCCTGCGAAATCGGTGCTGGAGAGCCAGGCGGCGGCGATGTCGTCACACGACACGTGGACGGTCCTCCGGTGGAAGTGGGGATTGGCGCTGGTCACCCGTTGGCGGAGCTTTGTTGGTTGTGCCCCGGTCGGGATGAGGGACCGGCCGGGGTCACCAACCTGATGAAGGTTTGGCTACCGAAGTTGCCGTCTGCCACGTTAGCCAGACGATTGCATCGATGTCACCCATGGTGACGGTTTCGTTATTTCCAAAAAGTGGAGGTAAATCGGGGTGGGAGTCCATCTTTTCCGGCCGCGACGGGATGCCGCGGCGGGTGCGTCCGGTATTCGCACGTGCAGGATAGGAGATAGCTCTGAGGTTGCTGTTGCGCATGTCCCGGCCGGACGCCGAAGAAGGCGACGTGCCTGTTGTGACGTGGATCACATTTCTCGGCGTCCGTGTGCCGCTGCTCGGGGCGGTAGGCGGGCATGCGCGTTGTCGGTGGTCGCCGGTAACCTCTGGCCGTGGCTCTGTACCGGAAGTACCGACCGGCAACATTCGCTGAGGTGGTGGGTCAGGAGCACGTCACCGACCCGCTGAGTACCGCGCTCGACACGGGGCGGATCAGCCATGCCTATCTGTTCTCCGGTCCGCGCGGCTGCGGCAAGACGTCTTCCGCGCGCATCCTCGCCCGATCGTTGAACTGTGTGCAAGGGCCCACTTCGACGCCATGCGGCACCTGCCCGTCGTGCGTGGCGCTCGGGCCGGGCGGCCCCGGCAACTTGGATGTCATCGAACTCGACGCCGCGAGCCACGGCGGTGTCGACGACACCAGGGAATTGCGCGACCGCGCCTTCTACGCGCCCGCGGAGTCCAGATACCGCGTGTTCATCGTCGACGAGGCGCACATGGTGACCACCGCCGGGTTCAACGCGCTGCTCAAGATCGTCGAGGAGCCACCGGCGCACCTGATCTTCATCTTCGCGACCACCGAGCCGGACAAGGTGCTGCCGACCATCCGTTCGCGCACCCATCACTATCCGTTCCGGCTGCTGCCGCCCGCCACCATGCGCGGACTGCTCGGGCGGATCTGCGAGCAGGAGCACGTGCCGGTCGAAGAAGCCGTGTACCCCTTGGTGATTCGAGCGGGCGGCGGTTCACCGCGCGACAGCCTGAGCGTGCTGGACCAGCTGCTGGCCGGCGCGGGCCCCGAGGGCGTCACGTATGCCCGCGCGGTCTCGCTGCTCGGTGTCACCGACGTGGCGCTGATCGATGACGCGGTCGAAGCGCTGGCCGCCGACGACGGCGCGACCTTGTTCGGCACCGTGGACCGGGTGATGGAGGCGGGCCACGATCCGCGCCGTTTCGCCGTCGACCTGCTCGATCGCTTCCGCGACTTGATCCTCCTGCGGGCAGTGCCCGACGCCACCGAACGCGGCCTGGTCACCGGCCCCGGCGACGTGCTCGACCGGATGCGCGATCAGGCCGAGCGATTGGGTTCGGCCACCTTGACCCGCTACGCCGAGCTGCTGCACGAAGGTCTCGGGGAGATGCGCGGCGCCACAGCGCCGCGACTACTGCTCGAAGTCGTCTGCGCGCGCATGTTGCTGCCCTCGGTGTCCGACGCGGAATCCGCCACCCTGCAACGGTTGGAACGGCTGGAGCGCGGCCTGGCCGGTGGTTCCATCGCCCCGGCGCCCGCCGCGTCGTCGGCGCATGCTCCCGCGCCGTCGCCTGCGGCTGGTTCGCCGTCGGACCCGCCTCGTCGCCGAGGTGCCGAGGCGCTGGCCGCGATTCGTCGCGAGAACCGCGGGGGTGACCGCTCGGGAAGCGCTGCGGAAGCCGGTGGTTCGGCGCATGGCGGGGGAGGGGAGCGTGCCGGAGGCGCATCCGCGGGTGCGGGGAACGTCGATGATACGACGCCGGTCGGCGGTGTGCGAGCCGGGAATCCGTCTGCCGATACGGCGGGCTCCGGTGCCGGCGCGGAATTCCCGGGTGCCGGAGGCGGGCGTCCGACGGAGCCTGCCGCAGGCGAGTCGGTCGCGCCGGGTTCGCCTGCGCAAGGGGATACGGATCGCCCTGTGCCGGTGGCCGAACCGGATTTCGCCGAATCCGGTGGTGCGGCGGGAATGACGCCGCGGCGGGAGGCGAGCGCGACCGCCGAGTCGAGTGCTCCGCAACGCGGGACGGCAGGCTCGGCGTCTGCGTCATCGCCCGCCGCGCGTGGTGCGAGCGCGATGCCGGGCGATCTCTCGGCCGAAACCGAAGCGGCCCGAAGGCCTTCCGACCTTTCGGCGACGTCTGAGCGCGGATCGTCGGAGCGGGAAACGAATGCGCGGGCGGCCTCGTCGGCCGTCGATCCGGCCGCCGGGCGACAGCAAGGGACCGATCCGGCTGCCGGACGGGGTTCTACCGCTGGGCAAGAGCGCGGCGCTGATTCGGCTGCTGGACGGGGTTCTGCCGCTGGGCGGGAGCAAGGGGCTGATTCGGCTGTCGAGCGGGGTTCTGCCGCTGGGCGGGAGCAAGGGGTTGATTCGGCTGTCGAGCGGGGTTCTGCCGCTGGGCGGGAGCAAGGGGTTGATTCGGCTGTCGAGCGGGGTTCTGCCGCTGGGCGGGAGCAAGGGGC
>NZ_JBSGCA010000015.1:116076-151511 GCF_053601535.1 Nocardia sp. NPDC004718
GTTGATTCGGCTGTCGAGCGGGGTTCTGCCGCCGGGCGGGAGCAAGCGGCTGGCCAGGCTGCCGGGCGGGGTTCTGCTGCCGGGGGCGAGCGCGGGGCTGATTCGGCTGCTGAGCGGACCGTCGGGCACGGCGATCAGGCTCGGTCCGCCGCGCCGGCGTCTCATGCGACCGGTTCGTCCGCGCAGGAGCTCGCCGCCGGTCCTGTTGCCACACCGGGCGCTGATCTGTTGCGGGAAGTGGAAGCCGCCTGGGCGGACATTCGCGCCAAAGTGCGTGAGTTCGGTGCGGCCGTGCAGGCGATGCTCGCCGGTGCGTCGGTCGCCCGGGTGGAGGGCGAGGTCATCGTCTTCGCGCACCAGCACGCGCCGCTGGCCCAGCGCCTGTCCGATCCGCGCAACCTGGAGGCGGTCCGGTCGGCGGTACGGGCGGTGCTCGGCCGCGACCACGAGGTGCGCTGGGAAGCAGGCGGCGCCGCGCCACGGCCCGCCGCCGCGCCGCGATCGGGCGGCGCCGCGAACCGACCCCGCGGGCAGGCGGGCAACCAGCCGGGACGTGAATCCGGCAATGCGGCGAGCCGTGGTTCGGCCGCGCCCGCGCCGCGCTTCTCCCGCCCGAGTCAGGCGAAGAACGCGAACGCCGACAAGGCTGGCGGCGCGGGGCGTTCCGGCGCAGGCGGCGCCGACAAGCGCCCATATCCCGCGGACGACGACATCCCGCCGCCCGATTACCCCGACCTACCCGACGACCCCGGCCCCGCGGACTATCCGCGGTACGACGCCGGGCCGAGCGCGGGCGACGCGTCGGCCGACCTGGACTGGGACGGGGCCCGGGTCATTCCCGCCTCGACCCCCGAAGAGGAGCAGGAGATGATGGCCGCCGCGGCCGATCCGGTGGCTCCCGGCGACCGTCGCGACCCGGATGAGGTCGCCCTCGAATTGCTGAAGAGTGAGCTGGGTGCCACACGATTGGATGGTTGACAACCACCGTTCCGACGACGTTAAGTTAACCGGAGTTCGCACTCCACGGTAGTATGGACGGGTAGCCGGGAGCTTCGGTACGCCGACGTTCTATGGTATGCCCAGGCGTACGGGCGACCGGGCCGTACGTTCGTCCTGTCTTGCCTGGTTTTGTACAGCGTTAGGAACGGTCGGTCGCAAGGCCGGTCGGCGAGGTCAGCCGCAGCCATGCCGCACCCGCGGTGTCGCCGCACACCAGCGCTCGGACGGACGAAAGTCCGGCCGACCGCCCAGGAGCGCTCGGACGGACGAACGTACCGGCCGACCGCAAGGAGCGCTCGGACGGACGAACGTCCGGTCGACCGCAAGGAGCGCTCGGACGGACGAACGTCCGGTCGACCGCAAGGAGCGCTCGGACGGACGAACGTCCGGCCGCCGCACATTGAGGAAGGAACACTCCATGACCACAGAGGCCTACATTTACGAGGCCATCCGCACTCCGCGCGGCCGTGGCAAGAAGAACGGCTCGCTGCACTCGGTCAAGCCGATCGACCTGACTGTCGGTCTGATCCAGGAGCTGCGCGGGCGCTTCCCGAACCTCGACGAGGACCGGATCTCCGACCTGATCCTCGGCGTGGTCGCGCCGGTCGGCGATCAGGGCGCGGACATCGCCCGTACCGCGGTCACCGTGGCAGGCCTGCCCGACACCGTCGGCGGCTTCCAGCTCAACCGCTTCTGCGCCTCCGGCCTCGAGGCGGTCAACCTCGCCGCCCAGAAGGTTCGCTCCGGCTTCGACGATCTGGTTCTCGCCGGTGGCGTCGAGTCCATGTCGCGCGTGCCGATGGGCTCCGACGGCGGCGCCTGGGCACTGGACCCGGCCACCAACTACGACACCTACTTCGTCCCGCAGGGCATCTCCGCCGACCTGATCGCCACCATCGAGGGCTTCAGCCGCGACGATGTCGACGCCTACGCGGTGCGCTCGCAGGAGCTGGCCGCCAAGGCCACCACCGGCGGCTACTTCGCCAAGTCGATCGTCCCGGTCAAGGACCAGAACGGCATCGTCGTGCTGGACAAGGACGAGCACATGCGTCCCGGCACCACCGCCGAGGACCTGGCCAAGTTGCAGCCCTCCTTCGCCGTGATCGGTGAGATGGGCGGCTTCGACGCGGTGGCGCTGCAGAAGTACCACTTCGTCGAGAAGATCAACCACGTGCACCACGGCGGCAACAGCTCCGGCATCGTCGACGGCGCCGCGCTCGTGCTGATCGGTTCCGAAGAGGCGGGCAAGGCCTCGGGCCTGACCCCGCGTGCGCGCGTCGTCGCGACCGCCACCAGCGGCGCCGACTCCACCATCATGCTCACCGGTCCGACCCCGGCCGCCAAGAAGGTGCTGGCCAAGGCGGGCCTGACGCTCGACGACATCGATCTGGTCGAGATCAACGAGGCGTTCGCCTCCGTGGTGCTGAAGTTCCAGAAGGACCTGAACATCCCGGACGAGAAGCTGAACGTCAACGGCGGCGCGATCGCGATGGGTCACCCGCTGGGCGCCACCGGCGCGATGATCACCGGCACCATGGTCGACGAACTGGAGCGCCGCAACGGCCGCTACGCGCTGGTCACCCTGTGCATCGGCGGCGGCATGGGCGTGGCCACCATCATCGAGCGGGTCTGAGCCCCAACCGACAGCTGAGAATTCACGGCGGCGTGAGCGTCAGCCCGGAGGCGGCAGCCTGCGTGACCACGTAGGGCCGCGAACGCCGCTAATTCACCAAGGAGACACAAGAGCTGTGAGCGAAACCAACATGATCGGTTGGGAGCAGGATTCGGACGGCATCGTCGTGCTGACGATGGACGACCCGAACCAGGGCGCCAACACGATGAACGAGCTGTACAAGAAGTCGATGACGGCCACCGTCGAGCGGCTAGAGGCGGAGAAGGACAACATCACCGGTGTCGTCCTGACCTCCGCGAAGAAGACCTTCTTCGCCGGCGGCGACCTGAAGAACATGATGAAGGTCGGCCCGGACGACGCCCAGACGCTGATGGAGGAGCTCACCGAGATCAAGAGCGCCCTGCGTCGCCTGGAGCAGCTGGGCAAGCCGGTCGTCGCCGCCATCAACGGCGCGGCGCTCGGCGGCGGCCTGGAGATCGCGCTGGCCACCCATCACCGCATCGCGGCGGACGTGCCCGGTTCGCAGATCGGTCTGCCCGAGGCCACCCTCGGCCTGCTGCCCGCGGGCGGCGGCGTCATCCGCACCGTGCGCATGCTGGGCCTGCAGAACGCCCTGATGCAGGTGCTGCTGCAGGGTCAGCGCAACAAGCCGGCCAAGGCCAAGGAGATCGGCCTGATCGATGAGCTGGTCGGTTCGGTCGAGGAGCTGGTCCCCGCCGCCAAGGCGTGGATCAGGGCCAACCCCGAGGCCGGCGTGCAGCCCTGGGACAAGAAGGGCTTCAAGATCCCCGGCGGCACCCCGTCGTCCCCGGCCTTCGCGGCCAACCTGCCCGCGTTCCCCGCGAACCTGCGCAAGCAGATCAAGGGTGCGAACATGCCCGCGCCGCGCGCGATCATGTCCGCCGCGGTCGAGGGCTCGCAGGTCGATATCGACAACGCGTCGCTGATCGAGTCCCGCTACTTCGTGCACCTGCTCACCGGCCCGGTCGCGAAGAACATGATCCAGGCGTTCTTCTTCGACCTGCAGACGATCAACAACGGCGGTTCGCGTCCGAAGGACGTGCCGAAGAAGGAGATCAAGAAGGTCGGCGTGCTCGGCGCGGGCATGATGGGCGCGGGCATCGCGTACGTCTCCGCGAAGGCGGGCTACGAGGTCGTGCTGAAGGACGTCTCCATCGAGGCGGCCGAGCGCGGCAAGAACTACTCCGAGAAGATCGAGGCCAAGGCTCTCTCCCGGGGCAAGACCACCGAGGAGAAGTCCAAGGCGCTGCTGGACCGGATCAAGCCGACCGCGGACGCGGCCGACTTCGCCGGCGTCGACTTCGTCATCGAGGCCGTCTTCGAGAACACCGAGCTGAAGCACAAGGTGTTCCAGGAGATCGAGGACGTCGTCACCCCCGACGCGCTGCTCGGCTCGAACACCTCCACCCTGCCGATCACCGGTCTGGCGACCGGCGTGAAGCGCCAGGAGGACTTCATCGGCATCCACTTCTTCTCGCCGGTCGACAAGATGCCGCTGGTGGAGATCATCCGGGGTGAGAAGACCTCGGACGAGGCGCTGGCCCGGGTGTTCGACTACACCCTCGCGATCAAGAAGACTCCGATCGTCGTCAACGACAGCCGCGGCTTCTTCACCTCCCGCGTGATCGGCACCTTCGTCAACGAGGCGATCGCCATGCTCGATGAGGGCATCGAGCCCGCCACCATCGAGCAGGCCGGTCTGCAGGCGGGCTACCCGGCCGCGCCGCTGCAGCTGTCGGACGAGCTGAACATGAAGCTCATGCAGAAGATCGCCAAGGAGACCTTGGAAGCCGCGCAGGCGGGCGACACCACCCTGGGCGTCAAGCGGCACCCGGCGCAGGACGTCATCGACTACATGGTGTCCGAGGGTCGTCCGGGCCGCCTGGAGAAGGCGGGCTTCTACGAGTACGACGAGAACGGCAAGCGCACCGGTCTGTGGCCCGGCCTGCGTGAGCACTTCAAGACCACTGCGGGCTTCGGCGTCCCGCTGCAGGATCTGATCGACCGCATGCTGTTCGCGGAGGCGATCGAGACCCAGAAGTGCTTCGACGAGGGCGTGCTCACCTCCACCGCCGACGCGAACATCGGTTCGATCTTCGGCATCGGCTTCCCGGCCTGGACCGGTGGTGTGCACCAGTTCATCGTCGGTTACCCGGGTGGCCAGGAGGCCTTCGTGGAGCGTGCCGACTACCTCGCCAAGACCTACGGCGAGCGCTTCGAGGTTCCGGCCTCGCTGCGTAAGTAATCGCGCGCCGCGACGCAACGCCGAAGCCCGCCACCGCTTTTCGCGGTGGCGGGCTTCGACCGTTTTTCCGGCCCGTTCACCTGCGCGTCCGTTCGGCGCGATAGGTTGGCAGCCGTGCCGAGACGTAGTCGCCATGTTCTGATCGCCAGTTGCGCCCTCGCGCTCGCATCGGCCCCGGTGGCGGCCGCCGATCCGGTGACGACGCCATCGGTGCGTTTGCTGGGCGAGCAAGTCGTCGCGTCGAGCCTGGACTTCGCGGGCACCACCGTGGGTGGCCTGTCCGGGATCGACTACTCCGCGCGCACCGGTGAATTCGTGCTGATCAGCGACGATCGTTCGAACAAGAACCCCGCGCGGTACTACACCGCGCGCTTCGAGGTCGGCGAGCGCGGCGTCGGACCGGTGACCTTCACCGGCACGCACCCCCTGCTGACCGCGGCGGGCGCGCCCTACGCGCCGATGTCGGTCGACCCGGAGGAGATCCGGGTTGACCCGTGGACCGGCGATTACTACTGGACGCAAGAAGGCGAGCGGGACGGCGCCCTGCTGCAAGATCCGTCGGTGCGGATCGCGCACCCGGACGGCTCCTATGCCGGTGACCTGCCGATCCCGGAGAACGAGCGGATGCGCCCCGACTCCGGGCCGCAACAGAACCAGGCACTGGAGGCCGCGACCTTCCTCGCGGGTGGCACGTTGTTCGCCACCGCCACGGAAGGGCCGCTGCTGCAGGACGGGCCGGCGGCGACCACGACGAGCGGGGCACTTACGCGGATCACCGTCCAGGCGCGATCCGGGCCACTGCTCGCCCAGTACGCGTATCCGCTGGATCCGGTCTTCGCCGAGTCGCGGCCGCAGCCCGGCCGCGGCGCGAACGGGATCGCTTCGATCCTCGCCGCCGATCCGCTGGATCCCACGAAACTGCTTGTGCTGGAACGGTCCTTCTCGCCGGGCACGCCCAACAAGATCCGCGTCTACGAGGCCGATCTGAGCGCCGCGACCAACATCCTCGATGCCTCGATCGGCGCTGCCCGCCCGGTGGCCAAGCGGCTGCTGGTGGATCTCGACGACGTCGGGCTCGCCGCCGTCGACAACGTGGAGGGCATGACCTGGGGGCCGCGTCTGCCCTCCGGTGCGCGCACCTTGGTTCTGGTCAGCGACGACAATTTCGACAGCCGCCAGATCACCCAGATCATCGCCCTCGCCGTGGCCTAGTCCGTGCCACGCAGCTCCTCGGCGGCGGCCTGGTACGCGGTTGCCGCCCTGGTGAAGTAGTCGAACAGCACCTCGCGCTGTTCGGGTGTGTAGCCGCCGATGATCTCGCCGATGCGCTGCCGTGCGGGGGCGAGCACCTTGTCGAGATCGGCTGGCTTGCCGATCAATTCGACGATCACCTTCCGGCGGTCGCCAGGGACCGGCGCGCGGCGCACGTAGCCCGCGTCCTCCAGGCGGTCGATCAGCCGGGTGGTCGGGCCGGTGGTCAGGCCGCTGCGCGCGCCGAGTTCGCCCGGCGTCATCGGCCCGGCCAGTTCGAGGATGTTGAGCGCGTAGAGATCGGTGGCGCCCAGATCGACCGCCCGCGCCCCGGCTTGTCCGTGCAGCATGACCGCGCTCAGGTAGCGCCGGTAGATCTCGCGGGCGTCGGCGCGGAGTCCGGGCGCCGTGGGCTCGCGGTCGGGTTCAGGTGTCGACACGGGTATTCCTCCACACCTAATGTCTGCTCATATAAAGATAGTTCAAAAAAGAAGAAAGCTCTCTGAAGAAGTAAACTATCACGGCAGCTCACCACCGCGCCGACCGGGTTCCCGGAGCCGACGTGGTTGGTCGAATCGACTCCGGGTATCCGCTCATGTGGATCTGACGTGGCGGTGGTCACAAACCGAAGTGGCATCGGCACCGGAACCGCTCAGCGGCGCGAAACACGCGGATTCGGAACACACCCGACCTGTTCGGAAACGTCACCCGCGCGATACCGCACCGCGCTACGTTGGAGTATGCGCGGGCATATCGGACACGGCGTCCGGCGGTCGGCGCGGAGTTGGTCGCCGATGTCGCCGATTCGATGTGAGTGTTCGAGGTGATCACATGAATCCACAGACGCGTTCGGGCCGGGTGCGCCCCGAATCCCCTGCGGCCGAGGAGAAGACGCAGCGACAGACGCCTGTCGACATCGCCGACGAGCTCGAGGCCATGGGCCTGTCCGGTGCGGTGGAGATCGGTCGCGGTGGATTCGGGGTGGTGTATCGCTGTATCCAGACCGCGTTGGACCGTGTGGTCGCCGTGAAGGTGCTTTCCTCGGAGATCGACCAGGAGAGCAGGGAGCGGTTCCTGCGCGAGGAACAGGCCATGGGCAAGTTGTCCGGCCACCCGAACATCGTCGACATCCTGCAGGTGGACGTGACGGCAACCGGAATGCCGCTGATCGTCATGCCGTACTGCACCCATGGGTCACTGGAAAAGCTGATTCGCGATCAAGGCCCATTGACCTGGGCGGACTCGCTGCGGGCAGGCGTCAAGCTGGCGGGAGCCATCGAGAGCGCGCACCGCGCTCGAATCCTGCACCGCGACGTGAAACCGGCGAATGTGCTGCTCAGTGGTTACGGCGAGCCGCAGCTGACCGATTTCGGCATCGCCCGCATCCCGGGCGGCTTTCGCACCTCCAGCAGCATGATCACCGGCTCGCCCGCGTTCACCGCGCCGGAGGTCCTCAAAGGCGACGAGCCGACCATCCGCTCCGACGTCTACGGCCTCGGCTCGACACTGTTCGCCTTGCTCACCGGGCACGCGGCCTTCGAGCGGCAGGCGGGCGAGCGGGTGGTCGCGCAGTTCTTGCGGATCACCACCCAGCCGGTGCCCGATCTGCGTGAACAGGACATTCCGCCGGATGTCGCCACAGTGATCGAACAGGCCATGTCCCCGAATCCGCGGGATCGCCCGACCAGCGCCTACGAGTTCGGCGAAATGCTGCGCGCGGTGCAGCGCGGCCACGATCAGTTGCCGGACGAGATGGCGCTGCTGGAGACCACGCCGGAGCCCGAAACGACCACCTCGGCCGCCGGGGGCGAATCGACCGCGGTGTGGACCGCCTCCCGTCCCGCGGTCACCGCGCGGCGCAGCTGGCCGTTGACGCTACGGCCCGCCGTCTCCCAGCATCCGGCGGTCGTGCCGACGACGCCGCCGACGGCCGTGACCAAGTTCTGGCCGCCCACGCCCACGCGAGAGCCGATTCCACGGCCGCGTCTGCTGGACATCCTGCGCGCGGGCGGGCGGCGCAGGCTGACGGTGATCCACGCGCCCGCGGGGTTCGGCAAGAGCACGCTGGCCGCGCAGTGGCGCGCCGAGCTCAGCGAAGGCGATGCCGCGGTCGCCTGGATCGGCATCGATCGGGACGACGACAACGAGATCTGGCTGCTCGCCCATCTGATCCAGGCCATCCGCCGGGTGCACCCGGACGTCGGCGCCGGTCTGGACCAGGTACTGGAGGAACGGCCCGCCGACGCGGCCGCTTTCGTGATTCCCACCCTCATCGACGAGATCCACGCGGCGGGCAGGACGGTCGTGGTGATCGTCGAGGACTGGCAGCGGATCACCGACGCGGGCGCGCATCGCGCGATGGAAGCTCTGCTGGACAACTGCTGCCACCACCTGCGTTTCGTCGTGACCAGCCGGGAGCAGTCCGGCCTGCCGACCAGCCGCATGCGGGTGCACGACGAACTGGTCGAGATCGGCTCGGCCGCGCTGCGCCTCAACGAGGCGGAGACCAGGCAGATCTTGGTGGAGCGCAACGGCTTCGACCTGACGCCCGAACAGGTCACCGAAATCCACACCGCCACAGACGGATGGCCCGCGGCCATTCAGCTGGTGGGCTTGTCCCTGCGCGGCAACGCCGACCCGGCTCAGCTGATCGCCACCCTCTCCGAGGGTAACCACGGCATTCGCGAATACCTCGCCGAGAACGTCTTGGACACTCTGGAACCGAAGATGCTCGAGTTCCT
Organism: Nocardia sp. NPDC004718; assembly: GCF_053601535.1. Taxonomy (NCBI): domain Bacteria; kingdom Bacillati; phylum Actinomycetota; class Actinomycetes; order Mycobacteriales; family Nocardiaceae; genus Nocardia; species Nocardia sp. NPDC004718. The sequence continues at coordinate 124,967 of NZ_JBSGCA010000015.1, forward strand.
GATGTCGATCGCGGTGACCGAGCGGGTGTGCGGTTCGCTCGCCGCGGCGTTGTCCGGGGAGCCGGATGCCGAGCAGCTGCTCGAGCAGGCCGAGCAGCGTGAGCTGTTCTTGCGGCGCATCGAGCACGACCCCGAGTGGTTCCGGATGCAGCCGCTGTTCGCAGAGCACCTGCGGACCCGGCTCGACCGCGTCCACCCGGGGAAGCTGAAGTCGCTGCACCGCAAGGCTTCGCGCTGGTACGCCGAACACCAGCTGATGCGCAAGTCGGTCGACCACGCGCTGGCCGCGACCGATCTGAAGATGGCGCTGGACCTGCTCGAAGGTGGCGGGATGGACCTGATCGACGGTTCCCGGCTGGCCACGCTGCTGGGCAGCGTGTCGAAACTGCCGATGCAGCAGGTGGCCTCGCGCTCGAAGTTGCTGATGGCGGTGGCCAGGGCGAACGTCAACCTGCAGCAGTCCGGCGCGGCGCGCAACGCCCTGGGCAGGCTGTCCAACATCCTGGCCCGCGGGTCCACCGGCGACGCCGATGTGCGGGTGCAGCGCTGCCAGGCGGCCGTGCTCGCCGCCTCCGACCAGATCGCGCGCGACCACACCGATGGCGTGCTGGATCGGGTCGCCGACTGTCTGCGGGAGCCGGACGATCTACCCGTGTGGACGGTCTCGACGGCGGCCAATCTGACGTCCTTCGTGCGCCTGTGCGAGTTCGACTTCGAGGGCGCGAGGAAGGTCCAGGAGTGGGCCGAGGAGTACCACGAACGCTCGAAGGATCCGCTGGGCCTGGTGTTCGGCCGCTGCGGCCAGGGCGCCGCCGCCTACGAGCAACTCGACGTGGACACCGCGACGCGCTGTTTCCAGCAGGCCTGGGACTTCGCGCGGGAACGCTCCGGACCGCGCTCGCACGCGGTGCGGGTCGCCGCGGCGCTGCTGGGCGAGATGAGCTACCGCAGGGGCGATCTGGCGACCGCCGACCGGCTGCTCGACGAAAGTCACGAGCTGGTCACCCGGGTCGGTCCGGTGGATTTCCTGATCTCCACCTTCGTCGTCGGCGCCCGGGTCAAAGCGGTCGGGGGAGATCTGTTCACCGCGGCGACGCGGCTGGACGAGGGCGCGCGCATCGCCGCCGACAACCGACTGCCCCGGCTGGCCGCCCACATCCGGGCCGAACGGCTGCGCCTGGGCATGGCGCTGGAGTCCGCGGATCGCCGCTACACCGACCTCAGTGAATCCACGCCGCTCCAGGCGGCCCATCGGCTGACCGGCGCCGCCCTGCTCACCGCCGAGGCCGAGGAACTCGCCGCGATCCGCGCGCTGCTCGGCGAACACCGGCTCGGCTCCGACGATCGGGCGGTGCGCCGCGCCCGCGCGCTGTCCGACCACACCCGCCAGAAGCACCGCCCGCGCGCGCAGTTGGACGCCACGCTGCTCCTCGCGGAATCCCTGGCCACCGCGGGCTGGGTCGGTGAGGCCACCAACCTGCTGCTGCCCGCCGTCGCGACCTGCGCCGCCCTCGGCTGGACCAGGCCGCTGCTGGCCGCGGGCCCGGGCGTGGTCGGCATCCTGCGCGTGCTGCGCGCCGACCTGCCCGCCTCCGCTCAGGTCGGCGACGTCGAACTGCCCGCCCCGTTCCTGGATGAACTCCTGAACGAGGCGGGCAGCGACGCCTTCTGAACGTCCCGGTCTACGGCTGCCACCACGGGCGCAGCGGTACGGTCCAGTCGCCGTCGGCGGGCAACTTGACGCCGAGCACCTGGTGCAGCTGAACCACGTTGCGCTGGAAGCCCAGCCGGCAGCCCGCCATGTACAGGCCCCACACCTTCGCGGTGCCCTCGCCGACCTCCGCGACGCAGGCGTCCCAGTTGGCGACCAGGTTCTTGCACCATTCGTGCAGGGTCAGGGCGTAGTGCTCGCGCAGGTTCTCCTCGTGCAGCACCTCGAGCCCGATGTTCTGGATCTCGGAGATGATCCGGCCGGAACCGATCAGCTCGCCGTCCGGGAAAACGTAGCGGTCGATGAAGTCGCCCGCCTTGGTGGTGCGGGTGTTGTCCGGGCGGGTGATGCAGTGGTTCAGGAACAGGCCGCCGTCGCGCAGCTTGTTCTTGATGTAGTCGAAGTAGTACGGGTAGTTGTGCACCCCGATGTGCTCGGTGAGCCCGATCGAGGACACCGCGTCGAACTGGCCCTCCGGTACGTCGCGGTAGTCGGAATGCCGCACCTCGGCCAGATCGGCCAGGCCCTCCTCGGCGATCTTCTTCTGCGCCCAATTCGCCTGCTCGGCCGAGAGCGTCGCGCCGATCACCTTGACGCCTCGCTTGGCGGCGTAGCGCACCATGCCGCCCCAGCCGCAGCCGATGTCGAGCAGCCGGTCACCCTCCTTCAAGCGCAGCTTCTCGAACACCAGGCGGTACTTGTTCTCCTGCGCCTGCTCGAGCGTCCAGCTCTCGTCGCCGTAGGTCGCGCAGGTGTAGGTCATCGACGGGCCGAGCACGTGCTCGTAGAAGGCGTTCGAGACGTCGTAGTGGTGATGGATGGCTTCGGCGTCGCGCGTCTTGGAGTGGCGCAGTCCCTCGAAGGCGATCCGCCGCCAGCGCGGCAGCGTCTCCTGCGGCGGCGGGGCGACCGGCTTGAGCCGCTCCCAGCCCAGCGAGCGCGCGATGGTCACCAGGGCCAGCGCGGACGGACGGCGGAACTTCAAACTGTCCAGCGCCTCGAGGAGCGCGTACGGATCACCCGGGTGCACCCCGCTGGCGGTCATGTCGCCTGCTATGTAGGCGCGGGCCATGCCCAGGTCGCCAGGGGCCGTGGCCAGGTAGTTGATGCCGCGCGGAGTCCGGATGTCCAGTGCGAACTGCGAGTCCTCCGGTCCGGTCGCGCTGCCGTCGTAGGCCGTCAACCGGATCGGGACTTCGCCCTCGACGAGGGTCTCGAAGATCTCGGCAATGCTGAGTTTGGTTCCGAGATCGGCGAAGACATCGGAACGGTCCTTGAATGTCGTCATTTGCGTTGCACCGCCTTCGAATACAAATCCAGCAGGCGCTGGTTCGGGTCGTAGCGTTTTTTCAGTTCGGTGTAGGTGTTTCCGCCGTAGAGCGCCGCGAACTCATCCTTGTCGTAGAAGGAATCCGAGTACAGCGACTTATGACCGTCGAATTCGGTCACTTTGTGCTCGATGGCGCGGTTGGCCGCGCCGTCCTGCTGCCCGGGAACGGTGGGCACGGCCGACCAGAATCCGACGTTCACGTAGGTTCGGTCCGGCTCCAGGGGATACAGCGGCCAAGCGCGTCCGCCGGGCCGCTGCGTGCGGCCGGTCTCGCGCAAACGCAGCGGGCACAGCCAGATCGGCTCGATCGGAATCTCGCGCAGGAACCACTCCACGAAGTCGGCGGTGCGGTTCACCGGCACCTCGATATCCTGCACGACCCGCTCACGCGGGGGATTGCCCTTGCGGGCCTCCAGCTTGTCCCCGATGTCGTACTTGTGATCGAGCGCCACCAGCTTCCAATAGAAGCTGCTGCGCCGATAGCGCTTCGGCCAGAACCGGCGGATCCTCGGATTCTGCGTGCCGAAGGCGCGGGAGCACCAGAACCAGTCGGTGTCCCAGCGCCACAGGTAGTCGTGGATGGTCAGGCGGTCGCGCTTGGGCGTTTCGCCCTCGTGCTGGATGGACCGGTAGTAGATGTCCATCCCGGTGTAGTCGCTGACCGGGCCCGGCTCGTCGGTGCGGCGGCCCAGCGTCAGATAGCTCTCCTCGGCGGAGAAGACGACGCCGTCGAGGTAGTCCACGGGCTCGTCCGCATAGACCCGATCCGTGACGATCGTCGCGAGGGTGGCCTCCAGTTCGCGCAGGTCCCGGAAGCGCACGTGCCGCAGCGCGACGTACGGTTGTACTTCTTCCAGCTCGATCTTCAGCCGGACCGTGTAACCCAGGGTCCCGTAGGAGTTCGGGAAGCCGCGGAACAGATCGGCGTGCTCGTTGTCCGGCGTGGCGGTGAGGATCTCGCCCGCGCCGGTCAGCACGTCCATCTCCAGCACCGACTCGTGCGGCAAACCGCTGCGGAAGGAGGTGGACTCGATGCCGAGGCCGGTGACCGCTCCGCCCAGCGTGATTGTCTTGAGCTGGGGAACGACCAGCGGCGCGAGCCCGTACGGGAGGGTGGCGGCGACCAGCTCCTCGTAGGTGGTCATGCCCGCGACGTCGGCGGTCCTCGCCACAGGGTCGACCGCGATCACCCTGGTCAGCCCCGAGACATCGAGGCCGGGCGCGGTGCTCTCGGCCCTGGCGCGGAAAAGGTTCGAGGTCTTCTTGGCCAAACGGACGTTGGCGTGCTCGGGTATGGCGCGGTAGCTCGCCAGAAGGCGGTCCACGCCGGCTCGATGCGCGGCAAATCCTGATTCGCGTGCGGCCGGTGCGTGTCCGGCCTTCCCCAACAGACTCACTGCCACCCCTCGACGCTAGTACGGACCATACGGCGGGGCCACCGCGAGGTCTCGGTCGCGGAGAAATGTCACGCATATGTTGCGAAACGGAATACCGAATCGTCCGGAGAAGTTCGCCACACGCTCCGCCCTCGCCGTTATCATCCGGGGCCGACAGGGCAGGATGGAGATCCGTCGAGACACCGCATCCGGACAAGGAGCTCATTGTGGGACAGGTCAGCGCCAGTAGTTCGATCGACGTGGCGGCGGATCCGCAGCGCGCGCTGGAGGCCATCGCCGACTACGACACGGTGCGTCCGCGCATCCTCTCGTCGCACTACCGCGACTACAAGGTGGTCGAAGGGGGCAAGGGCGCGGGCACCGTCGCGGAATGGACGTTGCAGGCCACCGAGAAGCGCTCGCGCAACGTGCACGCGGTCGTCTCGGTGTCCGATTCCATTGTCACCGAGCGCGACTCGAATTCGACCTTGGTGAACACCTGGACCGTCACCCCGGAGGGCGCGGGCGCGCGGGTCACGCTGCGCACCACCTGGAAGGGCGCGGGCGGCGTCGCGGGCATCTTCGAGGGCATCTTCGCACCGCTCGGCCTGAAGAAGATCCAGGCCGAGGTGCTCGGCAACCTCCAGCGCGAACTGGCCTGATCGTACGGCCGCGATGTCGAAGAGGTTCCCCTCGGGATCGGCCAGCGTCGTCCACTTCATACCCCACTCATCGAAGTCGGCGACGTGCTTCGCGCCGAGATCGATCGCGCGCGCGACCTCGTCCCGGCCGGAAGCGAGCAGGTCGAGGTGGATGACGTTCTTGCCGGGGTTCTTGTCGGGCACGCGGATGAACATCAGCGGGGTCGCGGCGCCCGCGGTCCGGCCGACGGTGGCGAACTCCGGGGTGGGGTCGGGATCGACGGGCGTCTCCAGCAACTGTGACCAGAATTCGGCGAGCGCGCCCGCGTTCGCGCAATCGATGGTGACGTGGGCGATCGAGATCGTCATGGATATCTCCTTTTCACGGTTGGGCGATGGGCCAGCACACTTCGGTCCGGTAGGTGGCGGATTCATCGGACGCGTCAGGTCCGAGCAGGTACATCTCGCGGATCGGCTCGGGCAGCGCGACGGCGTGTTCGGCGACGTGACTGCCCAGTGCGCCGTAGGTCCGGTCGAAATCGTCGAACGGGCCCTCGTGCACGGCGACGGCGAAACGGCGCGCGGGTAGCTCGATGAGCGAAAGCGTTGCCGGCAGTACCACATCCGTGGCGGCGACCGGGACGAACGCGACGACTTCGCCTTCGTCCTGCTCGAAGAAGTCGGTGCTGTAGGTGGCGCCGGCGACGCCCGCAGGCGCGATGCTCGCGGCGGCCAGCGCCTCGTACAACGCCTGGAACGTCGAAGCGCACCACTCGCCGATGTGTTCGCGCGCCACCGTCGCGCCGATCGCCGCCGCCGGGAACGCCCCGACCAGGCGATACTCCACGGCGATCGGAGCCGATGGCGTCAGCAGCGCGCGCAACGAGGCGACGACCGCGCGGGTACGGGCCAGCTCGGCTTCCATGCGCTCCAGATGCGCACGCAGCGTGGCGTCACGGGCGTTCTCATCCGGCGCGGCCAGCACGGCGCGGATCTCCGGCACCGGCATGTCCAGCTCGCGCAGCCGCCGGATCAACTGTGCCTGCGTCACCTGCGCCGTCGCGTACCGCCGATAGCCCGAATTCGCGTCTATGCCGGCCGGAGCGAGCAGGCCGATCTCGTGGTAGTAGCGCAACGTCTTCACGCTGAGATTGCTCAGCCTGGAGAATTCCCCGATGGGGACGGTGGCCGTCATGGCATCAGCCAACACCCTCCAGTGGCGGGAGGGTCAAACGACACCCGGTTGTTCAGGCGAGCGCGAAGGTCAGCAGCAGGGTGGTCTGGAACGTGCCGCGCCACCACGAGTAGCCGAACCACACACCGGGAGTGACTTCCCGGATCTCGTCGTAGACCTGCGGCGTCGGAGAGGGCGCGTAGTTCAGTGCCCAGGTCGGCTGTCCGTCGGTCAGGGCGGGCGCCACGTAGACGTCGGCGCCCCAGGCCTCGAAGCCCGCACCGGTGAGGCGGTTCATCAGGAAGCCGCCGTCCGGGCCGGTGTAGAAGGTCTTGCCGATCCACAGCGGGGGCGCGATGGCCTGCATGACCGGCGGGCGAGTGACCCAGCCCGATTTCACGCCGACCGGAACGGCGCCGAGCGGTGCGGCGCGGAAGATCGCGTCCTGCTGCTCCGGCGAGCACCGGAAACGCAGCGAATCGAGCGTCGCGGCCTTGTCGTCCGGGTAGAGGACGCAGCCGCCCCCGTAGTCGGCGACCGCGGGGGTCGTCTGGGGCTCGTCGGCCCCTTGCGCGTCGATCACTCCGGGCGTGTCGGTGATCTCCGTATCCGCGGACGCCGCTGCGCCGAGAAAGATGCTGGGAACACCGAGGGTGAGCACCAGGGTGCTCAGGAAACGTGCACGAACTGCGATCATCATTGGCTCCAGATTTGCACACCGCTTTCCGACTCGGTGTCGATGGTAAGGCGCGCATGGTCGGTTCCGATCGGAACTACCCAACCTGTTACCCGTCATGCGCGCTGTTATCCGCCCTGCGCCGCGGACCTGGGACCGTCGGGCCGCGCCGGGGACCGGCCGCGGCAGGACTAGGCTGGCCGGTGACACCTTCTTCAGAGAGGACGCTCCCGTGCAGCCAGGTGGCCAGTTCGATATGCAACAGTTGCTCGCCCAGGCGCAGCAGATGCAGCAGGCGGTGATGGAAGCCCAGGCCGAGATCGCGGCGACCGAGGTGGACGGTGCGGCGGGCGGTGGCCTGGTGCAGGTCAGGCTGAAGGCGAGCGGTGAGGTGGTGTCGCTGACCATCGACCCGAAGGCCGTGGATCCCGACGATGTGGAGACATTGCAGGATCTGGTCATCGGTGCGGTCAACGACGCGATGGCCAACGCGCAGCGCATCGCCGCCGAACGGCTCGGACCCCTGTCCGGTGGCTTCGGCGGCGGCGGTTCGCTGCCCGGTTTCTGAGCCGAGGTAGCAGTTGTACGAGGGTCCGGTCCAGGATCTGATCGACGAATTGGGCAAGCTGCCCGGCGTCGGTCCGAAGAGCGCGCAGCGCATCGCCTTTCATCTGCTCCAGGTGGAGCCGCCGGAGATCGATCGTCTGCAGGCCGCGCTGCAGAAGGTGCGTGACGGGGTGCAGTTCTGCGTGACGTGCGGAACGGTCTCCGATGGCGAGCTGTGCCGCATCTGCGCCGACCCGCGCCGGGACCGGACCATGATCTGCGTGGTCGAGGAACCCAAGGACGTGCAGGCGATCGAGCGCACCAGGGAGTTCCGCGGTCGATACCACGTGCTCGGCGGCGCGCTCGATCCGCTCAGCGGTGTCGGCCCCGACCAGCTGCGGATCCGGGAACTCCTGGCGCGCATCGGAAACCAGGAGGACGGCATCGACGTCAGCGAGGTGATCATCGCGACGGACCCGAACACCGAGGGCGAGGCCACCGCCACCTACCTGGTCCGGATGCTGCGCGACTTCCCGGGTCTGAGCGTGACCAGGCTGGCCTCGGGCCTGCCGATGGGCGGCGACCTCGAATTCGCCGACGAGCTCACCCTCGGGCGCGCGCTGTCCGGCCGCCGCGCGCTATAGCTGGCGAAAACGCCTCCCACGACGGGGATTGCGCCGCGCCCGGCGTGCGTTACCGTGTCGGGGATGAGCATCGAATTCGCGCTGACGACGCTCGTCATCGTCGCCACCCCCGGCACCGGTGTGCTGTTCACGTTGGCGGCGGGGTTGTCTCGCGGCGTTCGAGCCGCGGTGATCGCGGCATTCGGCTGCACGCTCGGCATCGTTCCGCACATGGTCGCGGCGATCACGGGTCTGGCCGCGTTGCTCAACGCCAGCGCGGTCGCGTTCCAGACGCTGAAGTACCTCGGCGTCGGCTATCTGGTGTACATGGCCTGGACCACGTTCCGGGACAAGGGCGCGCTCGCCGTGCCGGAGCAGACGGGCCGCACCGCGCCCTCGGCGCGGAAAGTGATCACCTCGGCGGTGCTGCTCAACCTTCTCAACCCCAAGCTGACCATCTTCTTCTTCGCGTTCTTGCCGCAGTTCGTGCCCGGTGGCGCGCCGAACGCGCTGGCGCGCATGCTCGAACTGAGCGGCATTTTCATGCTCGCCACCCTGGTGGTGTTCGCGGTGTACGGCGCGTGCGCCGCCGCCGTCCGCGATCAGGTCATTTCCCGTCCCGCCGTGGTCACCTGGATGCGCCGGGTCTTCGGCGCGTCGTTCCTCGCGCTCGCGGGCCGGTTGGCCACCCAGAACCAGTGACCGGGGTCAGAGGTCGACGCGCGACCAGGGCAGCCCGGGGAACCGGCTGCGGTCGTCGTTGGCCCAGCCCCAGATGAGGGCGGCGACGGTGGCGGGATCGGAGATGCTGGTTCCGAAATGCTTGTCGGGGGAGCCGTCCCGGTATTCCACGGTGTAAGCGCCGGAGTTCTCCCGGTAGGTCTGGATGTAGAACTGCTCGCCGCGTTCGACGACGAGGTACGGGTTGGGCGGGGCCAGCTCCGGAATCCACTGCTGGACCAGCGCTTCGGTCAGGTATGGGAACTCACCCGCGCCGCCGTGCGTGACGATGGCCTCGACGTGCTCGGCGGGATCGATCAGCCAGGCCAGCTGCGGGTCGTAGACGGCATAGTTCAGCGGTGTGGCGAGTTCGAACAGCAAGTGGCGGACGAAGCCGATCGCGTCGTAGGGGCACGACACGTGCAGTGCCGCACCGGTGGCCGCGCCGCCGACCGGCACGGTGCTGAGGAAGTTGTCCTCCTCGGGCAGTTCCGCGTTGCGTCTGTTCAGTTCGGCCGCGATCCGCGCGACCGACCCCGACTCGGGGACGCCCTGCTGGGTGCTCAGGTAGGCGTCGACCTCCGCGATCGACGATGCGACACCGGACGGCAGCAACACGTGGTCATAGCTCACCGGGCCAGGGTACGGAACCGTTCAGGCGCGGCGCCGGGCCGTCTCGCCGTCGCCACACCGGCAGCCGCCCGCGAGGTCTCGGCAATCGAGGACGAAGGCGTGTCTGGCGTGGCTGAGCTCCAGGCAGTGCTCGTCGGTGCATTCGGCGATCCGGCTCACGTGCACGATCAGGGTTCCGTGGCAGTGGTCGAACGCGGATTCACAAGACGAACAGTCTGATCTACGCATTATGACCTCCTGACGAGATCGTTGTCGTCGTTCGGTGATACCACCGGTGCGGGCGTCACGGTGGGACCCGGGCCCGTGTGTCGCCGTGACCGATACCTAAGCAAATATGCGGCAATCACTTGCTGTCGCACGGCGTTTTACCCGGTATGTGCCCTGCTACATGCGAAAATGGCCGCACAGACCACTGATGTTGGTGTCCGGAACAAGATTTCCGGGCCCGCCCGGGCAGCATTCGGCGGCCGTTGGGCACGGATGGCGGAAGTGAGGTCGGCGGTGACGTTGCGCGATGAGCGGCGAGACACCGCGACCACCGTGCGGGAACAGGTCGCGCGCTACCGCGAAGATGCTTCTGCCACCGCCGCCTACGACGAGTGCGGCGCGCCGGTCGCGGGCTACTACGACGAATTGGTCGACGCCGACGGCAAGGTGCGCCGGGTGTGGTCGCAACTGTCCGCCGACTTCGCCGAACTCGGCGGGGACGGTTTGGGCAAGCTGGACAGCCGAGTGCGCAGGCTGATCGACGACGACGGCATCACCTACCTCGAGGCAGGAGCGTCGGCCGAGAACACGCCGGCCCCGTGGCGCCTCGATCCGATTCCCTTGCCGGTCGCCGCGGACGATTGGACCCGGCTGGAGGCCGGGCTGGAACAGCGCTCCCGCGTGTTCGACGAGGTGCTCACCGACATCTACGGTCCACGCAGGACGCTCGCCTCGGGACTGCTCCCACCGGAAGTCGTGTTCGGCAATCGCGGCTACGTACGAGCCGCGCACGGCATCACCGTGCCGGGGCGGCACCAACTCTTCCTGCACGCCTGCGATCTCAGTCGCTGGGGCGACGGCCGGTTCCGCGTGCTCGCCGACTGGGCGCAGGCGCCGTCCGGCGCCGGATACGCGCTGGCCGACCGCAGGGTCGTGTCGACCGCGATCCCGGAGGCGTTCGAGCACGCGAATCCGCGTCCGCTGACGCCCTTCGCCAGGGCGATGCGATTGATGCTGATCGAATCCGCGCAGACCGACGACGATGAACCGGTGGTCGTCGTGCTCAGTCCGGGCGCGCATTCCGAAACCGCGTTCGATCACGCCTATCTCGCCTCCACACTCGGTTTTCCGCTGGTGGAGAGCGCCGATCTGGTGGTGCGCGACGGCGCGCTGTGGATGCGGTCGCTCGGCACGCTGAAGCGGGTGGACGTGGTGCTGCGCCGGGTGGGCGCCGAATTCTCCGATCCACTGGACCTGCGGCCGGATTCGCGGCTGGGCGTGGTGGGGCTGGTCGAGGTGCTGCGCCGCGGCGCGGTGACGGTGGTGAACACACTCGGCAGCGGGCTGCTGGAGAATCCCGCGCTGGCCGGATTCCTGCCCGCCCTGTCGCGCGCACTGCTCGGTGCGGACCTGTTGCTGGAGAACGCGCCGTCGTACTGGGGTGGTCATGAACGGGAGCGCGGACATCTGATCGCGAATCTGGACAAGCTGATCGTTCGCTCGGCGGTCGACGGCGCCACGCTGTTCGGCCCCGAGCTGAGTCGGCGGCAGCGCGAGGAGATGAAGGCGCGGATCGATGCGCACGGATGGCAATGGGTCGGCCAGGAACCGGCGCAGTTCTCCGTCGCGCCCGCCGTCCGCGAGCACCACGGACTCGCCGCGGCTCCGGTCGGCATGCGATTGTTCTCGCTCGCCCATCGGCGCGGCTACACCGTGATGTCCGGCGGTCTCGGCCAGCTACGTCAGCGCACGACCGATCGCGCCGCGCGGAAAGTCGCCGCCAAGGACATCTGGGTGCGGGCTGCCCCGACGGCCGCCGCCGCGATCAGCACCGAGCCGTCGCGCGAGCCGCGGCGCACCGCTCCGGTCGTGGCGGGGATCAGCTCCCCCCGCGTGCTCAACGACCTGTTCTGGATCGGCCGCTACGGCGAGCGCGCGGAGGACGCCGCCCGCCTCTTGATCGCCACGCACGAGCGCTACCAAGAGTTCCGGTATCGCCCCTGGCTGGAAGGCGCGGGCGCGTTGCCGATCCTCTTGGCCGCACTCGGCCGGACCACCGCCACCGCGGCTCCGACCGACGGGCTGTTCGGTCCCGAGGTGCGAGCCTTTGCCCCGCAGCAGAGTTCGGCCGATCGCGGCCTGCTCGCTCCGTCGGGTGCCGGCATCGACGAAGGTGTCGCGCAGTACGGCGACGAGCGGTCGCATGCTGCGGCCGGACCGTTTCCGGATTCTGGTGATGCTCCGGCATCGCCCGGTGCGGGCGAGCGCGCGACTGGGAATTCGGTGCCGGACCGGTCACGATCTTTCGGCCACGGGTCGGCCGAGAACTTCTCCGCTGCCGCGGCTCGGAACGAAGCCATGGCCGGAGCCGATGCGCGACAACAGGTTACGGCTGGTGTGGAGGCCGTCGCCGAACGACCGGACGACGACGAGACGACCGGTGCGGCGCAGGACAGTGCTCCGGCGGTACAGCGGGTGCCGGGCGCGTCCCGTGTGGGCCACGACTACCTCGTCACACTGACGATAGACCGCGAGCTGCCCGGATCGCTGGCCTTCGCGATCGACCGGTACGGCAGCGCCGCGCGCGCCGTGCGCGACCAGTTGTCGGTGGACACGTGGATGATCCTCGGCTCGGTCGAGCGCGCGCTGGCCTGCTACCCGGCCGCGGTGGACGACCAAGAGGCGGAGTTGTCGGATGTGCATTCGCGAACCCTGGCCGGGCTGCTCGCGCTGTCCGGGATCGACGGCGAGTCGCTGATCCGCGACACCGGGTGGCACGTCAGGGACATCGGTAAGCGGATCGAGCGCGGTCTCGCCCTGACCGCGTTGCTGTCGGCCGCGCTGACCCAACGGTATCCGGAGGAGATCGAACGCGAGGTCACCGAATGGGTGCTGCGCGCCACCGAGTCCTCGGTGAGTTACCGTCGGCGCCACCAGGATTCCGTGCGGATCGCGAACGTCGCCGAGCTCCTGCTGTTCGACACCGCCAATCCGCGATCGCTGGCCTATCAGCTGGGCCGCCTGCACGCCGATTTCCAGGCGCTGCCCGGTGCGTCCGGCTCGTCGCGTCCGCAGCGGCTGCTCGCGGACGCGCGGCGCATGCTGCGCCGCCTCGATCCCGACGACCTCGAGGTCACCGACGCGAACGAACGGCGCACCGAACTGGCGGAGCTGCTGGAGGGAGTGCACGTGCGCCTGCGCAAGGTATCCGAGTCCTTCGAGACCACGACGCTGTCGCTCCCGGTCGACATCCAGCCGCTATGGGGCAGCGCGCAGGTCGTCGGATGACCGGCCGTGCGGTGCGGCGCTACCGGATCGAGCATCGCACCAAGTACTCGTACTCCGGCGAAGTCATCAACTCCTATGGGCGCGCGTACTTGACGCCGCGCGATCTCCCCGGCCAGCGTCTGCTCGCGCACGAGATCCGGATCGACCCCGCCCCCTCGGACCGGTCGGTCGGCGCGGATGTGTGGGGCAACATCACGTCCTACTTCCACGTCACCACCGAACATCGTGCTCTGACGGTGGTCGGCGAATCGCTGGTCGAAGTCGACGCGCCCGCCCGCGACGACGCGGGCCCGGCCACCGAGCCGTGGGAACGCGCGCGCCCGACGGCGGCCACCGGGCCGTTCGCCGTCGAGTTCGCCCTCGACCTGCACCCGCGGGAGATCACGTCGGAGATCGTCGCGTACGCTGCCGAATCCCTCCGGCCGGGCAGGCCGCTGCTGGACGCGGTGGCCGAGTTGAACACCCGGATCTACACCGACTTCGCCTACCGGTCCGGCGCCACGACGGTGTCCACCCGGGTGGCCGACGTGTTCGCGGCCCGTGCAGGCGTCTGCCAGGACTTCGCGCGCCTCGCGGTCGCCTGCTTGCGGTCGCACGGCCTCGCCGCCCGGTATGTGTCCGGCTACCTGGCCACCGATCCACCGCCGGGGAAGGAGCGCATGGTCGGCGCCGACGCCACGCACGCCTGGGCGGCGGTATGGGTGCCCGGCGCCGACGCACCCGACCGCTCGGGCCGGTGGATCGACCTCGACCCCACCAACGACCAACTCGGCGACGAGCGCTACGTCACCGCCGCATGGGGCCGCGACTACGCCGACGTCCCTCCGCTGCGCGGCATCATCTACACCGACGCGAAGGACAGCACGATCACCGTCTCCGTCGACGTCACCGAGGTGGGTGTACCCCGCGCTCTACCCGCGGCTCGCGATGGGTGAAGCGCAAGTTCGCAGATCTCGGACGTGGTCGTCAGCGCCCGGCTCGGCCGTAGCGGGTCAGGACGGCTGCGCCGACCGTGTCGACCGACAGCAACTCGAGATCCGCGGGCGGCTCGCCATCGGCGAACAAACGGTCACCGCTACCGAGGACCGTGGGGAAGATCAGCAGTCGGTACTCGTCTATCAGATCCTTTTCCCGCAATGCGCGGACGATGCTCAGGCTGCCGGTGACGATGACGTCGCCGGGTGCGTTCTCCACCGCCGTATGGAGGTCGCCTTCGACAAGCGTGGAATTCGTCCAGCTCGACGTGTCCGCCAGTGTGTGCGAGGCAATCAATTTCGCGGCCTTGTTCATGCGCGTGGCGAAGGGATCGTCGCGGCCGGGCCAGATGGTGGCGAACAATTCCCAGGTGCGGCGACCCAGCAGCAGCACGCCCTCATCGAGGGCATGTGCCAGGCGGAACTTGTCACCGCCGACGGTCTCGGGACCGTAGCGGAAGGCCCACCCGCCGCTCGCGGTGCCGCCGCGGCCGTCGGGGTCGGACACCCTGCCGTCGAGGGTGACGAACTCGCAGACGATGACGCTCATGACCGGATTCCTTTCGATGGTGTGGCTGTGCACCGGTATGTACCGGTGCACACGCCCGAACTCATCGCTTCGATCCGGATTGCCGCGAATTCAGCTACTCCGGGGACCTGACCGGCGGGAACAGGCTCAGGCGCGCAGGCGCTCCCGGCGGAGCTGGTCGACCTCGGGCAGGTCGAGGGGCGCCAATTCGGTGACGCCGAGGGCGCGCATCAGCAGCAGGTCGGCGAGTTCGGGGTTACGGGCCAGCGCCGGGCCGTGCATGTAGGTGCCGATCACCGAACCCTGGACGACGCCCTCCAGCCCGTCGCCGACGCCGTTGCCGACGCCGCGGGCGACCCGGGCCAGACCCTGCGCGTCGCCGCCGAGTTTCGTTCCACCCCGGTGATTCTCGAAGCCGGTGAGTGCGGCCGTGAGCCCGTCGAGCAGGGGTGTGGTGGTCACCTCGCCGATGGCGCGTTTGTGTTGCGGCGAGGTGGTGACGTCGAGCAGGCCGACGCCGTCGACTCGCTCGCCCGCCGAGGTCTCGTACCACTGGCCGAGGACTTGGATGGCCGCGCAGATCGACAGCACCGGAGCGCCTCGCCCGGCGGCGCGCTGCAAGCCGGGATAGCGCTGCAGGTGCCGGGTGGCCAGACGCTGGGCGGAATCCTCCGCGCCGCCCAGGGTGTAGACGTCCAGGGAATCGGGCACCGGCTCCGACAGCGTGATCTCGACTATCTCGGCGTCGTAGCCGCGCATGCGCAGTCGTTGCCGCAGCACGAGCGCGTTGCCGCCGTCGCCGTAGGTGCCCATCACGTCCGGCAGCACCAGGCCGATGCGGAAGGTCGATTCGGTCATGAAGCCCGCTCCTCGAGGTCACGGTTGAGATCACGGAAGGCGGTGTAGTTGGCCAGCACTTCCACATGGCCCGCGGGGCACGACGCGATGGCGCGGACCGGATCGGGGACCAGGGTGTGCTCCACGCCCGCGTAGGTCAGTCGCACCGCCAGGTCGGTGGCGCGTTCGCCCGCCGCCACCACCTGCACGCCTTCGAAGTGCTCGAAGCGCACGTCCCACAGCCAGGAGAGGTCCTCGCCGTCGGGCACCTGGCCGTTCACCGCGATCACCAGGCCCGCCGAGGTCGGCTCGATCATCGACAGCGCCTCCTGCCACCCGGCCGGGTTCTTGGCCAGCAGCAGACGCGCGTCGTGCTCGCCGACCTGCACCGTGCGGTAGCGGCCCGCGATCTCGCGGACCGTGCCCGCGGCCGCGACGGCCTGCTCCGGGTCGGCGCCCAGCGCGACGGCGGCTGCCACCGCCTGTGCGGCGTTGCCGCGGTTGGCCCGGCCCGGCAGTGCGAGCCGCAGCGGGAAACGCTTGCCCTCCCGCCCGACCAGATCGTCCCCGTCGAGCCACCAGTCCGGTTCGGGACGCTGGAAATCCGCTCCGGTACTGCGCCAGTGCGCGCCCTCCCAGACGATCGGCTCGCCGCTGCGCGGGCAGCTGGTCGCGTCCATCGCCCAGCCGCTGCCCGCGGCGACCCACACCACGTTGGGATGGTCGTAGGCGATGGAGGTGACCAGCACGTCGTCGCAGTTGGCGACCACCACGGTGGCCGGGTGCTTCGCCAGGCCCGCGCGCAGCTTGCGCTCGATCATGTTGATCTCGCCGACCCGGTCGAGCTGGTCGCGGCTGAGGTTCAGCAGCACCACCGCCGAGGGATTCAGCGAATCGGTGACGTGCGGCAGGTGCAGTTCGTCGACCTCGATGGCGGCCAGCGGCGCGCGCCGGTGCGCGTTCAGCGCGGCGACGATGCCCGCGTCCATGTTCGCGCCGTCGGCCTGGGTCGCGACCGCGCCGAGGGTGCTGAGCGCGGCGGTGGTCATCCGCGTGGTGGTCGACTTGCCGTTCGTGCCGGTCACCAGCACGGTGCGCCGCCGCTGTCCGAGCTGGTCCATGACGGTCGGATCGATCTTCAACGCGATCAGTCCGCCGATCATCGACCCTTTACCACGACCCGCCTTCTGCGAGGCCCAGGACGCCGCGGCCGCCGCCGCCAGCGCGAGCCGTCCGCGCACCGATAGTTCTGCCACGTCGCGAGTCTATGTTCGACGCGCGATCCGGGCGCGCCGCGGTCGGGTGGCGTGGGCCACGCGGGTCAGTCGCGGTACAGCTTGGCCGCGTAGTTCTCCGGCGAGTAGTAGCGCTCCAGTTCCTCCACCGTCTCCGCGACGTTCGTCTGTACCTCTTTGACCAGGCACGCGGGACTCGGCAGGGTGTCCTTCGGCCACTGCTCCGGCTCCCAGAGATGGCTGCGCATGAACGCCTTGGCGCAGTGGAAGTAGATCTGGTCGATCTCCACCTCGACGGCGAGGATCGGGCGGTGCCCGCGCACCACCATGTCATCGAAGTACGGCGCGTCGCGCACCAGCCGGGCGCGGCCGTTGATCCGCAGCGTCTCGCGGCGTCCCGGGATCACGAACAGCAGGCCGACGTGCGGGTTGGCCAGGATGTTGAGGTAGCCGTCGGCGCGGCGGTTACCGGGGCGCTCCGGGATGGCGAGGGTGGTGTCGTCGAGCACCCGCACGAACCCCGCCGGATCGCCTTTCGGCGAGGCGTCGCAGTTGCCGTCCGCGTCGCTTGTACTCATCACCAGGAACGGGGAGAGCGCGATCCACTCCCGGTCCCTGGCATGCAGGACGGGTCGCTCCTTGGTGGCCGCGCGGGGCGCCACCTCGCCGAGCAATGCCCGAAGGTCCGCCGGGTCGGTGATCTCGTCGGAGGCGGTGCTCTCACGCATAGTTCGATTCAAGCACCGCGGCGTGGGCGATGGCGATCGAATTCGGCACCGGCGAAGGGAGATCGATCACATCCGCTCAGACGGGGACGTCGAACATGTTCGGCTGTCCGGCCGCGTAGCGGTCCGCGTCGACGCGGCGCAGCGGTTCCAGTTCGGTGGCGCGGTAGAGGGTGTACATCCGGCAGCGCTCCGCGTTCGAGCCGGCCACGTCCAGCAGGGCGTTCACCGCGGCGCGCGCGGACTCGTTGGCGCCCTCCATGGTGGCCAGGTCGACGTTGGTGCGCACGTAATCGCCTGCCAAGAAGAGGTTCTCCAGTGCGCCGTGCGGTTGCGGGCGGTGCTCCCACGACCCGGCGGTGTTGATCAGCAGCGGGTCGGCGTTGGCGTTGCGCCGCTCGCCCTCCTGCCAGGCGATGCCGGGATCGAGGAACCAGGAGTGCAGGTCCGCGTCGCGCAGCACCTCGCCGCGATCGTCCAAGTGGGCCTTGATCTGCGCCCACGCCTCCCGAGCGATCTCCTCGTGGGTGCACTCCTTGGCGGGTTTGCCGAATACGACGCCGGGGGTGTTCCAGTCGGAGATGTCCACCGAAAGGCAGTCCTGCACGCCGCCGTCGCCGAACTCGGTCAGCTTGCGGCGCCACAGCTGGTTCTGGCTGATCGAGGTGAGCGACCACGGCGCGTCGACGTAGGCGGTGTGACCACGCGAGATGTCGGCCGGTCGGCGCAGATAGAACTGGATGCCGTTCATCCAGTCGGTGAACAGGTTGTCCATCCCGGCCAAATCGGGCCGGGCCTCGAGTACTTGCGGCGACCACAGCGCGCGCGCCCGTTCGGCGGGCAACGCGACGACGAAGTAGTCGGCCTCGACCGTGCGTTGCGCGCCGGTCTCGTCCACGACCCGGGCCGCGACGATCCTGCGGTCGCGCACCTCCAGCTCGCGCACTTCGGTGCCGAGCACGAAATCCGCTCCGAGCTCACGGATCCGCCGCGTCCACGGCTCGATCCAGACCGCGTTGGTCGGACCGTTCAGTACCCGGTCCAGCCCGCCGTCGTTGCCGATCTGCATGGGATTGCCGAGGAACTGCTCGCCCATGGTGCCGATGGTGCGCACGCTCGCGATGTTCTCCTTCGCGGCGACCATGATGCTGGTCAGCGTGCGCGACAGCAGCGCGCGGAACTCGTGCGAGCGCGCGTGGCCGCCGACGAAATCGTGCCAGGAGGTGCGCTCCCATTGGCCGAGGCGGCGGGCGTCGCAGCTGGTGTTGAAGACCAGCAGGCGTTCGGCGAAGTACACGCCCTCGTTGGGCGGCATCTTCAGTGCGGTGGACAGCGCCGCGCCGAGCGTTTCGCGGAAACTGTCCGGGGAGAATTCCGAGCGCGAGCGCGGACCGAGCGGGACGCGGAAGTCGTCGCCGCCGTGCCGGGCGAATCGTGCTTCCGGCACCGCGACCAGGTTGTCCCATACGCCGTTCGCATTGCCGGGGAACGGGATTCGGCGCATCGTGTCCGGCACGTGCTGATAGAAGCCGGGGAAGAAACGGAAGCCGTGTTCGCCGGGCAGATCCGGCCGTCCACCCGTTCCGGTGCCGGGCACGCCGACGCTGCGGGCTTTGCCGCCCCACGCCCGTTTCTCGTAGATGGTGACCTGGAACCCGCGTTCCGCCAGCTCGTGTGCCGCGGTCAGGCCCGCGACACCGCCGCCGAGTACCGCGACCCTTTTGCCGCCGGGACTCGCTGCGGCAGGCGTGGGTTTCAGCGCACCCGCCGTCAGTGCCCCCGCCGTCGCCACCCCCGCCGCGACCGTGTTACGAAGCAGTGCTCTTCGCGATACGGTCCACTGATTGTCTGCCATGCGCCGCTCTGCTGCCTAGCCTAGGGACCAACTTCCACGCCGGGCACTACTGTAAAGCGGCAAGCCGATCGATTCGCACCGACCCAGGACAGCGGCCGGTGCGGAATGCGAATTTCGTGACGGAGTGCACATCGAACGTGGGTACGGCCCGCTCAGGCCGGGCGACCGGTACCTGCCATCGCGGCTGTTGCCGATGGCTCGATGCGGGCGTTCACCGTGGCCGCGCGTGGTCTGCTCGATGTGGCGGCGAACGCTCCCGCCAGCACCACCACCCCGCCGATCAGCGACAACGTGGTCGGGGTTTCGCCCAGGAAAGTCCACGCCGCGACGATACCGACGATGGGAACGAGCAGGGAGAACGGCGCGACCAGACCGGCCGGATAGCGACCGAGCAGATAGGTCCACAATCCCGTGCCGACCACGGTGGCGAGGACGGCGATATAGGCGAGCGCCAGCAGGGCGGGCAGGCCCGCCGGTGTGAACGCCTCGACCACGGCGTGCGCTCCCGTGGTCGGCCCCTCGACGAACGCCGACAGCGCGAACAGCGGCACCGGCGGGATGGCGGTGGTCCACAGCATCAGGTGCAGCGGGTTGACGCCGGGGGTCTCGGTACCGGCCAGACGCGCGCCGATATTGCCGAAGGCCCAGCCCAGTCCGCCCGCGAGAGTCAAAAGCACCGGCACCAGGGTGGCGTGGGCGAGCCGGTCCCAGCCGATCACCGCCATGCCCGCCACCGCGACGGCGATGCCCGCGATCTGCGCCGGGCGCATCCGCTCACCCAGCAGCAGCGTGCCGAGCAGCACGGTGAACGGCGCCGAGGATTGCAGGACGAGCGAGGCGAGCCCGGTCGGCATGCCCACCCGCATCGCGGTGAACAGGAACGCGAACTGCAGGATGCCGAAACCGCTGCCGTACAAAAGGATCCACCGCATCCGCACCGGAGGGCGTGGGATGAAAAGCAGCGCGGGCACCGCGAGCACCGCGAAGCGCAGCGCCGCGAAGAAGAACGGGGGGAAGTGGTCGAGCCCGACCCGGATGGCGAGGAAATTCAATCCCCAGAGCAGGACGACGGTCAGGCCGAGCAGGCGGTCACGATTGGTCACGCCTTCATCGTGCGATCTGCTAAAGATCAGAACAATCGAATAATTATGGATCAATAATGTAGTTTCACTTAATGGATTTCGGTTCCGAACCGGTCGCGGCCGGGCCGCCCATGGCGCTGGAGAGGCTGCGTGTGCTGCGTGAACTGGCCGATCGCGGCACGGTGGCCGCCGTGGCGGCAGCACTGTCCATGACGCCCTCCGCCGTTTCCCAGCAGCTCAAGGTGCTCGCGCGGGAGGCGGGCGTGGCCTTGCTCGAACCGGACGGCAGACGCGTGCGGCTCACCGACGCGGGTCGTGCACTGGTGGTGCGCGCCGACGAAGTGCTCGCCGCCATGGATCGCGCGGTCGCCGAGATGGCGCACTATCGCGGCTCGCCGCGCGGACGGGTCCGCGTCGCGGTGTTTCCCTCGGGCGGTGCGTTGCTGCTGCCGCATGTGCTGCCCGGCATGGTGGACAGCGGAGTCCAGGTGATCGCGCGCGACGAAGACGTGCCGCCCTCGGAAGTGGCGCGACTGCTCGCCGATTACGACGTGGTGCTGACCCATCGCGACGAGCGCGCCGCACCTATCGCCGACCCGCGCGTCGCGACCCGGGCGCTCATGCGCGAGCCGATCGATGTGGTCGCGGCGCCGACGCATCGGCTCGCGGGCCGTTCGGCCGTCGCGCCGGAGGAACTGGCCGACGAGACCTGGCTCAGCGTGCGGGGCGGTTTTCCCGTCGACGACGTACTGCGCTCGATCGCCACCGTGACCGGCGTGCAGCCGCGTATAGCGCAGCGCCTCAACGATTTCCGCGTCATCGAGACGCTGGTCGCCACCGGCTACGGTGTCGCGCTCATGCCTCGCTACGCGGTCGGCCACCCTGATCTGGCGGTGCTACGGCTGTCCGGCGTGCGCGCCGCTCGGATATACGAACTGGCCACCCGGCCGCGGGCCGAGGCCCGTCCGGCGATCGCGGCCGTGCTCGCGGCGTTCGAGTCGGCCGCCGCACTCGCGACGGCCGACTCCGCGCACGGAAAGGGCTCCGCCGCACGAGCATGATTTCGCGCGACGATCAGAATCCGTACGGTGGCTGGTGCCGGTAGGGATGCTGGGCCTGCGAGCTGACGTAGCCGAAGTCGTCGGCGACCATCGCCGCCAGCTCGAGCAGCGCCCGCCGGGTCGGCTTGCTCACCAGTTCCAGATCGATTTCCGCGCCCTCGGCGAGGTGATCGTCGAACGGCACGACCTGCACCGCGCGGGTGCGATCGAGGAACAGCTTGCGCAACTGGTCGAGATCGACGGTGGACGCGCCGCGGCGGGAAGCGTTCACCACCACGACGGTTCGTTCCACCAGCTTGCCGTAGCCGTGGTGGTCGAGCCAGTCCAGCGTGGCCGACGCGCTGCGCGCGCCGTCGATGGCGGGCGAGGTGACCAGCACCAGCGAGCTCGCCATATCCAGCACCCCCGCCATCGCCGAGTGCATCAAGCCGGTGCCGCAGTCGGTCAGGATGATGTTGTAGAACGATTGCAGAATGCTGATCGCCTTGCGGTAGTCCGCTTCGCTGAACGCCTCCGAGACCGCCGGATCCTGTTCACTGGCGAGCACTTCCAAGCGGCTCGGCGCCTGCGAGGTGTGCGCCCGCACGTCGGAGTACCTGGTGATGTGCTGATCCTCGAGCAGGTTGCGCACGGTGGAGCGGGTCTGCCGTGGCACCCGGTGCGCGAGCGTGCCCAGGTCGGGGTTGGCGTCGATCGCGATGACCCGGTCGCCGCGCTGCGAAGCGAAGGTGGAGCCGAGACCGACCGTGGTGGTGGTCTTCCCGACGCCGCCCTTGAGCGAAAGGATCGCGATCCGGTAGTCACCGCGCACCGGCTGGTTCACCCGGTCGGCGAGGTCCTGGTAGACGATGTCGGCCGCCGACTCGCCCGGATTGATCATGCCGCCGGAAACCTTGTGCACCGCACGACGCCAGCCGCTGCGCGGCGCCCTGCGGGCGCGCCGGAGCAGATTCAGGTCGTTCACCGAATGTCCCGGCTGGCCGGGCTGCGGCACATGCTGCGGTTGGAACGGCGGTACCGACTGGTGCGGACCCGGCCCGCCCTGCCAGGCCGGCCCCTGCGGTTGCCCGAGCGGCGGCGGAGGCGGCGGTTGATAGGCGGACGGCGGAGGCTGGTGCGTCACCGGCGGAGGCGGCGGCGCCCAGCTGTAGATCGGGCCGCTGGGCTGATCGGGTTGCGGCGCAGGAGATTCGGGCTGCGCGGAATCCATGGGCACATGCCGGGTCAGGCCGTCGCCGCCGATCTCCTGGCGGTACTCCCCGTAACCGGGATGCGGTCCGTCCGGAGGCGGGGCTATCGGGTGGCTACCGCTATGGCCCGACGGTGGCTGAAAGGCGCCGGTAGTGAACGGCTCTCCCGGAAAGGGTGACGGAGGGGGATACGCGCCCGCGTTCGGCGGGGCGTACGAGCCGTAGGGTTCGGCCGGTCCGGCCTGCGGGGGAGCCCATGCCTGCGCCACCGGGGCGGCTTGCGGGTAGGCCGTGGTCTGCTCCGTCGAGCCGTGCGGCTCGGGCTGTTCGGGTTGGGCGTCCGGCTGGGCCGACCCGGCCGACACGTCGGTTTCCTTCGCTTCCGTGCCGCCGGCCGGCTCGGCCGACGGGTCCTTGGCCGATGACTCCACGTCGCTGACTTCGGCCGTATCCACGGAATGACTCTGCAGCCAGGGTGGAGAGGTCGGATTGTGGTCGTTTGTTGTCACGGTTCCCCCATCTGCTCGGGAGTTCGAGCAGAGAGCTCGGCGCTTGGAGTGCGAATCCAACGCTAGCACGGGGTTCGCTACCCCGTGTCGCGGTAGGCATGCCGGGCTTGGGGACCCGGACGCCCGTGACATTCGGTCTGCCCCAGCGAGATCGGGCGCCGCGCGGTGGAACCCGCGCGGCGCCCGTCCGCATGCTTGCCGAGATGCGCTGTCAGTGCGCCCGGTTCACCGCCGACACCACCGCGCGCAGCGACGCGGTCGTGATCGAGGTGGCGATGCCGACGCCCCACACCACCTTGTCGCCGATCGCGCACTCCACGTAGGCGGCGGCCTGCGCGTCGTCACCCGCGGACATGGCGTGCTCGGAGTAGTCCAGCACCTCGACGTCGAAACCGACGGCGGCGATCGCGTCGACGAACGCCGCGAGCGGCCCGTTGCCCTTGCCGGTGATCTCCTGCTCGACGCCGTCGACCTTCACTACGGCCACGATCGAGTCGACCCCGCCGTCGGTCTCCGACGCGGTGACCTTCTGGCGCATCCGCTCCAGCGGCCGGATCGGGCTCAGGTACTCCTCATGGAAGACGTCCCACATCTCCTTGGGCGTCACCTCGCCGCCCTCGCCGTCGGTGATCTTCTGGATCGCCTGGGAGAACTCGATCTGCAGCCGCCTCGGCAACGCCAGCCCGTGGTCGGTCTTCATGATGTAGGCGACGCCGCCCTTGCCGGACTGCGAGTTGACCCGGATGACCGCCTCGTAGGTGCGACCCACGTCCTTCGGGTCGATCGGCAGGTAGGGCACCTCCCACACGATGTCGTCGACGTCCGCCTCGGCGGCGTCGGCCGCGGTCTTCATCGCGTCCAGACCCTTGTTGATGGCGTCCTGGTGGCTGCCGGAGAACGCGGTGTAGACCAGGTCGCCGCCGTACGGGTGCCGCTCGTGCACCGGCAACTGGTTGCAGTACTCGACGGTGCGGCGGATCTCATCGATGTCGGAGAAGTTGATCTGCGGATCGACGCCGCGGGAGAACAGGTTCATCCCCAGCGTGACCAGGCACACGTTGCCGGTGCGCTCGCCGTTGCCGAACAGGCAGCCCTCGATCCGGTCGGCCCCGGCCTGGTAGCCCAGCTCGGCGGCGGCCACGGCGGTGCCGCGGTCGTTGTGCGGGTGCAGCGACAGCACGATCGCCTCGCGGCGGGCCAAATTGCGGCTCATCCACTCGATCGAGTCGGCGTAGACGTTCGGAGTCGCCATCTCCACGGTGGCGGGCAGGTTGATGATCAGCGGCTTCTGCGGCGTCGGGGCGATGATCGCCGAGACCGCGTCGCAGACGTCCTTGGCGTACTCCAGCTCCGTGCCGGTGTAGGACTCCGGGCTGTATTCGTAACGCCAATTGGTGTCCGGGTAGCGCTGCTCGATCTCCAGGCACAACGCGGCCGCGTCGGTGGCGATCTTCTTCACCGCGTCGCGGTCGGCGCGGAAGACCACCTTGCGCTGCAGGATCGAGGTGGAGTTGTAGAAGTGCACGATGACGTTCTGCGCGCCCGCGCAGGCTTCGAATGTGCGCTCGATCAGCTCCGGACGGCACTGGGTGAGCACCTGGATGGTGACGTCGTCGGGGATCGCGCCGTC
Organism: Nocardia sp. NPDC004718; assembly: GCF_053601535.1. NCBI lineage: Bacteria > Bacillati > Actinomycetota > Actinomycetes > Mycobacteriales > Nocardiaceae > Nocardia > Nocardia sp. NPDC004718. The sequence goes on from NZ_JBSGCA010000015.1 coordinate 149,519, forward strand.
CTCGATGATCTCGCGGACGAAGTCGAAATCGGTCTGGCTGGCCGAGGGGAAGCCGACCTCGATCTCCTTGTAACCCATCCGCACCAGCAGGTCGAACATGCGGCGCTTGCGGGCCGGGCTCATCGGGTCGATCAACGCTTGGTTGCCGTCGCGCAGGTCGACCGCGCACCAGCCCGGCGCCCGGTCGATGACCTTGTCCGGCCAGGTGCGGTCGGGCAGCGTGATCGGCTCGACCTCCTCGGCGAAGGGCCGGTAACGGAACGTCGGCATCGAGGAGTTCTTCTGTTTGTTCCAGCCGGGCTGGTCGGCGGGGGCTGGTTTGCTCGGCGCGGTGATGGTGCGCGCGCCGGACACAAATGCGTCAGCAGGGGACATGGGCGGTTCTCCCGAGGATGTCGTTTTTCCCAATGGGGCTGGTCGACCGGCGCGGCAAAACCCCGCGACGGGAGCCGGTCCGATCAGACCCCGTCGCGGCGGTCGAGAAGAAGTGCCCGCTGCATGATGTCCGCGAGTTTACCGTGCCGAGATACGGCCGGGAAGGGTGGTCCCGTCGTCGGGTGATCCGACGACCCCGCTACCGTTCGGTCCGGCAGTGAACCACGCTTGTACGGGCCCGGGGTCCGACGGGACGTCGAAGGATTGACAATGACCTGGCTGGAGCAACTGGCCGTCTTCGGTGCGGGCATCGCGGCGGGCGGCATCAACACGATCGTCGGCTCCGGCACGCTGATCACCTTTCCCGTTCTGCTCGCGTTCGGCCTGCCGCCGGTGACCGCGAATGTGTCCAACACCATCGGTCTGGTCCCCGGCTCGATCAGTGGTGTGCACGGATACCGCCGCGAACTGGCGGGGCAGCGCGATCGGCTGCTGCGGTTGGGCACCGCCTCGCTGCTCGGCGGCATCACCGGTGCGGTGCTGCTGCTGGTGTTGCCCGCCGAAGCGTTCAAGGCGATCGTGCCCATTCTGATCATGGTGGCATTGGTGCTGGTCGTCGTGCAGCCACGGCTGGCGAGTTGGGTCAAGCGCCGCCGGGAGAACGACGGCGCCCCGGTGCCGGAGCACGGGGGGCCCATCCTGCTCGCCGCGGTTTACGCCGCCGGTGTCTACGGCGGGTACTTCGGCGCCGCGCAAGGCGTGCTGCTGATCGGGCTGCTCGGCGTTTTCGTGCACGACGACATCCAGCGCCTCAACGGGGCGAAGAACGTGCTCGCCCTGATCGTGAACGCGGTCTCCGCGCTGATCTTCATCGTCGTGGCGGACGTGGACTGGCGCGCGGTGGTGCTGATCGCGCTCGGCTCGATCATCGGCGGGCAACTCGGCGCGCGGTTGGGCAGGCGGATGCCGCCGACCTTGCTGCGGGCGGTCATCGTCGTGGTCGGACTCATCGCGGTGATCCGTTTGGTGATGTCCTAGAGACGGATGTCAATCCTCAGGGTGACGACGGCCACCGGGCACGGAGCCCAGGATGAATGCCGTGCCTAGCCGGAGAATCGTCATCGTCGCCGCGCTCGCCGCGCTGCTGCCCGTGGTGAGCGGATGCGGCGGCCCGCCGAGCCGACACGAGTCGGCGGTCGCGGACCTGGTGGCGCAGGCCGACGCCGCGCCGACGCCCCGGCTGGAGTGGGCGCGGTGCGCGGAGCCGGAGCTGAGCCGGTTCCAGTGCGCGACCGCGCAGGTGCCGGTGGACTACGCGCACCCCGACGGCCCGGCCCTCGGGCTGGCGGTGGTGCGTCAGCAGGCCACTGACCCGCAGCGGCGGATCGGCACGCTGTTCTCCGCCGTCGGCGGTCCCGGAGGCTCGGGGCTGCGCTGGGCGGCGAAGGGAGAACTGTTCGGCGGCGAACTCGCGCGCCGCTTCGACGTGGTCACCTTCGACCAGCGCGGCGTCGGCCGCAGCGGGCAGGTGCGGTGTTTCGCGGACGCCGAGCAGCAGCGGCGGTTCTGGTCCGGCGCCCCGCTGCCGCCCGTGCGTCCGGAGCAGGAGCGCGCGGCC
>NZ_JBSGCA010000016.1:0-151266 GCF_053601535.1 Nocardia sp. NPDC004718
CGTGTACGCGGCCGCCGCGTAGGCGACGAAGGAGCAAGCGGCGGTCGCGCACACGCGAGCCACAAAGGGGCCGCGAACCCCCAGCGCCGCAGGCGCTGGAAATCTAATACCGCACGCGTGAGTTCGCGTAAAGGCAGATCGCGGCGGCCGTCGCCAGATTCAGGCTCTCGGCGCGGCCGCGAATGGGAATGCGGACGCGGTGGTCGGCGCGGCGCGCGACTGCCGGGTCGAGGCCGTGCGCCTCGTTGCCGAACAGCCAGGCCACCGGTTCGGTGAACAATTCGTCGGCGTCGTCGAGGTCGACCTCGCCGTTCGCCGCCGTAGCGAGGATCGTGATGCCCGCCGCGGCGATCGCGTCCAGCGTCTCGGCGACATCGCGGTGCCGGGCGATCGGCACATGGAAGATGCTGCCCGCGCTGGCTCGCACGCATTTGCCGTTGTGCGGGTCGACCGTGTCGCCCGCCAGCACCACGCCGTCGGCGCCGACCGCATCGGCGACTCGGATGACCGTGCCTGCGTTTCCCGGCTCGGCCATCTCGACCGGGACGGCGAGCATCCGGGGTCCGGCGTCGAGGATCGCGGCCAGGGACACGTCGAGCAGATCGCAGACCGCCACCAAGCCCGGCGCCGTGACCGTTTCCGCGAGATGCTCCGCCGCGCGGTCGCTGACCAGCGTGGTGCGGACGCCCGCCGCGGACGCGCCAGCGATCAGCGCGTGGTCGCGTTCGGCGGCCGCCTGCGAATAGAACAGCTCGTGGACGCGCGCGGTCCCCAGGGCCGCGGCGACGGCATTGGCTCCTTCGGCGAGGAATCGGCCCGCTTTGCGGCGCTGCGCTCCGCGTTGCAGCTTGACAGCGGAAACGACCCGCGGATTGCGCTCACTGAGCGCTTCCACGGGTCGTTCCGAAAGTCGTCCGGGTGTCAACGAACGCGACTCAGGCGGCCGGTGCGTTGACATCCTGCGGCAGGGCGGCCTTGGCGACCGCGACGAGGCCGGCGAACGCCTCGGCGTCCGACACCGCGAGCTCGGCGAGGATCTTGCGGTCCACCTCCACACCGGCGGCCTTCAGGCCCTGGATGAAGCGGTTGTAGGTGATGTCGTTGATCCGCGCGGCGGCGTTGATGCGCGCGATCCACAGCTTGCGGAAGTCACCCTTGCGCGCCCGGCGGTCCCGGTAGGCGTAGGCGAGCGAGTGCAGCTGCTGCTCCTTGGCCTTGCGGTACAGCCGCGAGCGCTGGCCGCGGTAGCCCTTGGAGGCCTCGAGGATGGAACGGCGCTTCTTCTGAGCGTTGACGGCCCTTTTGACGCGTGCCACTGGTCAGTCCTGTTCGATCTGGGGGCGCGGGGCGGCGCCCGGAAATGGGTCAGGGGTGGCGACGGAGGTACTCCGGTCGCGGGTGCGTGCCGGTCTGCGCGGGGGCGCGATCAGAGACCGAGCAGCTTCTTCACGCGACGGACGTCGGCGGAGGCGACGACTTCCACACCGTCCAGACGACGAGTCCGGCGGCTGGGCTTGTGCTCGAACAGGTGGCGACGGTTCGCCTGCTGGCGCAGCAGCTTGCCTTTACCGGACACCTTGAATCGCTTCGAGGCGCCGCTGTGCGTCTTCATCTTCGGCATGGATTCCTCTATCTGTCGTCCCGGCGGTCGCGGCGGACCGCCGGTGTTCTGATCGGTGTTACTGCGGGCCGGCCGTCTCGGCCTGCTCCGCGGCGGGCTGACCGGCCGGGGCGGCGCTGGGCGCCGGGCGCGAAGCCGACTCCTGCTGCGCCTTCACCCGGGTCTTCGCGCCCTTGTGGGGGGCGAGGACCATGGTCATGTTGCGACCGTCCTGCTTGGCCGAGGTTTCCACGAAACCGAGATCGGCGACGTCGGACGCCAGCCGCTGCAGCAGCCGGAAACCGAGTTCGGGGCGGGACTGCTCGCGCCCCCGGAACATGATCGTCACCTTGACCTTGGACCCGGCCTCGAGGAAGCGCACGACGTTGCGCTTCTTGGTCTCGTAGTCGTGGTCATCGATCTTCGGGCGGAGCTTCTGCTCCTTGATCACCGTCTGCTGCTGGTTCTTCCGAGACTCGCGCGCCTTCTGCGCCGTCTCGTACTTGAACTTGCCGTAGTCCATGATCTTGCAGACCGGCGGACGGGCATCCGGTGCCACCTCGACCAGATCGAGGTCGGCTTCGAGGGCGACGCGTAGTGCATCTTCAACACGCACGATCCCAACCTGCTCGCCGCCCGGTCCGATGAGCCGGACCTCGGGAACACGGATGCGATCGTTGATGCGGGTCTCAGTGCTGATGGGGCCTCCTAGGTCAAGCGGTGTCGTCAGACGACCGCGCGCAATAACTGCAACCCCTGTTCAACACGAAGGCCCCGGTGCGGTATTCCGCGCACGGGGCCCGATGTCGACCGATCACCGACCACGAGCGAACTCGCGTCGACTCTCGCGCGGCGGGTTCTCCATGAGAACCCCGGCACGAGAAACCCACCCTCGCGGGGCGGGTGACCGGACCGCTGAACCGTACGATGACTCGTCGGCAACGGTGGGAGTCGGGCTCCACTTATCAGCCCCGGGACAGCCCGGGGCGGTCGTCAGCGGAAAGTCTAACATTCCGTTCGGCTATCGCCGAATCGGCCGAAAATGCGTTGCCCGGCCAAGCCGGGCATGCCACGCTCCCCCAGTGCTCACACCACGCCGCGACCTGCTGCGATGGCAGTTCGACCTGACCTGGTCACTCGCCGGGATCCACCTCGACGCACTCACACCGGAGGACTTCCTCTGGGAGCCCGCCGAGCTCACCTGGACGGTACGCCCCGACGCCGATGGGGTGTGGCGGCCGGACTGGGCCGACACCGAACCCGACCCCGTGCCCGTCCCGACGATCGGCTGGCTCACCTGGCATATCGGCTGGTGGTGGGGCACGGCCATCGACCACGCCGAGGGTCTCACCCCGCCCGCGCGGCAGGACGTGCACTGGCCCGGTGACGGCGCCGCGGCCGTCGCCTGCCTGCGCGAGTTGCGCATCGAATGGGAGCGGCTGCTCGCCGGGCTGGACGAGGCCGATCTGGACCGTCCCTCCGCCTATCCGTGGCCCGCCGACGCCGGGCTGACCATCGCGCATCTGGCGGCCTGGGTGAACGCGGAGCTGATGAAGAACGTCACGGAGATCGGCCACCTCCGGATGCTCCGGGTGGCGTCGCTAGCCTGAAGGCATGACTGACGAACTCGACGCCTCCGTACGCGAACTGGCCGACATCCCCGCCGTCGAGGTGATCAGCCGCGCCGCCGTGATGCTGATGAGTTCGGCGGCGGAGAAGCTCGGGCTGGCGGACGAGGACCCCGACATCAGCCCGCGTCGCGACCTGGACGAGGCGCGCCGCGTGATCACCGCGCTCGCCGGACTCGTGACGGCCTCGATCGAGTACCTGGGTCCGCACGCCGGACCGATGCGCGAGGGGCTGCAGTCCCTGCAACGCGCCTTCCGTGAGTCTTCCGCGCATCCCGACGAGCCGGGCAAAGGCCCGGGCGAGAAATACACCGGTCCGGTCTACTGACCTCGCGCGGTTCCCGAGTCTGGCATCGGAAGACGCCGGACACCGCACCGCGCTGAACAATCGACAGGCCGCGGCGGGTCAGGAGCAGGTCGTCCATCGGTGACGCGCCCGCCCGATCCATTCTCAGCGTTCCGCCCGGTCGAGCAGAGAATTCCGAAGTACCGGTGGAATTGTGAGCGAATACCGTTGGGTATAACGATGTTTAGGAAATTTACCAACGGGTGGGGCACAGTGAGCCCATGGCTACTCGGATTCTTCTCGCTCCCGGATTCTGGCTCGGTGCATGGGCGTGGGACGAGGTCGCACCCGACCTGCGGCGGCGCGGCAACGAGGTAGTGGCGCTCACACTGCCCGGCTTGGACGAAGCCGACCCGGACCGGTTGTCGGCCACCCTGGAATCCCAGGCGCAAGCCATCGTCGAGGCGGTGCCCGAGGGCGAGACCGTCGTGCTCGTCGCGCATTCCGGTGGGGCGGCACCCGCCTATCTCGCCATCGACCGCGCGCCCGGGCTGTTCCGCCGGGCGATCTACGTCGACAGCGCGCCGCTGCCGAACGGTTTCGTCATCAACTCCGCGCTCGACGTCGCCGTGCGCGAATGGATTCTGCCGGAATGGCCGGAACTGGAGGCCGCGGGCAACAGCCTGGCGGGCCTGGACGAGGCCGCCTTGGCGCGCTTTCGCGAGCGTGCCGTGTCGGAGCCCACGTCCGTCGCGGCCGCCCCGCTCCGGTTGAGCGATTCGGACGCCCGTCGGTCGGTCCCGACCACCGTGATCTGCAGCAGCATGACCGCCGACGTGGTCGAGAAGCTGCGCGACAACGGTGAAACTCCCCTCTTCGCCGAACTGGCACGCATCGACGCCGAGTACGTCGACCTGCCCACGGGACATTGGCCGATGTGGTCCAAGCCGAAGGAACTCACCGAACTGATCCACGCCATCGCCAACCGCTGAACGAATGGCGGCGCGGCCCGGTGCACCCGGACCGCGCCGCATCGCACGAGAGGTCAGCCGACCGCCGCGGCCTTCTTCGCCGGACGCTTGGTGGCCTTGGCCGCGGTCTTCTTCGCCGGAGCCTTCTTCGCGGCGCTCTGCGGCGCGGGTGGCTGGTCCAGCACTTCCTTCAGGAACTGGCCGGTGTAGCTGTGCGCGACGCTCGCGACCTCCTCCGGCGTGCCCTCCGCCACCACGGTGCCGCCGCCGGAGCCGCCCTCGGGACCCATGTCGATCACCCAGTCGGAGGTCTTGACGACGTCAAGGTTGTGCTCGATGACGATCACCGTGTTGCCCTTGTCCACCAGGCCGTTGATGACGTTCAGCAGCTTGCGGATGTCCTCGAAGTGCAGGCCCGTGGTCGGCTCGTCGAGGATGTACACCGTGCGGCCGGTGGACCGCTTCTGCAACTCGGCGGCGAGTTTCACTCGCTGGGCCTCACCACCGGAGAGGGTGGGAGCGCTCTGGCCGAGACGTACGTAGCCGAGCCCGACGTCCACCAGGGTCTTGAGGTAGCGGTGGATCGAGGTGACCGGTTCGAAGAACTCGGCGGCTTCCTCGATGGACATGTCCAGCACCTCGGCGATGGTCTTGCCCTTGTAGTGCACCTCGAGGGTTTCCCGGTTGTAGCGGGCGCCGTGGCACACCTCGCAGGGGACGTAGACGTCCGGCAGGAAGTTCATCTCGATCTTCAGCGTGCCGTCGCCGGAGCAGGCCTCGCAGCGACCGCCCTTGACGTTGAAGGAGAACCGGCCCGGCTGGTATCCGCGCACCTTCGCCTCGGTGGTGGCCGCGAACAGCGTGCGGATCTTGTCGAAGACGCCGGTATAGGTGGCCGGGTTGGACCGTGGCGTCCGGCCGATCGGCGACTGGTCCACCTGCACCAGCTTGTCCAGGTGGTCGAGCCCGTTGACCCGGGTGTGCCTGCCCGGCACCTGCCGGGCGCCGTTGAGCCGGTTCGCCAGCACTGTGGCCAGGATGTCGTTCACCAAGGTCGACTTGCCCGACCCGGAGACGCCCGTCACCGAGGTGAGCACACCGAGCGGGAAGGCGACGTCGATGCCCTTCAGGTTGTGCTCGCTCGCCCCGACCACGGTGAGTTGCCGCTTCTTGGCGACCGGGCGGCGCACCAGCGGCACATCGATGCGTTCCCGGCCCGACAGATATGCCCCGGTGAGCGAGTTCGGATCGGTGAGCAACTCTTCGTAGGGCCCGCTGTGCACCACCGTGCCGCCGTGCTCTCCGGCGAACGGGCCGATGTCGACCACCCAGTCCGACGCGCGGATGGTGTCCTCGTCGTGCTCGACCACGATCAAGGTGTTGCCCAGATTGCGCAGCCGCGTGAGGGTTTCGATGAGCCTGCGGTTGTCCCGCTGGTGCAGGCCGATGGACGGCTCGTCGAGCACGTACAGCACACCGACCAGGCCGGAGCCGATCTGGGTGGCGAGCCGGATCCGCTGCGCCTCACCGCCGGAGAGGGTGGCGGCCGCGCGGGACAGCGTGAGGTACTCCAAGCCGACATCGAGCAGGAAGCCCAGCCGCGCCTGCACCTCCTTGAGCACCTGCCCCGCGATCGCCGCCTCGCGCTCGCCCAGGGTGAGCGAGTTCAGGAACGCCGAGCACTCGCCGATGGACAGATCGCTGACGTCGGCGATGGACTTCTTGTCGCCGTTCGCGGCGATGGTGACGGCGAGGATCTCCGGGCGCAGCCTGGCGCCGTTGCACACCGGGCACGGGATGTCGCGCATGTACCCGTCGTAGTGCTCTTTCATCTGCTCGGACTCGGTGTTCTCCATGCGCCGCTGCAGGAACGGCATCACGCCCTCGAAGTCCGCGTAGTACGAGCGCTTGCGGCCGTAGCGGTTGGTGTAGGAGACGTGCACCTGGTCGGCGCTGCCCTCCAGCACGGCCTTGCGCGCCTTGGGCGGGAGATCCTGCCACGGGGTGTCCATGGAGAAGCCGATGGAATCGGCGAGGCCGGAGAGCAGCCGGGTGAAGTACTCGGCGGTCTGGCCGCGCGACCACGGCGCGATGGCGCCGTCGTTCAGGCTCAGCGCCGGGTCGGGCACCACCAGTTCCGGGTCGACCTCCTTGCGGATGCCGAGGCCGGTGCAGTCCGGGCAGGCGCCGTAGGGCGAGTTGAACGAGAACGAGCGGGGCTCCAGGTCCTCGATGTCGAGCGGGTGGCCGTTCGGGCAGGCCAGGCGCTCGGAGAAGCGGCGCTCCCGGTCGTGCGCGTGCTCGTCGCGATCGACGAAGTCGAGCACCACGATGCCGTCGGCCAGGCGCAGCGCGGTCTCGATGGAATCCGTCAGGCGCTGCTTGGAACTCGGCTTCACCGCCAGGCGGTCGACGACGACCTCGACGTCGTGCTTCTCCTGCTTCTTCAGCTTCGGCGGATCGGTGAGCGGATAGACCACGCCGTCCACCCGCACGCGGGAGTAGCCCTGGGTGTTGAGCTGGTCGAACAGGTCGACGAACTCGCCCTTGCGGGTGCGCACCACCGGCGCGAGCACCTGGAATCGGATGCCCTCCTCCATGGCCAGCACCTGGTCGACGATCTGTTGCGGCGTCTGCTTGGCGATCAGCTCGCCGCAGACGGGGCAGTGCGGCGTGCCTGCTCGCGCGTAGAGCAGCCGCAGATAGTCGTAGACCTCGGTGATGGTGCCCACAGTCGAGCGCGGGTTGCGGTTGGTCGACTTCTGGTCGATGGACACCGCGGGCGAGAGGCCTTCGATGAAGTCGACGTCGGGCTTGTCCATCTGACCGAGGAACTGCCGCGCGTACGCCGACAGCGACTCGACGTAGCGCCGCTGCCCCTCCGCGAAGATCGTGTCGAAGGCCAGGCTCGACTTGCCGGAGCCGGACAGACCGGTGAACACGATGAGGCTGTCGCGGGGCAGGTCGAGATCGACACCCTTGAGGTTGTGCTCCCGAGCTCCGCGCACAGTGAGGCGTTCCGCCACGGCCGTCCCTTCTCCTTCGTGTTCGGCGTCCAGACATACCCCCGGCCGCCATGCTAGGCATGGGCACCGACAAGTTTCGCGGACCGGCCGTCACCTGGGCGAATGGCGGGACCCCGGCGGCCGGACGTTGCGGATGAGCCGGGAAACGGGCCAGGACGCCTCCGTAGCATCGCCCTCCCGGCACCACTGGTCAACAGCGCGACGTCATTCGGCATTCCCTGGTCGACGCAGTTACACCAGGCAGCCGGACGCAGAACGGCCGGCGACGCGCCAACGGATGCGCGGTGCGCGAGATCACTCCGCGATGGTGGGATGGAAAATCTCGAGCACGCGCGGCGAACGAACTGGTCAGCACGGTGCGAGCACCCGCAGAAGCGCGGCGCGGATGTCTCCGGCGAGACCGGTCATCGCTCCGCACAACTGCGCCCCGCGCGCACCGGTCCCCGACTAAACTGAGCCCGCTGTGCGCCCCCCCACCGGCCTCCCCCACTCATCCATGACGATCCTCACCCAGCATCTCCCGTCAACGGTGCTCGACACCCTGCGCGCCCTGCTGCGAACCGCCACCCGCTCGGTCGCGGCCCGCTACGGCGCGCTCGGCATCCGCGGCCACGACGACCGGCTGGTCGAGTTCATCTTCCATGGCGTCGACGACGCGATGGCCGCCCACATCGGCCGCTCCCCCGAGGGACACGGCGTACTGGGCTTGCTGCCTGCGCACCCGCACCCGATCCGGCTGGACGATCTGTCGGAACATCCGGCCGCTGCGGGCTTTCCGCCCGGCCATCCGCCGATGGGCAGTTTCCTCGGCGTCCCGGTGCGGGTCGGCGAGGAGATCTTCGGCAATCTCTACCTCACCGAAAAGGCCGGGGGACAGTCGTTCACCGAGGACGACGAGGCCATCGTGCTCGCCATGGCCGCCGCGGCGGGTATCGCCATCGAGAACGCGAAGCTGTACGAATCCGCGCGGACCAGGCAGGCATGGATCGAGGCGACGCGCGACATCGCGACCGAGTTCCTCGCGGGCACGGCGCCGGATCTCGTGCTCGCGCAGGTGGTGGCGCGCGCCCGCGCGCTGACCGGTTCGCAGCAGGCGCTGCTGGCCGTGGTGGCGCCGGGGACGCCGCCCGATGAAGCCACCGAACTCGTTGTGGCGCAATGGTTCGGCCCTGGAAGGGGCCCGGAGCGGGTGCGCATCGCGGATACCGTCACCGGCACGGCGTTCACTCGCCGCGCGCCGGTGCGGTTGGCCGACGCCGAATCGGTCGATCTCGGGGCCGAGGTCGGCGCGGCGGGGCCCGCGCTGGTGCTGCCACTGCGGACCGCGGACCTCGCGCTGGGTGTACTGATCGTGGTGCGGCCACCCGGGTGTCCCCCGTATCCCGGCGAACTGGTGGACCTGACCGCCGCGTTCACCGATCAGGCGGCGCTGGCCATGCAACTGGCCGAGACCCAGCGCAGAATGCGCGAACTCGACGTGCTCGCCGACCGCGACCGCATCGCACGCGACCTGCACGACCATGTGGTCCAGCGACTGTTCGCGGTCGGGCTCGGGTTGCGGGCCACCGCGGCCCGCACCGAGGATCCCGTGGTGCGGCAACGGCTTTCGGTGGAGATGGACGGCCTGCAGGAGGTCGTGCAGGAGATCCGTACGTCGATCTTCGACCTGCACGGCGGCGACCCACTGCGCCGTCGGCTCGAGGACGCCATTCGCCAGCAGACCGCCGACGGCGCGTTCCGGACCAGCGTGCGGTTCTCCGGGCCGCTGTCGGTGGTCGGCGACGAGCTCGCCGACCACGCGGAAGCCGTGGTGCGCGAATCGGTCAGCAACGCGGTGCGCCATTCCGGCGGGAACCGGCTCGCCGTCGAGATCACCGTCGGCGACGAACTGACCGTGCTCGTCGAGGACAACGGCGCGGGGATGCCCGCGCAGGTGACACCGAGCGGTCTGGCCAACCTCGCGCAGCGTGCGAGCATGTCCGACGGTCACTGCACGGTGGAGCGGACCGACAGCGGCGGCACCAAGGTGCACTGGTCCGCGCCGCTGGCCTGAGAGTCAGGCGGGCAGCACGATCGCCAGGTCGCCGTCGTGGCGCCGGTACAGCAACCCGCCACGCCCGCTACCCGGATCGGTACAGAAAAGGAACGGCAATCCCTTGTGGCACAGGATGCTCGCGGCCTCGGCCGGGTCCAGACAGGCGGCGGGATCCGCGTCGGCCACGATCGGCGGGGTGCCGCGAACCAGCTCCGTCGACCGGATCGGCGGATACGTCGTCCGCTGGCGGACGAGTCGCACGCCCACCTCCGCCCAGTGCACCACCGCGTCCTCACCGGTCTCGGCGTCGATGAACAGGTGGGCGTCGTAATCCATGGCGTCCAGCACCGCGACCGCCTCGGCGGGTGTGCAGACGGACAGGACGCACCGCTTGCGGCGCACGATCGGACGCGGCGCACCCGCGCGGGCCAGCGGAGGGCGGGACGGATCGGGCCAGGTCCGCGTCTCGCCCGCGGCCCAGCGGGCCAGTCGGCGGTCGAGCCGCTCGGCGGCGAAGGTCACCGCGAACCCGCGCGGCCCGGTGACCTGCACCCGGGTGACCACACCCCGGTGGTGGACGTCGATCTGGACCACCGTCGGCGCCTCCGGATCGGACGGCGCGCCGAGACGCACCCGGGCGGGCGCGTCGAGATGATGCCGGCGCAAAACCCGGGTGATGGCGCGCACCGCCCGCGTCACGTCCATGGCCGAGACCTCTCCACGCGTGGTCACCGCCACTTCCGGCCCCGCGGCCGTCGTCCACTGGTCCGACGCGAATCGCAGCCCCGATGAGACCATCTGCATTGCCCCGCCTTCCGGATCGACTCGTCCCACCCATGCCAGCACCGAGGGGATGCCGCGAACAGGGCCGAAAGTCCCCATTGAGCGAAAAAGACTGGCGCAGGCCGGATTCAGGCTCGGCCCGGGGCGAGCGCCCGCGCCGCGCCTCGCGCGGCGGCCACGATCACGCGGCGCCGAGCACCACGACGGAGTTGTTGCCACCCATACCGAGGGAGAGCTTCACGGTGATGCCGCCCTCGAACGGTGTGGGGCCGTCCAGCAGCCGTGGATGCGCGGGCGCGACGATCGGGGCCGCGGGCACGATGCCCCGGTCGTAGCCGAGCGCGGCGGCCGCGACCTCGACGGCGGCGGCGGCGCCCTGGCAGTGGCCCGCCAGCGGTTTCACCGCGTAGACGTGCGGGCGGTCGGCGAACACGTCCGCGAGCAGATGATGCTCGGCCACGTCACACTGCCGGGTCCCGGTGCCGTGCGCGTTGAAATAGCGCACGTCGGCGGCGGTGACGTGCGCGGCGGCGAGCGCGCCGCGAGTGCAGTCGAGGATCTGCTCGTGTGTCGGATCGACCGAGACCACGTGATAGGCGTCGTTGGACATGGCGCCGCCGAGCACCGCCGCGTAAGGCCGATCCGCCGAGCGGGTCAGCACGAACGCCACGGAGGCCTCGCCCATGCTGAACCCGCGACTGCCCTCCTGGAAGGGACGGCAGGCGTCCAGCGGTTCGGCGTCGGCGACCGCCGCGCCGAGCCGCACGAAACTGTCCAGCATGTCCGGGGTGGCCGACAGGTCGGTCGCCACGAAGATCACGTCGTCGGCCATGCCCGCGTCCAGCCAGAGCTTCGCGGTGATGAGCGCGACGTTGGCGGAACTGCACGCGGCGGAGATGTTCATCGCCGGGCCGTGGAAGCCGAATTCCTGCATCAGCATCGAGACCGGCGTGGACGGCAACAGCCGCAGGTAGTCCCTCGACCGGCGGCGGCCGCCGTCGACGAGGTAGAAGTCGCGCCAGTTCACCACGTCGCCGAGCACGATGGCGTGCAGCAGGCCGACGGTGCGGCCGGGCCGCCAGCCCCGGTCGCGTGCGTCGGCGACGGCCTCCCGCGCCGCCTCGTGCACGGCCCGCCCGTACCGGCTCGTGCTCACCTCGGGGTCCCCGCCGTCGGGGACGAGCGCGACCCACGCGTCGTCGTCGCGGCCGGGCCCGTAGCCCGGTTGCAGAGCCGCCGCCGACTTGCCGCTGAGCAAGCCGTCCCACAGCTGTTCACGGCCCCATCCGTACCCGGTGATCGCGCCGATCCCGGCGATGGTCATGTTGTCTCGAGGCCGCCGCGGATCGGTGCGGAACCGCGTAGCGGCGTTCGGGTCGGCACCCGGCATGTATCGCTCCTTCACCGGCTCCCAGGGCGGGCCGAACCGTCTGCCCCGCCTCGACGCAGAAACCGGTTTCTGCCATGATCGCCGGATCCGGCCCGAGAACGTGCCAGTACTGTGATCGAAGCAATAGCGTGGAGGATGTGATCTTGTCCACGTCGATACCAGAATAATCCCGTGTTCCAATGGCCATAATGGGGTCGATGATCGGGGGTTCGAGTGGGTGACGACAAGCTGGCCGCCGCGGTCGACGCCGCCGAACAGCTCGCTGCGCGCTACCGCTCCCTGGTCGAGCACACCCCGGACGGAATCTGTGTGCACGAGCGTGGCCGGGTCGTCTACGTCAACCCGGCCACCGTCCGATTGCTCGCCGCGGAGGACGCCGAGGAGATCATCGGCCGCCCGCTGACCGACTTCGTCCACCCCGCCTCCGTCCCCTCGATGCTCGACCGCATCTCCACCCTCACCACCGCGGGCGCGGCCTCGATTCCCACCGAGATGACCTTGATGAGGGTGGACGGCGGCACCGTGCCCGTGGAGACGGTGTCGGTGCTGACCGCGTGGCACGATCACCTCGCCTATCAGGTGGTCATCCACGACCTCACCGCCCAGCGCCATGCCGAGGCCGCGCAGCGCAGGGCCGAGCACTACTTCACCACGGTCGTGTCCCAGTTGGAGGAGGGCGTCGTGGTGATCGATCCGGAGGGCCGGATCGAGTCGATGAACCCGGCGGCCAAGCGCATCTTCGGTACCGAGGGGCCCGACGGCATGGTCATCGGGCGCACCATCCAGTCGTTGCCGCTGGTGCTGCTGGACGCGAACGCCCAGCCGCTGCCGCCGAGCCGCCATCCGGTGGCGCGCACGCTGGCCACGGGCGAGACGATCACCGGCTATGTCTTCGGCGTCGACCGGGTGGACGGCCAGCGGCGCTGGCTGTCGGGCAGCAGCCGCCTGCTCAATCCAGGCGATCCGCGCTCGTCGGCGGTGTCCTCCTTTGCCGACATCACCGAATTCCGCGCCAGCAGAAGGCAATTGGAGTATCAGGCCACGCACGACTCGCTGACCGGGCTGGCCAATCGCTCGCTGATCCTGTCCCAGCTGGCCGCCGCGCTGGCCAGCACCGAGGAACTGCTGCCGGTGTCCACCGTGCTGTTCATCGATCTGGACGGGTTCAAGACGATCAACGACACGCTCGGGCACGCCATCGGCGACACCGTGCTGCAGATCGTCGCCCAGCGCCTGCAGCGCGCGCTGCGCGGCGACGACATCGTCGGCAGGCTCGGCGGCGACGAATTCCTGGTCCTGCTGTCCGGCCGCACCCGCCGCGTCGACATCGACGCACTGGTGAGCAGGCTGCGCTCCACCATGGCCGACCCGATCATCGCGCGCGGGCACCGGATCGAGGTGAACGCCTCGATCGGCGTCACCGAACTGGGGGTGGGCGACCGGCGCAGTCCGGAGGCGGTGCTGCACGACGCGGACTTGGCGATGTACCGCGCGAAGCCGCCTGGGCGGCGGGAAGGCACCGTCACCAAAGGCCGCAGACCCAACAGCACCCACGCGTCCTGACGAGCTCGCCATGATCATCGAACACGCACTGCTGCCGGTTCGTCCCGAACTCGCCGCCGATTTCGAAGCCGCCTTCGCCGCGGCACGGCCGATCATCGCGAGCATGCCCGGCTTCCGGTCGCTGTCGCTGTCGCGCGGTGTCGAGTCGCCGGACAGCTACCTGCTCCGGGTGGAATGGGACCGGCTCGACGATCATGTCGTCGGATTCCGCGGCTCGCCGGAATATCAGCGCTGGAAGGACCTGCTACACCACTTCTACGACCCGTTCCCGGTGGTCGAGCACTTCACGCCGGTGCAGCTCACACCGCTCGCCGACCTCGCCCCCGCCCCGGCGCCGGGGGCCTCACCTGCGGTTACGGCGAGCCCGTCGCAACCCCAGTAGACTCGACAACTCTGTTTTCCGTGCGTGCACCTGCCCGATCCCGGCGGCGTGCTCGCGCCTGTTCGCGGTGACAAGGAGTTCAGTTTGCCCGACCTCACTCAGGACCGTGCCGCGGGCGGCGGCGCCCCCGAGCGGACCCGCGAAACCGATCAGGAGCAGGCCTACCTGTCGGTGCTGTACGAGCGGCTCGACGAGATGCGCGACTACGCGCGCAACCGCCTGCGCACCGTGCTGCTGGAGACCGGCGGCACGCCGCAGGCCCGCAGCGAACGGGAGTCCTTCAGCCAGCTCTACACCGAGGACCTGGCGAAATACGACGCCGCCGAGCACGGCCTGTGTTTCGGCCGCATCGACCTCGACGGTGAACAGGAGGAGTACCGCTACATCGGCAGACTCGGCATTCTCGACGAGAAGGACGACTACGAGAGCCTGCTGCTGGACTGGCGCGCCCCGCTGGCGCGGCCGTTCTACCTGGCCACCACCGCGGCGCCGGACGGGGTGACCCGGCGCAGGCACATCCGTTCGCGCAACCGCAAGGTCACCGCGATCAACGACGAGTACCTCGATCTGACGGCCGCGCGCCGGGCCGGCGTCACCGCCGCGGACGGCGGTGTCGGCAGCGAGAGCGCGCTGCTGTCCGCACTCAACGCCGCCCGCACCGGCCACATGAACGACATCGTCGAGACGATCCAGCACGAGCAGGACGCGATCATCCGCTCCGAGCACAAGAGCGTGCTCGTGGTGCAGGGCGGGCCCGGCACCGGCAAGACCGCGGTCGCGCTGCACCGGGCGGCGTACCTGCTCTACACCTACCGGCAGCAGCTGGCCAAGAGCGGCGTGCTGATCATCGGGCCGAACGCCACCTTCCTCGACTACATCGGGCAGGTGCTGCCGTCGCTCGGCGAAACCGGCGTGCTGCTGTCCACCATCGGCGATCTGTACCCCGGCGTGCGGGCCACGCGCGAGGACTCGTTGCGCGCGGGCGAGATCAAGGGGGCGCTGACGATACTCGAGGTGCTCAAGCAGGCCGTGCGCGACCGTCAGGAGGTGCCCGCCGAACCGATCCGGCTGGGCTTCGACGGCTATCCGGTCACGCTGGATCGCAAGATCGCCACCAAGGCCCGTGGCCGCGCCCGTTCCTCGCGCCGCCCGCACAACCTCGCGCGGCCGATCTTCGCCGCCTCGGTGATCGATGCGCTGACCGATCAACTCGCCGCGACCATGGGCGCCGACCTCTCCGGCGGGCCCAGTCTGCTCAGCTCGGCCGATCTCACCGAGATCCGCGACGAGATGCGCGCCGACCCGCAGATCCAGGCGGCGATCGCGAAACTGTGGCCGATCCTGTCCCCGCAGGATGTCCTGGCCGAACTGCTCGCCGACCCGAAGCGACTGGACCGGGCCGCCGGCTCGCTGGATCCGGCCGACCGCGCCGAACTGCTCCGGCCGGACGACGGGCGGTTCAGCCCGGCGGACGCACCGCTGCTGGACGAGCTGGCCGAACTGCTCGGCGTGGACGACACCGAGGAACGCGAACGCGCCCGCCGCCGCTGGCGCGCCCAGCTCGCCGAGGCGCAGGACGCCCTCGACATCCTGACCGGCTCCGCGCCGCAGGATCTGGAGGACGACCTCGATCCCGAGATCCTGATGGCCTACGACCTGATCGATGCCAGTCAGCTGGCCGAACGCCAGGACTTCCGCACCCGCCAGACGACCGCGGAGCGCGCCGCGGGCGACCGCACCTGGACCTACGGCCACGTGATCGTGGACGAGGCGCAGGAGCTGTCGGAGATGGCCTGGCGCATGGTGATGCGGCGCATCCCCAACCGGTGGGTGACGGTGGTCGGCGACGTAGCGCAAACCGGCGACCCGGCGGGCACATCCTCGTGGCAGCGGATGCTGGAGCCCTACGTCGCGGCCCGGTGGAAGCTGACCGAACTCACCGTCAACTACCGCACCCCCGCGGAGATCATGGACGTCGCCGCCGACGTCCTCGCCGCGATTGATCCGGCGGCGACCGCGCCGCGCTCGGTCCGCGAGACCGGCGTCGCGCCGCGCGCGTACCGGGTCGAGCCCGGCGACGTGCACGCGGAGGTCGCCCGGCTGGTCGCCACCGAGACGGGGCCGGGGACCACGGCGGTGATCGCGCCGCAGGCGCTGGTGGCACCGTTGGCCGACCTCGCGGGCGAATCGGTGCGCGTGCTGACGGTGCACGAGGTGAAGGGTTTGGAGTTCGACGCGGTCTACCTGGTGGAACCGCGGGACATCCTCGACGAATCGCCGCGTGGGCTCAACGATCTGTACGTCGCGCTGACCCGCGCCACCCAGCGGCTCGGCGTCGTGCACAGCGCGGAACTGCCCGCCGTGCTCGACCGGCTGCGCTGATCACCGACGCATTGGAAGACGAAAGGCTCCGTGCCACAACGCTATTCGCGAGGGCACGGAGCCTTTCGATCGAGGCGGGACTCAGCGCACGGTGTGCACGATCAGGACGTCGGAGCGCGACTTGCGCGCCACATCGGAGGGCACCGAGCCGAGCAGCCGTCCGGCCAGGGTGTTCAGGCCCCGGTTACCGACGACCAGCAGATCGGCGTCGACCTCCTTGACCAGCGCCAGCAGCGATTCCACCGGCTCGCCGACGATGGCGCGCTCGACGATGTCGGCCGCACCCGCCGCGATCGCCTTGTCCCTGGCGACACGCAGGATCTCATTGGTCGGCGCGGAACCGCGTACCTGGTAAGCCTCCTCCTTGAGCACGTCGGCCGCGGCGGCGACATCGCGGTCGTCGGTCGGGTAGTACGCGCAGGCCACGACCAGGGTCGCGCCGGACACACCGGCCAGCGCCCCTGCCTTCTCGACGGCGACATACGACGAGTCCGAGCCATCGGTACCGACGACAATGGTCCGGTAGGCGGTCATTTCTCCTCCAACTATGCGGTGTGTCGGGTGCTGCGCACGGGTTCGCCTCTGGTTCGACGGCGCGCCGGCGCGGCGACTGGGGTCGACCATAGCGGCAACCGGCGCGGAAATTTCAGAAATCGCAAGACATCACACCGGGGCTGTCCGGCCATTCCCGCCACGTATTCGCCAGGGAATACCGGAAGGGCCGGACCAACCAGGGCAGACACAATTTCGGAGAACTAAACCTGTGATGTGCCACAAGCGTGTTCAATGCCGTTGCGGGCCTGGGATATTCATCACAGAGCCAGGTCCGTCACACGAAGATCGGTCCGCCCCGCACGATGATCACGTGCCAGGAACGGACCGATCGGGGCCCGGACTACCGTGCGGCTACGGCCACTGCCGATAGTTTGCCCAGAATATGCCGAGAATCGCTCCGATGATGTCCATGGCTTCTTCTTCCTGCGGTGAAAGGACGCGCAATATTAGCGCGGAGCGCGGACTAGAGATCGAAAAGCGGACCGGTGATCGTCAATCCGAGTTCGTCGACGTGCGCGAAGAACGCGAACAGCATCAGGGCGGCGCCCGCCAGGGCGACGTCCTTGTTGAAATGGATCATCTCGCCTTGCCTGGTCTGCGGATCGGACTCCTGCCAGAACCGGTGCATCACGGCCGCCGACGGCAGCAGCCCGACTACCAACAGCAGCGAACCGAGGTCGGCCCAGATGCCCAACAGCACGCTGAGGCCGCCCAGCAGGAACAGCGCCCCCGAGCCGAACACTGCGGCCTTCGCCATCGGGACGCCCTTGCTCCGCGCGTACCCCGTCATCGCCTCGGTCTGAGTGAAATGCCCGAGGGCGGAGGCCAGAAACAGCAGCGCGAACAACACTCGTCCGATCAACACCACGACATCCATGTCCAACTCCTCGTCGGCTGTCCGGCAACTAAGCCCTCGTCGGGATGACCTTGGCGGTGACCTCGTTCCGGAGACGTAGGGAATTCTTGGCGTATTCCAGGGGGGCCATACCCACTTCCGCGGTGAACTCACGCGAGAAATGGGCCTGGTCGAAATAGCCCAGTTCCGCGGCCAACGCGGCGAGATCCTCGGTACGGCCTTTCGCGAGCAGATCGGCACCGTCCTGCAATCGATAGCGCCGCAGCACCCATTTCGGCCCCGCGCCGACGTAGCGGCGGAACATGCGCTGCAGCGTGCGGGCGGGCACATCGAACCGCTCGGCGATCTGATCGACCCTGGTGAGCTCCTGGTCGGTCGCCATGGCGTCGATGATGCGCAGCACCGATCGATAGGTCGGGTCCTCGACCGCGGGGTGGTCGGCGAGGTATTCCTCGACGACGTGGCGACGCCGCTCGACAGTCGGCGCGTCCAGCACGCGTTCGGTCAAGCTCGCGGCGTCGGGCAGCACGTCGGCGAGTGGCACGGCGCGATCGCGGAACGAGCCGACATCCAGGCCGGTGAACGCGCCGAACCCGCCCGCACGGAAGCGGATACCGAACGTCTCCCCGAGCCCGCTGAGTTCGCGGATGAATTTCGTGGTGGTCACGCCGTTGACGAATCCGCCGGTGTGCGTTTCGGATCGTTCGAAGGTGACGTTCACGCTCGGATAGGACAGGACCTCCGCCCGGTACGGCGGCCTGCCCCGCAGATCCCAGCTCACCGCCCAGTACCACTCGACGTAGCGGTCGACCGCGGCACCCGGCGGCAAGCGAACCAGAGAGCGATGCTTCGCCTGCTCGTCCGGATGCAGAATGCCCTTCGTGTCCTCGGGAGCAGGGGGATTGCGGGCCTGCGGCGGCTCGGCGGCGGATGATTCGGCGCTACGCGGCACGGTGTCGCTTTCTTACAAGACCCGGGGGCTCGGACCGGCGAAAGTAGTGGTCATGACGAACACAGTGAATCCCATTGCCGATGGCTACCACTCGATCACCTGTTTCCTCGCGGTCGGCGACGGCAACAAAGCGATCGATTTCTACACCGCCGTCTTCGAGGCCGAGGTCGTCACTCGCAACGACATGCCCGACGGGCAGCCCGCGCACGCCGAACTGAAGATCGGCGACTCGACCCTGCAGATGGGGCTGCCCATCCCGGACAACGGCGTGCTGGCGCCGAACGGCGAGTGGGTGCACACCTCGATCGTGCACTACTGCCCCGATGTCGACGCCGTGGTGCGGCGCGCCGTCGAACACGGCGCCCGCAAGGTCGAGGAGCCGCAGACCTTCGTGACCGGCGACCGGTTCGGCGTGGTGATCGATCCCTTCGGGCACCGTTGGGTGGTGCTCACCAAGGTCGAGGACGTCTCGCGGGAAGAGGCCGAGCGCCGGGTCAACGAATGGATGGCCACCCAGGCCTGACAGCTCGGCTGCCTCCGCGGTCGTTCC
This sequence comes from Nocardia sp. NPDC004718, assembly GCF_053601535.1. NCBI lineage: Bacteria > Bacillati > Actinomycetota > Actinomycetes > Mycobacteriales > Nocardiaceae > Nocardia > Nocardia sp. NPDC004718. The sequence goes on from NZ_JBSGCA010000016.1 coordinate 18,960, forward strand.
GGGAACGCACCGCGGAGGCAGCGCCGCCGCGCCCCGGATCAACTCAACCCGGCGGCGTCCATGCCGCGCAATTCCTTCTTCAGATCCGCGATCTCGTCGCGCAACCGCCCGGCGAGTTCGAACTGCAACTCCCGAGCCGCGTTCATCATCTGTGCGGTGAGTTCCTTCACGAGATCGGCCAGTTCGGCGCGCGGCATCGACTTGACGTCGCGGCCCTCGTACACGCCCGCGCTCACCGCCCGCCCCGGCTCGCCTTGCGCGCGCCTGCCCCGGCTGGCGTTGCGTCCGGAGCCACCGACCTCTATCTCGGTCTCGTCGGCCTCGCGGTACACCTGATCGAGGATGTCGGCGATCTTCTTGCGCAGCGGCTTCGGATCGATGCCCATTTCCTCGTTGTAGGCGATCTGTTTCGCGCGGCGGCGTTCGGTCTCGTCGATGGCAAACTGCATCGAGTCGGTGATCTTGTCCGCGTACATGTGCACTTCGCCGGAGACGTTGCGCGCCGCGCGCCCGATCGTCTGGATCAGCGCGGTGGTGCTGCGGAGGAATCCTTCCTTGTCCGCGTCGAGGATCGCCACCAGCGACACCTCGGGCAGGTCGAGGCCCTCGCGCAGCAGGTTGATGCCCACCAGCACGTCGTATTCGCCGAGCCGCAGCTGCCGCAGCAGCTCGACGCGGCGCAAGGTGTCGATCTCGGAGTGCAGATAGCGCACCCGGACCCCCAGTCCGAGCAGGTAGTCGGTGAGGTCCTCGGCCATCTTCTTCGTGAGCGTGGTGACCAGGACCCGTTCGTCACGCTCGGTGCGCTGCCTGATCTCGTGGATCAAATCGTCGATCTGCCCCTTCGTCGGCTTCACCACGACCTGCGGATCGACCAGGCCGGTCGGCCGGATGACCTGCTCGACCACCTCGCCGCCGGTCTGCCCGAGTTCGTACGGACCGGGAGTCGCCGACAGATACACCGTCTGCCCGATCCGATCGGCGAATTCCTCCCAGGTCAGCGGCCGGTTGTCCACCGCGGACGGCAACCGGAAGCCGTATTCCACCAGGTTGCGCTTGCGGGACATGTCGCCCTCGTACATACCGCCGATCTGCGGGACGGTGTTGTGCGACTCGTCGATGACGAGCAGGAAGTCCTCCGGGAAGTAATCCAGCAGCGTCGCGGGCGCCGAACCGGCCGGGCGGCCGTCGATGTGGCGGGAGTAGTTCTCGATGCCGGAGCAGAAGCCGACCTGCCGGATCATCTCCAGGTCGTATTGGGTACGCATGCGCAGCCGTTGCGCCTCGAGCAGCTTCCCCTGGCGTTCCAGCTCGGCGAGCCGGTCCTCCAGCTCGGCCTCGATGTCGTGCACCGCGCGCTCCATCCGCTCCGGGCCCGCCACGTAGTGGGTGGCGGGGAAGATCCGCAGCATGTCGACCTGACGGACGACGTCGCCGGTGAGCGGGTGCAGGTAGTACAGCGCCTCGATCTCGTCGCCGAAGAACTCGATGCGAACCGCGAGTTCCTCGTAGGACGGGATGATCTCCACGGTGTCGCCGCGCACCCGGAACGAGCCGCGGGTGAACGCCATGTCGTTGCGGGTGTACTGCACGTCGACCAGCAACCGCAGCAGCGCGTCCCGATCGATCTCGGTGCCGACCTGCAGCTGCACCGACCGGTCGAGATACGACTGGGGCGTGCCGAGGCCGTAGATGCACGACACCGAGGCGACCACCACCACATCGCGCCGGGACAGCAGGCTCGAGGTCGCCGAATGGCGCAGCCGCTCGACGTCGTCGTTGATCGAGCTGTCCTTCTCGATGTAGGTGTCGGTCTGCGCGATGTACGCCTCGGGTTGGTAGTAGTCGTAGTAGGAGACGAAGTACTCGACGGCGTTGTTCGGCAGCATCTCGCGCAGTTCGTTGGCCAGCTGGGCGGCGAGCGTCTTGTTCGGCGCCATCACCAGCGTCGGCCGCTGCAACCGCTCGATCAGCCAGGCCGTGGTGGCCGACTTGCCCGTACCGGTGGCGCCGAGCAGTACCACGTCGCGCTCTCCCGCGGTGATCCTGCGCTCCAGTTCGGCGATCGCGGCAGGCTGGTCGCCCGCGGGCTGGTGCTCGCTGACCACCTCGAACCGGCCGCCGACGCGCTCGATCTCGCCGACCGGGCGGAACTCCGAGTGCGCGAGCGGCGGCTCGGCGGCCCTGCCCTCGAAGCCCTCCGCCGGAATCTCGGTTGCGAATGCCATGCTCACCAGCCTAGGCCCACCTACCGACAGGTTCCCGTGGACAACGGACGGTCACGAGCCGGGTGATTCCCCAGGCTTCGGCGCTGTGAGACCGATCACATCGAAATCGGTCGCCGGCCGGTCGTCCGCCGAAAGGTTCACGAGCTCGCGTGCCACTGATGCGCACGGACGTGATGGAGCCTCCTGTCGGCCATCGAGAAGAAGGGGAATAAGCGACACCGCCCGGTGGGTACACCGAAAGCGAACAATTTCAACGACTTTCGATGAGCGGTGCGAGCCCGCTCCTATCATCCTCGGCGGCACGGAGTTCGCCATGCGGCCGGCGCTCGACCGCATCCTCACAGCCCCCGCACCCTCGCTCGGCGGGAACCGTTACATGTCCGAAATGTCCGTTGCGGCAACAGGTTTCGTGTGTGAGAACACCTTATCGCGAACCGCGCGATCACCCCGGCCCAGGTGTAACCTGATCTGGTTGTTCGGACGTGGTGAAGGACAAAAGCCATGAGCGGTCTGATTCCATTGCTCGTCGCCGTGCCGGCTGTGACCGGCATCGCCGGGTACGTCGCCAGAGACATCCGCGCGGTGGTTCCCTCCGTCGCCGGCGCCGTCATGGCCGCCCCACCAGGGCCGATCGCTCCGATCAGACCGGCGCCGCACCGGCCGCGGGTGGAGTTCTTCAATCTGGCCGAACTCAGCAACACCGACGCCAAGGGCTTCGTCCGCCCGGTCGACCGCTTCCACGTCGAGCCGTGGGGCCTATACATGGCCCGCCGGGTCGGCGGACCGGATTCGCACTACCTCGAATCCTGGTTGCTGCCGGGACTCTCGTTGCGCGCGACGCTGGCGCGGACCAACCCGGCACATCACCGGGAACCGGTCTTCCGCCTCGACGTCGGCGAGTTCAGCCGGGTCGGCCAGAAACGCTGGAAGGCGGTGGACCAGTACTTGTCCATCGTCGTGCGCCGCGGCGGCACCGCCGAACTGCTCGGCGTCGACGAACTGCTCGCCGCGCATGCCGCGGGACTGGTCGAGACGGCGCAGGCGCACCGGGCGTTCGAGCGGGCCACGGCCGTGCTGGACGGGCTGGCCGCGCACGATCACCGCGTGGAGGGCTGGCTCGCCACCCACGGCATCACCCTCACCTGGATGTAGCCCGCGGATTACTGCCTCCGGCTCGACGCGCCGGGAACGGCGGTAGATTCTTGATGCATGACGCAGGCACCCATCGTCGACGTGCACCGGCCCAAAGTCGAGTACTTCAACCTCGCGGACCTGACGAACACTGATCCGAAAGGCTTCGTGCGCCCGGTCGAGAAGTACCACGTCGAGCCGTGGGGCCTGTACATGGCGCGCACCTCGGATCACCCGCAGTTCCACTACATCGAGTCCTGGTTGCTGCCGAAGCTGCACTTGCGCGCGACCATCTTCCACTACCTGCCCGGGCATCGGCGCGACCAGGACTATTACCTCGACATCGGTGAATTCACGCCGGTCGCTCCGAAGAAGTGGAAGTCGGTCGATCACTACCTCGACATCGTCGTGCGCTCCGCACGCGAGACGCAGCTGCTCGACGTCGACGAGCTGATCGCCGCGCACGCCGCGGGCCTGATCGGCCTCGCCGACGCCGAGGCGGCGGTGCAGCACGCCACCGCCGCCATCGACGGCATCGCCGCCAACGGTCACACCTTCGAGGGCTGGCTGGAGACCATGGACATCACCTTGACCTGGCTGTAGTCCCGAACCTGCGCACACCCGACCCGATCAGCGCGACGGACGGCAGGGGCGCGGGCGGTCAAGGCGCCGACGACTCCCGCCAAGCGAGCGCCCTCGGATACGCGGCGTCGAACCAGGGCTCTTTGACGTCGAGGTAGGCCGCGGTGGCCTCCGCGCCCGTCAGCCCCGCGGCCTTGGCTTCACCCTCGCGCTTGACGGCGAGATACTCCGCGCGAGCCCCGGCGTCGGCGCGCAGCCAATCCCGCAGCAGCAGCGCGTACTGCTGCCCCGGCGAACCCTCGACGCGCACGTGCACGTTGGCCAACCGGCCGGGGTCGGCGCTCTGGTGGAAGCGCTTGCTCCACAGCGCGGTGTCCACGCCCGCCGGGTCCTGCGGCGTCGGCTTGGGATTGTCCTGGGTATTCTCCGGCCGCGCCGGGAATCCCGCGGCGGCGATGGCATCGCGCAGGCCGTCGGCGGCGGCCAGGTCGGCGACCGTGATCTGCAAATCGATGACGTCCTTGGCGGGCAGCCCCGGCACGGACGTGGAACCGACGTGGTCGATCCGGGAGGCGGCGCTGCCGCAGGCCACCCACAGCCGGGCGATCAGCCGCCGCGCCTGCGTGGGCCATTCCGGATCGGCGGGCACCAGCCGGATGTCACCGCGTCGCGCGGGCGTCCCGGCGCGCAAGTTGCGCTCGAAGGGCACCAGGCGCTCCGCCCACAGCGCGCGCACCTCAGCCTCGACCTCACCCGGCGCGCCACTGTTGTCCAGCAATACATCGGCAACGGCTCGGCGCTGCTCGTCGGTGGCCTGCGCCGAAATACGCGCACGCGCATCTGATTCGGCGACACCACGGAATTCCACCAAACGGCGAATTCGCGTTTCGGCGTCGACGTCGACGATGAGCACGAGATTCATCAACGGCGCCAGGCCGTTTTCCACCAGAAGCGGAATATCCTGCACCACAACGGCGTCCGCGGGTGCGGCCGCGATCAATTCCGCGGTACGTTTTCCCACGAGCGGGTGCACGATCGAATTCAGTTTCGCGCGCGCCGCGTCGTCACCGAAGGCCTCGGCCGCCAGGGCGGGCCGGTCGAGACTGCCGTCCGCGGCGAGGATGCCCGCGCCGAACGCTTCCACCAGCGCGGCGAGTCCCTCGGTGCCCGGCTCGACCACCTCCCTGGCGATGAGGTCGGAATCGATGACCACCGCGCCGAGGTCGGCCAGTGCCCGAGCCACCGTCGATTTCCCCGCTCCCATGCCTCCGGTGAGGCCGATTCGTAACATTCGACCAGTCTCGCATCCGGGCGTGGCGCGGGCCTGTGCTGCCCCGAGCGCGTCGGCGACGGTCCGCCTCGTATGCCCGGCCCGTCGACGCGCAATCCGGCCGGTTACCCGATGCGGTCGCGTATTCCACCGCCCGGGAAGCCATTTGCCCGATCCGTGACAGCGCCGAGACCGATTCGCAACAATTCCGGATGTTTACGGTTCGGCCGCGACGACTTTCCGACACGCCGAAGCAATTACTCGGGCAAAATACTCTGCCGATCAGTTTCGTTCCGCTAATCTTCGCCGTGGCGATCCAGGCCGACACCAGCGAAGCAAAGGAACACCATTGGGCACCAGAATCAACCGGGCGGGTCGCCACCGCCTGGGCATGGCGGGGCGAGTGCACTGCATTCAGATCCCCGCTGTCGCGGCGGCGCTCGCCGAGCACCGTCGCTCTTGGTTCACCGCGTTCATCAGTCCCGCGCGGCACAGTTTCGCTGCCATGCGGAACCGTCCGGCCGCACCCGCGGTCCGGTGGGTACCTGCTACCGCAAGCTGAACCCGAGCTCGAAGTGGCCCAGCCTCTCGCCAAGGCTGGGCCACTGTTTTGCGTACCCCCGGTGAGCGCAGGTTCTCGGTGCACGACATCGGCCGGACAGAATGTAAGTACAGATGCAAGATCGATCGCGGGCCGCGACAGTGAACTCGCTTCCGGCGGAACTCCGCGCCGACCGTCCCCGAATAAGCCGTGCTTCCCAGAGCGCGAACTCCGAGCGGCCCGGGATGCCCGGGTGCCATCGTAAATAATTACGAGAGTTCTCCTGCGATTCGGTGACGAAGCCGTGCGACGCCACGGCATGCTCTCGGTTTCGATTCGTGACCGTCACCGGAACGAGAGAAAGACATCTCCGAAACCGCCGCCGTTTCCACCGCCTCTCCCGAAACCCGGCCCACCGAACGGTCCCAAAAGCGCCGACGACCGAATTCCCGGCATTATCGCCAGCGGGATATTGCCATTCACCACCGGTCGACGGGATTCTCGATGCGGTGCGTCTCCTGGCAAACCATCCGCAGCGAGCCTAGCTACCGACGCGATCAGCCCGCCGTCACGCGGCGCAGCAGCCCGTACAGTTGCCTGCGCTCCGGTTCGTCGAGCACGGCCAGTGCGGGCACGTTGTCGAACACCTCTCGATCGAGAGTTCTCCGGAGCTCCTCTCCCCGCTCGGTGAGAGTCAGCAGGCGCGCGCGGCGATCGGTGGGGTGCACCTCCTTGCGCACCAGGCCCAGCGCCTCCAAGCGGTCCACCATGCTCGCGGTATTCGACAGGTCGGCACCCAACTGGCGGGAGAGATCCTTCGGCGTCAGGGGCGTAGCCAGTCGCCCCAGGGCCTTCGCCTGCGCCGGGGTCACGCCCAAACGTGCTGTGGCGGCGGCGAAATGCGCACGCACCAGCCCGACCGCGCGCTGCAGCACGTCGACCAACTCCGCCATGCTCGGCACCTCTTGCGGTTCGCTCACCGGCACAGCCTACCTACGGCGGACTAATTAGTGGTTGACCACCATTGAATGGGATGTCACCATAGCTCGGTAATAGTGGTACACCACCAGTGAAGGAACCATGACTACTTCGACGATCGCACCGCGCCCCGGCCTGAGGTCCGGCTATCTGGCGTTGACACTGTTGTGCTCGGTGCAGATGATGCTGAATCTGGACGACACCGTGGTCAACGTCGCACTGCCCACCATCCAGCGCTCGCTGCACATGTCCGAAAGCGACCTGACCTGGATCGTCAACGCCTACCTCCTGCTGTTCGGCGGGTTCCTGATCTTCGGCGGACGTTGCGCCGACCTGTTCGGCGGCAAGCGCGTCTTCCTGGTGGGCGTCTCCGTGTTCGCGGTAGCGTCACTGACCACCGGCCTCGCGCAGAACGGCTTGATGGTGGTGGCGAGCCGCGCGGGGCAGGGCATCGGCGGCGCACTCGCCAGCCCGGCCGCGCTGAGCATCGTCGCGGGATTGTTCACCGACCCACGGGCGCGCAGTCGAGCCTTGGGCATCTGGGCCGGCCTCGGCGGCTTGGCGGCCACGCTCGGCGTGGTGCTTTCCGGCGTCATCACTCAGTACGCGAGCTGGCGTTGGTGCTTCTTCACCAATGTGCCGGTGGCGCTGATCGCCCTGGTCGCGATCCCACGACTGGTCGAGACGGGAACCCGGAGCGGGGCCGCGCGGCCGCGCATCGACGGGCTCGGCGCAGCCCTGATCACGGCGGCGGTCGCGGCGTTCGACTACGGGCTGATCGACAGCGGCCGAACATCTCTCGCGGCGACGGTGTTCCGGCTGGGTGCGGGTCTCGCGCTGCTGATCGCGTTCCTCGTTCGCGAACGGCGCCACGCATCCCCCCTGATTCCCTTGTCGTTCTTCCGCGATCGGGATCGGGCGGTCGCCAACGCGGCCAACGTCCTGTTCTGCTCGGCGATCCTGTCGATGCTGTTCTTCCTCACCCTCCACCTGCAACAGGTCATGCACTACAGCCCGGCCCGAACCGGAGCGGCCTGGCTGCCGTTCTGCGCGTTGGTGATCGCGGGCTTCGCGACCTCCGCGGCCCTCACTCCACGCTTGGGCGTCCGCTGGGTTCTGACCACCGCGATGATCGCCTGCGGTCTCGGCATGCTCGCGCTGTCCCGGCTGTCACCCACGGGAGGCTATCGGGAGCTGTTGCCTGGCATGCTGGCCGCCGGGTTCGGAATGGGCTTGGCGTTCGTGTCGATCACCATCGCGGCGGTCGGTGAAACCCACGAGGACATCACCGGATTGGCCTCCGGACTGGTGACGACGACGCAACAGCTCGGCGGCGCGTTCGGGCTCGGCGTGCTCAGCACCGTCGCGATCAGCCGCAGCACCGCGTTGCTGGAGTCCGGGATCTCCACCGAATCCGCACTCACCCAGGGATTCCGGCTCGCATTCGAAATCAGCTCGGGGATTCTCGCGGTGGCGGCGATCCTCGCGGCACTCGGTATCACAGCGAAAGCCGGCACCGCTCCGGCACCGGCTCGCTGAAATTCATGGACCGGCGACGGCGAGACACCTCATCGGATGCCTCGCCGAAGCCGCACCAGCCCGGAACACGGGGTCAGGCAGTCGTACCCGCGTGCATCTGCCGAGGCGGATTCGGCAGCCCGAGTGCGGTATTGAGGCGGTAAGCCCCACCCAGACCGTGGAAGACCGCCATGCTCAGGCCTCCGATGCCGATGCTCACCGCACCGGCCCATGGATGACTCGCCAAGTCGGCCCAGTACACCAGCAGCGCCGTCAGCAGCAGTCCGAGGAATCCGGCCACGGAGTTGCGCACGGGCGCGTTACCCGTGACGTTCGGGAACTCCTCCCCCATCATCCCTTTCACGAAATGCGGAACGGCGTTCACTCCCAGGATCCCGGCAACGAGGGCCAGGGCGACAGTGGACCACATCGCTACCACCTCACTCTCCAATTCGGTCAACAGTTGTAGACCGAAAGCTACCCCTGCGCGGCCTTTGAGTCAACGCACGTAGACTGAATTCATGGATGCCACTCCCACCCGAGCCCAGCAGCGCCGCAACACCGAGAAACGGATCCTGGCGGCGGCGGGCCGGTTGTTCGCGGAGATCGGCTACGACCGGACGACCATCCGGGCCGTCGCGGCGGAGGCGGACACCGATCCGAGCCTGGTGATGCGCTATTTCGGATCGAAAGAGAATTTGTTCGCGCGTGTCGCGGTCTTCGCCGACGACCACCCGATCACCGGGACGCCGGAGCAGGTCGCCGAACTTCTGCTCGACGCGCTCGCCATCAAGCTCGCCGACCAGCCGGTCAACACGCTGGCGGCGATTCGCTCGATGCTCACCCACCCGGACGCCGCCGACGAGGTACGCGCGGCCATGACCGCGCGACAGCGGGAAGCGGCCGGGCAGTTGCGCGACGACGAGGCGGACCTGCGCGCCGGATTGCTGGGAGCCCTCACCATCGGCGTGGTGATCGGCCGTCATCTGCTCGAACTCGATGGTCTGCGCGACGCGCCGCCGCAGCGCATCATCGCCTTGCTGCGCAACGCCTTTCACGACATCGCGCACGGCCCCTCCGAACCGGGATCGTACGAGGGAACACGACCGGCACGCTAGACCGTCCGCGCTCCGCGACGCCGCTGCGGAACCGCCGCCGAACCCGACGGGCTAGAAGCCGAGCGAACGAACCAGGTCGCACATCTCGGCGCGGAACAGTTTCCCTGGATCCTGCGACTGTGGACGCAGGTGGCCGTACACCTCCAGTGCGATCGGGCCGTGCATCCGGCCCCACAGACGCAGGGCGAGGGCGAGCGCATCGGGAGGCAGATCCGGGAAGTCGGACCGGACATGGTCGACCAAGCTCGCGTCGAAGTCGGACCACGTGCAGTCACCCGCGGACTGGGTAGCCGCGGCCCGTGGCCACGCGGCGGCCGCGAGACCGACCAGGCCGGTACAGGCGCGCAATTCGGCCGCGACGGCGGGTCCGCCCGGCGGCGGCCGATAGCCGGGCACCGGATCGCCGTAGATGAGCCGGAATTCGGCGGGCCGTTCGATTGCCCAGGCGCGCACGGCCTCGGCCCAGGCCATGATGCGGCCGGCCGGATCCGCCGCCGGAACGGCGTCGCGCGCCGCTTCCAGCCGGTCGACCAAGGCGGTGTAGACATCCGAGATGAGGGTGGAGATCAGGTCGTCGCGGGTGGCGAAGTAGCCGTAGATCGCGCCCGCCGTCATGCCCATCTCGCGAGCGATGGCGCGCAGCGAGATCGCGTCCGGACCGCCCTCGGCGAGCAGCCGCATCGCGATCGTCGTGATGTCCTCCAGCGTCTGGGCACGCAGGCGCTCCCGGCGACTTCTCACGATCTCGGCCACGGTTGACACCCTACAGCGTGTGAGTACTATCTGCCGTGTTTTTACTGAACGGCGTGTAGTAAGTGAACATTGATAAGGAGAATGATGGACATCGGAGTTTTCGGGGCGACGGGCGTCATCGGGTCCCGCGTGGTCACCGAAGCACTGCGACGGGGGCACCGGGTCACCGCATTCACGCGCGACCCTGCGCGTGTCCCGACCCCCGAGGGGAGCGAAACGTGGGCGGTGGCCGACTGGTTGGACACCGACAGCATCGCCGAGGCCATAGCCGGGCTCGACGTCGTCGTGAGCGCGGTGAACGCCGGGCACGGCATCGCCGACACCATCGCCAGAGCGGACGACTTCGTGGTGGGCGCACGGGCGATGGTCGCCGCACTCGACCGGCAGCCGCGCGTCCGGCTGATCGCGGTGGGCGGGGCGGGCAGCCTGGAAGTCGCGCCCGGCATCCAATTACTGGACACCGGAGCCGATTTCACTCGCACCCTCACCGAGGTGCTCGACGTTCCCGCGGACTACGCGCGGGTGGTGCGCGCATTGCGCGACGCGTTGAACATCTATCGGCTGTCCAACCGCAATTGGACCTACCTGAGCCCCTCCTCGGGGCGGATCGATCCGGGCGAGCGCACCGGCCGCTTCCGGATCGGCGGCGATCAACTCTTGGCCGGCGGCGGAGACCTCTCCGCCGAAGACGTGGCGGTCGCCCTCATCGACGAGGCCGAGCAGCCGCGTTTCGTTCAGCGCCGCTTCACCGTGGGCTACTGAGGCGGGAGTCGCCTGCCGAACAAACCGGGGCGTGCGGGCGAACAGCCGGGCGCCGCGCACGGTTTCTGTCGGACCCCTCCGGCACAATAAGGGATGTCGGACGTCGATCAGGTTGCCACACAAAGTAATCCGCAACCCGAGAGATAGGGGTCACCATGCCCGACGTCCTTGCTTCGACGCCCGACCGTCTCGCCGTGGACCACGAAGAGCTCGTGGCCTTCGCGGCGGAGATCGAGCGGCACCGTGCCCTGCTGCGCCCCGCCGCGGAGGATTACCGGTACCGCGTGGCCCAGCGGATCAAGCATTTGGACCCGTCGGACCAAGAGCCGTTCCTGCGGCAGGCGGAGCAATCCATCGAGTCGCTGCTGATCGACCCGATCCGGCACAGCGCACTGGATCTGGCCGCATACCGGGCGATCCGGGACGGTGTTCCCGTGCGGTTCGACGCCGAACGTCGAGCCTACGTTTTGCGTCGACCGGAGCGGGAACCGCTGGTGATCCGCCCCGGCTTGCCGGAACATCGGCTGGGCGTCATCGCCCGGCTGGCCTCGCTGGGGTTGCGGCTCGAGCAGATTCAGGTCGTCGCGCTCACCACGGCCCAGATGGTGGCGCCACACGAGGCGCTACGGCCGCCCGCTCGCGCGCCACGAGTGCAACGCGGCACGACGAAACCCTCGCGGCACGAGAACGACTGAAAATCTCACCGAAAACGACTGTGCCCCAACCGAATCCCGGTTGGGGCACAGTCGTTCAGGCTATTGCCGATCAGGCGTTGCCGGACAGCTTCTCACGCAGAGCCGCCAGCTGGGCGTCGCTGGCCAGCGAACCGCCGGCGGGCTCGGCCTGGCCCGCGGAGGACTGCGAACCGCTCTCGGAGGAGTAGTTCGACGCGCCACCGCCGTTCGCGGCCTCGGCCGCGGCGTCGGCCGCCATCTTCTCCATCTGCGCGGTGTGCATCTTGTGGCGACGCTCCGCCTCGGCGTAGCGGCCCTCCCACTCCTCGCGCTGCTTGTCGAAGCCCTCGAGCCACTCGTTGGTGTCGGGGTCGAAGCCCTCGGGGAAGATGTAGTTGCCCTGCTCGTCGTAGCTGTCGGCCATGCCGTACTTCGACGGGTCGAACTCGGCGTGGTAGTCCTCGTTGGCCTGCTTGAGGCTCAGCGAGATCCGGCGACGCTCCAGGTCGATGTCGATGACCTTGACCATCGCGTCGTCGCCGACGGCCACGACCTGGTCCGGCACCTCCACGTGGCGCTCGGCCAGCTCGGAGATGTGCACCAGACCCTCGATGCCCTCCTCGACGCGGACGAACGCGCCGAACGGAACGAGCTTCGTGACCTTGCCCGGCACGATCTGGCCGATCGCGTGGGTGCGGGCGAACTGACGCCACGGGTCTTCCTGGGTCGCCTTGAGCGACAGCGAGACGCGCTCGCGGTCCAGATCGACGTCGAGCACCTCGACGGTGACCTCGTTGCCGACCTCGACGACCTCGGACGGGTGGTCGATGTGCTTCCAGGACAGCTCGGAGACGTGCACCAGACCGTCCACGCCGCCCAGGTCGACGAAGGCGCCGAAGTTGACGATCGAGGAGACCACACCCTTGCGGACCTGGCCCTTCTGCAGCTGGTGCAGGAACTCGCTGCGCACCTCGGACTGGGTCTGCTCCAGCCAGGCGCGGCGGGAGAGCACGACGTTGTTGCGGTTCTTGTCCAGCTCGATGATCTTGGCCTCGATCTCCTTGCCGACGTACGGCTGGAGATCACGGACGCGCCGCATCTCGACCAGCGACGCGGGCAGGAAGCCGCGCAGGCCGATGTCGAGGATCAGGCCGCCCTTGACGACCTCGATGACGGTGCCCTTGACGGCCTCGTCCTTCTCCTTGAGCTCCTCGATGGTGCCCCACGCACGCTCGTACTGCGCCCGCTTCTTCGACAGGATCAGGCGGCCTTCCTTGTCCTCCTTGGTGAGAACAAGGGCCTCGACCTCATCGCCCACGGAAACGACCTCGTTGGGGTCGACGTCGTGCTTGATGGAGAGTTCACGAGAGGGGATGACGCCTTCGGTCTTGTAACCGATGTCGAGCAGGACCTCGTCGCGATCGACCTTGACGATGGTTCCTTCGACGATGTCGCCGTCGTTGAAGTACTTGATCGTGGCGTCGATGGCGGCGAGGAAATCCTCGGCGGAGCCGATGTCGTTGACGGCTACCTGCGGCGAGGTGACGGTGGTGGGCATATGTCGGTTTGCTCCGGACGGATTGTGGTCGGTTGCGGACATTGGAACTTTCGGTACGCTGCGATCTCACCGCGAGGTGTGAAGACGGACACTAGGAACGTACCGCACGCGACGCGCGTGAGACTCAGCACGGGTTGAACTTCGGTACGGCTGTACGGAAGACACTCGCGCGTTCAGCGTACGCGACCGCGGTCCGGGCGGGCAAACCGGTCGGGTCGCCACGCCGATAGTCTGATCGGCGTGTCGGAAGATCGCCATGCGCAAGCAAACGCACTGCTCGGAACGGCGGGCACGGTGCGGACCCGGATCGGCTCGGCGGCCAGCAGACTGGCCAGCAGGCGGTGGTGGGACGCCGACGCCGCGCAGTACCACGAGACGCACGCGGAGTTCCTCGGCGTGGACTCCCCCGGCGGCGAGTTCGTGTGGTGCCCGGAGGGCCTGCACGAAGGCGACATGAGATTCCTCGGCGACGTCACCGGCAAAGCGGTGCTGGAGATCGGCTGCGGCTCCGCTCCGTGCTCGCGCTGGCTGGCGGGGCAGGGCGCGCGTCCCGTCGGGCTCGACCTGTCGCGCGGGATGCTCGAGCGGGGGCTCGCGGTGATGGCGCGCGGCGGCCCGCGAGTGCCGCTGGTGCAGGCGGACGCCGAGGCCCTTCCTTTCGCGGACGCGTCGTTCGATCTGGCCTGCTCGGCGTTCGGCGCGGTGCCGTTCGTCGCCGATTCGGCGCAGGTCATGCGCGAGGTGGCGCGGGTGCTGCGCCCCGGTGGGCGCTGGGTGTTCTCGGTGAACCACCCGATGCGCTGGATCTTCCCGGACGATCCCGGCCCGGCGGGCCTGACCGCCACCATCCCGTACTTCGACCGCACCCCTTACGTCGAGGTCGACGGCGACGACGTGCCCACCTACGTCGAGCACCACCGGACCATCGGCGACCGGGTCAGGGAGATCGTCGCGGCGGGCCTGGCGCTGGAGGACATCGTCGAACCGGAATGGCCGGAATGGCTCGACCGCGAATGGGGGCAGTGGAGCCCGCTGCGCGGTGAGCTGTTCCCCGGTACGGCCATCTTCGTCACGAGGAAGCCCGGGCCGTGAGACGGCGGTCATCGACCAGCTCGAGGATGGAGACCTCGTGGCTGACCAGTAGCATCTGCGTCCGCGGCAGGTCGATCAGCTTGTGCAGATCGTCCCGGAAGGCTTCGGCCTCCGCCATGGTGTCGAAGTCCAGCTCGATGAGCACCCGGTTGGGGTTGTGCGTGAACCGCGCCACCCGGCAGTTGCGGGCTCCCGCCTCGGTGTAGTACTGCACCAGACCGTCGAACGCGGGCTTCCACGTCTCGAAATCCCGGACGGTGTCATCGATGTGCACGACCGTGGTCATCATTTCCCCTTTCGGTTCCGATGGCCGGACATTTGCTGACACCTTGCAAGTCTTCGCGCCCCCGGGCCGGGGCACCATCTCTGATCGGTATCGAGGTCGTGTCACTGCGACTTCGGTTTGCGTCCGGCCTGCTCCAGCGCCAGGCGCAGCGCGTACTCGATCTGGGCGTTGATGCTGCGCAGATCGTCGGCCGCCCACTTCGCGATGGCGTCGTGGACGGCCGGGTCCAGGCGTAGCAGCAGTTTCTTGCGCTCGGCCATGGGCAGCCCGCCTCAGGAGTAGAGCGAACCGGCGTTGACGACGGGCTGGGTGGGACGGTCACCGCACAACACGACGAGCAGGTTCGACACCATCGCCGCCTTGCGCTCCTCGTCCAGTTCCACCATGCCCTCCTGAGCGAGCCGCTCCAGCGCCAGGCCGACCATGCCGACCGCGCCCTCGACGATCCGGGTCCGCGCGGCGACCACCTGGGCGGCCTGCTGGCGGACCAGCATGGCCTGGGCGATCTCGGGCGCGTAGGCGAGGTGGGTGATCCGCGCCTCCAGCACCTCGATACCAGCCATCTCGGTGCGCTCCCGCAGTTCGACGGTCAGTTCCCCGGCCACCTCCGCGCCGTCGCGCAGGCTGGTGCGGTCGGCCTCGTGCGCGTCGTACGGGTGCGTCGTGGCCAGGTGCCGGACGGCCGCCTCGGACTGGGTCTCGACGTACTCCTCGTAGTCGTCGACGGCGAAGGCCGCCTTGAAGCTGTCCACCACCCGGTAGACGACCACCGCGGCGATCTCCACCGGGTTGCCGTCGGCGTCGTTGACCTTGAGCTTCTGGGTCTCGAAGTTCCGCACGCGCAGCGAGATGCTCTTGCGGTCGGTCAGCGGGAGCACGGAATAGAAGCCGGGCTCGCTCACCGAGCCGACGTAGCGGCCGAAGAACTGCACCACTTTGGCCTCGTTCGGGTTGACCACGGTCAGCCCGGTCGCGAGCAGCAGCAGGACGACGACCACGACGACCGCCGCCACCGCACCGGCCACCGCGAAGCCGTTGCCGTCCCTGGCGCCCACCGCGAAACCGAGCGCCGCGCCGCCGCCGAACAAGACCGTGAGCACGAACCACCCGAGCAGCACCAGAAAGCCGTCGACGTGGAACGCGGATCGAAACTGCATGACATCCTCCCAATATCAGAGTGATATCACGAAGATAGCATGAGGCCGCCGCGCCGCACCAGGGCGCGGCGGCGGTGCGATCAGCGGGCTTCCGGCCGGATGTTGCGGTTGAAGCGGAACAGATTGCGCGGGTCGTGCTCGGCCTTGAGCGCGGCCAGCCGGGCGTAGGTGTCGGGCCGATAACCCGCGCGGGTCTGCGCCTCGTCCGCTTCGGCGCCCGCGCCGTAGAGGAAATTGAGGCTGTGCCCGAGCGTCCACGGCGTCAGCGCGGCGCGGATCGCGGCGCGAGTCGCGGCATCCTCGGGGCCGGTGATGATTCGCACGACATACGCGGCCTCGCGATGATCCACGGCGATGCCGGTATCGCTCGGGCGGGCCAGCGCCCCGCCGAGATGACGGACGTCGACGACCGCGCCGACCCCGGAATCCGGGCCCGCTGCGGCGAGCAGGGCAGCGGCCGTCTCCTCGGTGAATTCGCCGAGTAGCGCGTTGGTAGCGGCGTAGGCGTGTGGATGATCGGGGTCGCTGTGAATGGTGTGCGACTTCGGGTACGGCATTTCGCGCAGATCGTCCTTCAGTCGTTCCCCCACCGCCCGTAGCGGCGCGACCAGCCGTTCCCCTTCTTCCGCGGGCCCGTTGTAAGCGATCCGGACGGAGGCGACGTACCGTCCGCGCAGCGGCGCGGGCACCTGGGGGATATCCGGGAAGGCGAGCATGGTGACCGTCGAGGTCAGGTCCTCCGGCACGGTCGCGGTCCATCGTCGCCACGCGTCCAGCGCCCGCTCGACCAGCGGCGTGTCGAACATCAACTGTCCGCCGTACACCGCGATGACCGGGACCAGGCCGACTTCCAGCGCGGTCACGACGCCGAAGTTGCCCCCGCTGCCGAGTACGGCGCCGAACAACTCGTCGTCCGGCGTCAGCGTGCGCACCCGGCCGTCGGCGGTGACCAGCTCGATCGATCGCACGTGCTCGGCCGCGTACCCGAACCGGCGCGCGAGCAGCCCGACGCCGCCGCCGAGCAGATAGCCGACCACGCCCACCGACGGCGACGAACCGTTCAGCGGCGCCAGTCCGTGCTCCGCCGCCGCGTCCACCAGCGCGCCCGCCCGCACTCCCGCGCGGACATGCGCGGTCCGGCGCACCGCATCGATCCGGATGCCGGTCATACGCCGGGTGCTGATCAGCACACCGCCGTCCGCGGCGACCGACAGTCCGTGGCCGGTGGCCTGCACGGCGATCGGCAGATCGTGGCGCGCGGCGTATTCCACGGCGGCGCGCACGTCCTCGGTGTGCACCGCCCCCACGATCAGCGCGGGCCGATGGGTGTAGGCGGTCTGGAACCCGGCGATCTCCGCGTCGTAGCCGTCGTCGCCAGGGCGGAAGACCGGGCCGGTGAAGATGTCGCTGTTTTCTTCGATCTGTGCGGCGTTGTTTCCCATGGCGTCGACCCTGCCCGGACAGGGCAAGGAAGTAAAACAGATAGATCTTCTAGTTCCTATAATGATCGCTTATGGAGCTGCGTCAGCTACGGTACTTCGTCACGGTCGCCCAGGAAGCCAGCTTCACCCGCGCGGCGGCTCGGCTGCATCTGGCCCAACCCGGCCTGAGCGCCCAGATCCGGCAGCTGGAGCGCGAACTCGGCCAACCGCTGCTCGACCGTGGCGGGCGTACGGTGACCCTGACCGAGGTGGGCGCCGCCGTTCTGCGGCACGCGCAGGCGGCGCTGGCCGCCGCCGAGCGGATCACCCATACGGTGGACGAGTTCAGCGGGTTGCTCCGGGGTCAGGTCCGGGTCGGCCTGATCTCGGGAGCGGCGGTCGAGGAGTTCGACGTCGCCGCCGTGCTCGCCGAATTCCACGGGGACCACCCGGAGGTCGGCATCAGCCTCACCGAGGACACCTCCGAGCGGATGCTCGCCGCCCTCGGCCGGGGTGATCTCGACATCGCCCTGATCGGGATGACCGGCGCGGACCTCGAACCGGGCATCGGCATCGAAGTGGTGCTGGAGACCGCGGTGGTCGCCGCCGTCGCGGTGGCGGACCTCGACTACGGTGCGGAGATCCCGCTGACCGCGCTGCGGGATCGTCCGCTGATCTGTCTCACCCCCGGCACCGGAATCCGCGGCGTCTTCGAGCGGGCATGCGCCGCGGCGGGATTCGAGCCCGCGATCGCCTACGAGGCGGCGGCGCCCGCGCTGCTGCTGCGCCTGGCCGCGCGCGGTCTCGGAGTCGCGGTCGTGCCCGCGCTCAGCACCGAGGAGGCCGCGGCCTTCGGGGTGCGGACCGTCCGGATCGTCGACCCGGAACCACGCGGGCGCCTCGCACTGGCCTGGCGCACCGACCGTCCGGCGAGCCCGGCGGCCAAAGTGCTGCTCGGGCAGCTGCGCATCGCGTTGCGCGCCGGGACGTAACCCCGCTCAGAGCAGTCGCGAGAGGAACGCCTTCGTGCGCTCGTGCTGGGGATCGGCCAGCAGTTGCCTGGGCGGCCCCGCCTCCACGACCACGCCGCCGTCCATGAACGCCAGCTGGTCGGCGACCTCGCGGGCGAATCCCATCTCATGGGTCACCACGACCATCGTCATGCCCGAGCGGGCCAGTTCCCGCATGACCGTGAGGACCTCACCGACCAGCTCCGGATCCAGCGCCGAGGTCGGCTCGTCGAACAGCATGAGCTTGGGGTCCATGGCCAGGGCACGGGCGATCGCCACGCGCTGCTGCTGCCCGCCGGACAGCTGCGCCGGGTAGGCGTTCGCCTTGTCCGCCAGCCCGACCCGGTCCAGCAGCTCACGCGCCCTGGTCACCGCCTCCGCTTTGCGCACCTTCTTGACCTGGGTGGGCGCCTCGATGATGTTGTCCAGCGCGGTCCGGTGCGGGAACAGATTGAAATGCTGGAACACCATGCCGATCTCGCGGCGCTGCTTGGCCGCATCGCGCGGGTGCATCTCGTAGAGCCTGTCGTTCTTCTCCCGGTAGCCCACGATCTCGCCGTCGACGTAGAGCCTGCCCGCGTTCACCTGCTCCAGGTGATTGATGCAGCGCAGGAAGGTGGACTTACCCGAGCCGGACGGCCCGATCAGGCACAGCACTTCGCCGCGGCCCACCTCGAGGGAGACGCCCTTGAGCACCTGCAGTGCGCCGAAGTTCTTGCAGACCCGGTCCGCCAGGACCATCGGAGGGGCCGTGGTCTTCTCGACCTGCACGCTCATTTGGCCTTCTCCCCCTGCTGGGCGTCGGCGAGCTCCTGCAGCTGCTTGGTGGTCAGCGTGCGGGAGACGCCGCGCGAGTAGTAGCGCTCCAAGTAGTACTGCCCGACCATGAGCACACTCGTGATCGCCAGATACCAGGTGGCGGCGACCAACAGCAGTGGGATGGGCTGGAAGTTCACGCCGTAGATGTCGCGCGCCCGGCCGAACAGATCGGTGCTCAGCGGGATGCCGGTGACCAGCGAGGTGGTCTTCAGCATGCCGATGAGCTCGTTGCCGGTCGGCGGGATGATCACGCGCATGGCCTGCGGCAGCACCGTGCGGCGCATGGTCTGGCCCCAGGACATGCCGAGCGCGAACGACGCTTCCCGCTGCCCTTCACCGACGGAATTGATCCCGGCCCGCACGATCTCGGCCATGTACGCCGCTTCGTTGAGCCCGAGGCCGATGACGGCGAAGGCGAACGCGGCCTGCAGTTGCTGCACGTCGAGGTGGAAGAACTCCGGCCCGAACGGAACGCCGAGCTGGATCCGGCTGTACAGCGAGGGGACCAGCCCCCAGAACACCAGCTGCACGAACACCGGGGTGCCGCGGAAGATCCAGAGGTACACCCATGCCGAGCTGCGCAATACCGGGTTCGGCGACAGCCGCATCACGGCCAGCACCGTTCCGAGCACGACCGCGATCGCCATCGCGCACACGGTGAGTTCCAGCGTGACGATCGCGCCCGCGGTGATCCTGGTGTCGAACAGGTACTTCCCATAGGTATCCCAGCGATACGCCGGGTTCGTCGCGGCGCCGTAGACGAACAACCCCACCAGGACGAGGATGACCGCCGCCGCTATCCAGCGCCCCGGCCTGCGCAGCGGAACCGCTTTGATCGGCTCCGGCACCCGCGTCGAATCCGCTCCGCCGGGCCCGGGATCGCCGGGCGCCGGCCGAGTGTCGTTGTCCGTCATCGATCAGCTCACGGCGCCGTTGACGACGGACTTGGTGATCGCGCCTTCCTGCACGCCCCAGTTCTTCGTGATCTCGGCGTATTTGCCCGTGTCGATCAGGTGCTGGACCGCCTTCTGCAGCACGGCGGCCAGCGGCGCGCCCTTGGGCACCGCCCAGCCGTAGGGCGCGGAGTCGAACACCGGCCCCGCGTTCTCGATCTTGCCGCCGCTCTGCTTGATCGCGTACGCCGTCACCGGCGAATCGGCCGACATGGCGTCGACCTGACCGAGCACCAGCGCGTTGGTCGCGGCGCTCTGCTCGTCGAACGACTTGATATCGATGGCGGGCTTGCCCGCGGCGACGCACTTGGCGCTCTTGGCGGGCACCTCGTCGGTGTGCTCCACGGTGGTGGCCTGCACGGCGACCTTCTTGCCGCAGGCGTTCTCCGGATCGACCGGCTTGCCCTTCTGCTGGGCCCACTGGATGCCCGCGTTGAAGTAGGTGGTGAAGTCGACCTGCTGCTCACGTTCCTTGGAGTCGGTGATCGACGACATGCCCACGTCGTAGGTGCCCGCCTGGATCGACGGGATGATCTTCTCGAAGGCCGACTCGAGGTACTCGGCCTTGACGCCGAGCACGGAGGCGATCGCGTCCATCAGGTCGACGTCGAAGCCGACGATCCGGCCACTGGCGTCCTTGTACTCGTTCGGCTGGTAGGGGATGTTCACCCCGACGACGAGCCGGCCGGATTGCTTGATCTTGTCGGGGAGTTGTGCGGCGATCTCGTCGACCTTGTCCACCTGCACCTTGGCCACCGAGGGTCCGGTGTCCTCGGTGTTGGTGGTACATCCGGTCAGTACAAGTGCGCCCGCGGCGAGCGCGCCCGTGGCGGCTCGCAGGGCGCGCCTGCCGAGAAACGAACGATCAGACACAGCAGCCCTCCACATTTTGGCTCCACGCTACCCGGGCGTCATCACCCGTTTGGCAATTTAAGCGACCGGGCCGCTCCGCGCTGGACAGTAATGCAACAGCAACACGATCTGCTCGCGCACCCCGGGCCGGGGCGCCGGCGGGGAGACCCTACTCCGCCGGATGCCGCGCCGCGGATCGGATGAACGACGTCGGCTCGGGCTCGGCGTCGGCCCGGTTCCGCCGCCGTAGGCCGCGGCTCTTCCCACGCGAGCTGTCCGGGGCGTGGCGGTGGACACGGCGCTCACAATTCCGCGCACGCGGTCCATCGGACACCGGCTCCATTCGCGCGACGACGCAGTTGCGGCACCGGCGCCGAATTCCCCGGCAATCTTGACGACGCCTCCGCCAGCGCCGATGATTATTTGCCGGTCTTTTCGGGCCGGACGAGTTTCCCCGGATCGACGGATGAACCGAACGACTGTCCGGACACTCGAAAATCGATGTGCCCTCGAATATTCGAGCGACACGGCGGCGGTGAGACGTTCCTCTTTCGGACGCTTCGCACCGACGCCCGAGCACCGATGCGGGTTGGCCTACCGAACAAAGAGATATACGACAGGCAGAGCCCGGTAAGCGCACAGAGAAAGGTTTGTTTTCCGGCCGCCGGGCCGTCCGACGGCCCGATCCAGGACATGGTGAGCCGCGGATTTCGAATACGCCGCGGGCTCGTCAGAGGAGGTTCACATCATGGATTCGTTCTGGGACTACGTGTGGTACACGATCCTCGTATTCGCTTTCGTGGCATACCTGATCGTGCTGTTCCAGATTCTGGTCGATCTGTTCCGGGATCACTCCGTCTCGGGCATCGCAAAAGCCGTGTGGGTGATCGCCCTGGTGGTGTTCCCTTACCTCGCGGCATTGGTCTACCTCGTCGTCCGGGGCCGGGGCATGGCCCTGCGCGCCCAACATGCCCAGGCAGAAGCGAAACAAGCCACCGACCAGTACATCCGGGAGGTCGCGGGCAGGTCTCCCGCGGAGAGCATCGCCGACGCCAAAGCCCTCCTCGACTCCGGCGCGATCACCGTGGCCGAATTCGAGCAGCTCAAGGCCCAGGCACTGGCGGGACAGCAGCCCGGTACGGCGCCGCAAGCGGGCGCAGCGCCGACGCCGCAACCGAGCGGGGCGCCCACCCGGCCGGTGGGTCGGTGAGCGACGCCGGTCCCGCGCTCAAGAAGCGAGGATTCGGGCCTTCTCGGCCTCGAATTCGGCTTCCGTGAGTACGCCCTGAGCCTTGAGTTCGGCGAGTTCCTTCAACGCGGTGATCCGGTCCATGCCCGCACCGCCGTCATTCGGCGGTGCGGGCGCGGGCTGCGGCGCGGCAGGTTGCGGCGCATACTGCTGTTGAGCGTACGGGTCGTACTGTGCCTGTTCCTGCGCCGCCCAGCGCTCTCCCTGACGTCGTGAGACCCGATTGGAGACGGCGGTCGCGGTGCCCGCGACGACGGCGGTGCGGGCGACACCGCGAAGCAAACCCGGCATGACGGTCTCCTATCGACTCTGTGCCTCGAGGGCATCCAACGACGACAAAAGGCTCTGCACCGGGATACGCCCGGAGGCCACGAGCTGAGCGCCGTTGCGGCGCAACGCGGACGCGAAAGGCGCCGCCCACCTGTTCTCGTAGACCAGGATCGCGGCCGAGCATCCCGGTTCGAGCGCCGCCCCGGCTTCCCTGCGGTCGGCTTCGTCGAGCAGGCCCGAGCCTGCCTCCGCGAACAGGGTGATGTCGAAGTCCCCTTCGAGTCCCATGTCGGCGATGTCGATTCCGGTGAGGGAACCGTCGGTGTCCTTGCGGACGAACGCCAGATCGAGGACCCGGACGATGCCGCGCTCGACGAGGTCGGCCAGCATGGGCAGCGCCGAACCGTCCGGGGGTCGGTCCGGCGGAAATTCGATAACGAGATAGTCAATGGGGCCTATCGCGTCGATATCGGTATCGGTCACCGGAAGCCTCTTTTCCGTTGCGAAATGACGAAATCCGTTCGAATCGGGCCCGGGCGCCGATCGGCCTCTCGCGGGTCTGCCGGAATACGCACCGGCATCCCGGATCCGAGAAATGACAACTCCGAACTCGGCTGCCATCCCGATGCTAATCTCAGTCATAGCGTACGCCGCTGACCGCCCCCCGGTCGCGAAACCTTCAGCCCGGCCCGGACCCTCAGGTTCGAAGCCCGCCCCGACATGGCGTGCATGCGCACATCCCATGCCGATACGAATTCGTCGCGAAAGGGAACCGCAAATGTCGCAACACACGCCTGTGGGCCAGGAAAACCACCGCGTCCGGCAAGGCATCGCCGCAGGCACATCGATCGCGGCCGCGATCATACTGACCACCGTCGGATTCCTTCAGCTGTTCCAAGGAATCTCGGCGGTGGCCGAGGACGAGTTGTTCGTCCAGGGCCAGCAGTACACCTTCGAATTCGACTTCACTGCCTGGGGATGGATTCACGTCGTGCTCGGCGTGGTGATGATCGTCGTCGGCATCGCGTTGATGACCGGCGCGACCTGGGCGCGGGTGTCGGCGATCGTCATCGCGGCGCTGTCGATCATTGCCAACTTCCTGTGGCTGCCGTACTACCCGGCTTGGTCCATCCTGATCATCGCGCTGGACGTGGTGGTGATCTGGGCCGTCACGACGTGGAACCCGGAGACCACGTTCCAGGGGCCGGGTTCCGCCGCAGGCCCCGGAGCGCCGCCCTCCGGCTCGGCGACGGCCTGAGCAGCGCCGCTGCCGGTCGCGTCACGCAGCCCGAATCCGTTCCTGGAGTGAGGAACCCATGGATTCCAACGCGAGGGACAATGCACCCGAAAGTCGGCTGAGCGCCGACGAACGAGCTGAGCTCGAGCGCCTTCGCGCCGAGGTCGCCGCGCTGCGGACGGAGGTGCGCGGTGCGCCGCCGCGGGTGTCGCGGCCACCGCGGCATGCGTGGCGGTGGACCGCGGTGGCGGTCTTGTCGGTGCTGGTCGCGGTCCTGGCGATCACCACGGTGCTGGCGCGGTTCGTGCGCGGCGAGATCCTCGACACCGACCGGTACCTGAGCACGGTGGCGCCGCTGGGGTCGGATCCGGCGCTGCAGACGGAGGTGGCCGACACGGTCACCGACGAGATCTTCGCTCGCGTCGACATTCAGGGCCTGACCGCGGATGCCCTGGCCGCGCTGACCGACGCGGTTCCGGCGACCGCGAACCGGCCTCGGGTGGACCGGGCGGTCGAGGGTCTGGCGCCGGTGATCACGCAGCAGGCCCGCGGCTTCGTCAACGACACCGTGCTGTCGTTCGTGCACAGCGACCAGTTCGAGGATCTGTGGGTGCAAGCCAACCGCGCCGCCCACACCTCGTTGGTGGGGGTGCTGACCGGCCACGTCGGCCCGCAGTCGGTGACCGTCGACGAGAACGGCACGGTGAGCCTCTCGCTGCGGACCGTGATCGAGAACGTCAAGGCGCGGCTGATCGATCGCGGCTTCACGTTCGCCGAGAAGATCCCCGCGGTCGACAAACAGTTCGTGTTGTTCCGGTCGCCGGAACTGGTACGGGCGCAACGGGCGGTCGACAATCTCGACAAAGCTTCGGCAGTGCTGCCGTGGGTGACGATCGCGGCCGCTGTGGCCGCGATCGCCGCGGCACCCGTCGGCCGTCGCCGCCGCGCCCTGGCCTTCGTGGGGCTCGCGCTTGCCGTGGGCATGCTGATCCTGGCGATCGCGCTGATGATCGCGCGCGCGATGTATCTGGACAGAATGCCGCCCGATGTGCTGTCCCCGGACGCGGCCACCGTCCTCATCGACACGGTGCTGGTTCCGCTGCGGACCGCGCTGCGCGGGGTCGCCGTGCTCGGTCTCGTGATCGCGGTGGGCGCTTACCTCACCGGAGGCTCGGCCTCGGCCACCGTGGTGCGCCGCGATTTCGGGCGTGCCATGGACGCGGTACAGCGACTGCGGCGATCGCGTCCACCGAACCCCGTGGAGACCTGGGCTTTCCGGGCGCGCACCGCGCTGCGCTGCGCGATCATCGGCATCGCCGCGCTGTTGCTGGTGTTCTGGCGCTATCCCACCGGTCTCGTGGTGGTGTGGATCGTCCTGGGTGCGCTGCTGGCGCTGCTCCTGCTGGAGCTGTTGATTCGCCCCGCTCGGGCCTGGCAGCAACCGGCCGAGCCCGAGCCGAAGGACGGGGCCCCGGCCGGGACCGGTACGTGATGGCGGGAGCCGAGCGCCGCTCGGCGCAGCCGCCGATGGCTCGGCAGTGGTGGGCCAGGGCGGCATTCGCCGCCGTGATCGCCGCGGCCGTGCTGCCACTCGCGGTGGCCGGGCTGCTCGGCCTGCTCACCTTGCTGGTCGCCGCGACGGGCGGTGTCGCGGTCGGCGTCGCCGGAATCTACTGGTCCTTGGTCAACCGTGGCGCGCTGCGGGTCGCTTCGGCGGCTCTGGCGATCCTGGCGCCGGTCGCGGTGGTGCTTCTCTTCGTCCGGGAGCGTCAGCTGTGGGTGGCGCTGGTCTCCGGCGCCCTGGTAGCGGTGGCCGTGGCGTGCGCACGGCGGGCATTGCGGAACGATCCCGGGGAGTCGCGACTGCCCGAGTTCCCCGCCGCCCCGGCACAACACCCGTTCCTGGTGATGAATCCCCGCTCCGGCGGGGGCAAGGTGGTCGAGTTCGACTTGCCACGTAAGGCCAGGGAACTCGGTGCCGAAGTGGCGCTGCTGTCCGGGTCGCATCCGATCGATGTCGCCGCGCTGGCCCGGCGAGCGGTTCAGCGGGGCGCCGACCTCCTCGGCGTGGCGGGCGGCGACGGAACGCAGGCCTCGGTCGCGGCGGTCGCCGCGGAACACCGGCTTCCGTTCGTGGTGATCGGCGCCGGTACGCGAAACCATTTCGCGCGGGATCTCGGACTGGATACGAAGAATCCGGCCGCGGGCTTGGATGCGCTGCGCGACGGTGTCGAGATCCTGGTCGACCTCGGCACCGTCAACGGGCGCACGTTCGTCAACAACGCCTCCTTCGGCGTCTACGCGGAGGTGGTGCGGAGTCCGCAGTATCGCAACGACAAGACAGGGACCGTGTTGCGCCTGCTGCCCGACTTGCTCGGACGTGGCTCCGACATCGGGTTGCGAGCGCGCATCGGCAACGTGTCCGTGGACGGGCCCCAGGCGGTCCTGGTCAGCAACGGCCCCTACGCCACCGGCGATCTCGCGGGCCTCGGCCGCCGCGCCCGCTTGGACGCGGGCCTGCTCGGCGTCGTGACGGTCACGGTGGCGAGCACGCGCCAAGCGGTGGGCCTGCTGCGGCGGGCGCACGATCGCGGCCTGGCGCGGTTCACCGCCACCGAGGTGGTCGTCGACGCGGACCGGGCCGAGATCCCGGTCGGTGTGGACGGCGAATCCCTCCGCCTCGAAACGCCGGTGCGCTGCGCGATCTCGCCCGGCGCTCTGCGGGTGCGGGTGCCGCGGACGCGGCCGGGCACGCGGGTGCCGCCACCGACGCTGAACTGGGCGCGGTTGCGAGAACTGGCCGGGCCGCGCGAATTTCGCTGACCGCTACCTGCGATGCACCCTGGCGCACACCTGCTCGGTGAATTCGCTGGTGGATGCCAGTCCGCCGAGGTCGGCGGTGGCGATGCCCGCCTCGAAGGTCGCGGCGACGGCGCGTTCGATCCGCTCGCCCGCCCGCGCCAGGGGCGTCTCGGCGTCCCGGGTCGCCAGCCAGCGCAAGAGCATCGCCGCCGACAGTTGCAGCGCCACCGGGTTCGCCCGGTTGTGCCCGGCCAGCGAAGGGGCCGCGCCGTGCACCGCCTGCGCCATGGCCGTGGTGGCCGAACAGTTGAGCGACGCGGCCAGCCCGAGCGATCCGCTCAACTCACCGGCCAGGTCGGACAGGATGTCGCCGAACAGGTTCTCGGTGACCAGGACGTCGTAGTCGGAGGCGGCGCGGACCAGGTGCGCGGCCGCCGCGTCGACGTGTTCCTCGTCGACCTCGATTCCCGGGTAATCCTGGCCGACCGCACGGCAGACGTCGCGGAACAGGCCCATGGTCAGGGGCAGGACATTGGCCTTGTGCACGATCGTCACCCGTTTGCGCCGGGTCGCGGCCAGCCGGAACGCCTGATGCGCGATCCGCTCGCAGGCGGCCCGGGTCACCAGTCCGACCGACATCGCGATGTCCGGCGTCGGCCGGAATTCCCCCGACCCGGCGAACATGTTGCGGTCGGCATAGAACCCCTCGCTGTTCTCCCGCACGATCACCAGGTCGATATCCGGCGCCGCCGCGTGCACACCCGCGAAGGCCCGGGCGGGACGGATGTTGGCGTAGAGGTCGAAATGCTTGCGGATCGCCCCGCCCGGCGCGACGCGATGTTCGGCCGGATAGGACGCGTTGTCGTGCGGGCCGAGAATCCACGCGTCCACAGCGGCCAGCTGCTCGAGCGTCTGCTCGGGCAGCGGAGTGCCGAACTCGGCGATGGCCTGGTGTCCCATGGCCAGCGGCACCCACTCGACCGGGGCGGCGCCCGCCGCGGACAGCGCCTCGTCGACGACCTGCCTGGCGGATCGCACCACCTCGGGGCCGATGCCGTCGCCGTCGATCAGGCCGAGTCGCAGTGCCCGGTGCCCCCGGGGTCGCTTCACGTCGTTCACCGGGACATCCTCCCGCCGGCGCGCCCGGCCGCCGGAACCGGCCCGCGGACACGCCGGTGGCGGCTACCTTCGGGAGACCATGGTGCAGTCGGTCGAACTACTCCTCGACGAGGCCGCCGACACGGAGATCCGCCGCCAGTGGCAACTGCTGACGGAAGCAGGCGTGCCGAGCCTCGCCGCGCGCACCGACGAGTCCAACCGCCCGCACATCACCGCCGGGGTGGCCAGGCAGATCTGGCCGCGCATCGAGCAGGCGCTGGACGAGCAGGCCTTCACGCCGATCCCCGTGCGGCTCGGCGGGCTGGTGGTCTTCGGCGCCCGCCGCCCCATCCTGGTGCGGATGGTGGTCCCGTCCGAGGCGCTGCTCGCCCTGCACCGCCGGATCTTCCACACGATCTCCCCGTGTCCCGGCGTTCCGGCCAACCTGCATCCGGACGCGTGGACCCCGCACATCACCCTCGCCAGGCGGGTGCCCCCGCACCAGCTCGGCGAGGCCATCCACGCCGTCGCGCGGGACCGGGATTTCCCCGCGACAGTGCTGGGTATCCGTCGATGGGACGGGGATCAGCGGCGCGAATGGCCGGTCGGCCGGATCCGTCGTGGAAGATAACCGAGGCAGCCCGCGTTGTAGCAGGCACACCGAAACGAGAGGACGTCATGGCCACCCAGACGCTGACCCAGCACAATTTCGATGAGGTAGTCACCGGAAACGACGTGGTACTCGTCGATTTCTGGGCCGATTGGTGCGGCCCGTGCAAGAGTTTCGCACCGACTTTCGAGGCCTCCTCCACCAAGCACCCCGATGTGGTGCACGGAAAGGTCGACACCGAATCCGAGCAGGGCCTCGCGGCGGCTGCCAACATCCGCTCCATCCCGACCATCATGGCTTTCCGGGAGGGCGTGCTGGTGTTCGCGCAGCCCGGCGCGCTGCCACCCGCGGCGCTCGAGGATCTGGTGACCCAGGTCAAGGCGCTGGACATGGACGAGGTGCGCAAGCAGCTCGCCGAGCAGCAGAAGGCCGAACAGTAGTTCGCGTGGCGCTGTGCGGCACTGCGCCACAACGGAATTCACCCGGGCCCGGGGACGGACGTGAAAGCGGCAGTCCGTGTCCGGGCCTGTCGCACGTCAGGGGCCGGGTGCGGACCCCGGGGCGGCAGGCCGCCGCCCCGAGGTCGAATGACCCGATGTCAGGACGCGCCGAGCAGGTTGACGCCCGCGATCATGGCGCGGACCGTCGACTCGGCGCCGTCGTCCGCGATCGCCGCGCCCCAGCCGCGCCTGCCGTCGCATTCGCACTGCACGAAGGTGGCGGTGCCCTCGGCGGTGCGCCGCTGGTGGAATTGCAGGATCTCGACGGGGTAGCCCTCCTCGTAGAGGGCCGAGGTCATCGCCGCGACGGGGCTGCCGGTGGCCACGACGGTCCGCAGGTGCCCGGCGAACTCCAGCGTGGCGGTGAACTCCGCGGTCCTGGCGCCCGCGGGCGACCACTCGCCGAGCCGGATCGGACCGCCGTGCGCGCAGTAACGGCTGTGAAACTCCGCCGAGGTCAGCCCCGTGGCTTCGGCCCGTAGGCCCTTGGGCGCGGCGGCCTGGAACATGTCTGTATCAAGAGTCAGGATGGTCATTGAAAGTAGGTCTTCCCGAAGAATGTCGTGGCTCAGTTGACAGAGGGGACCAGCACTAACAAGTGGAAATGCCCGCAGCGAGGGGGCCGGCCCGAATCAGACCCCGCTACGGCGGGCTACTACGAGGACTCGGGGAAGCGACGCCACCATCGCGGTGAGCGGAAGTAGCTCGGCGCGATCCTCGGACACGAAGGCGGTAGCCTGCGTTGCCACGGAGGGCCCGATGAGCGACGCCGAAAGCACAGCGCTGTCGCGGTCTGCGACAAGGAGCGCTGCGTTGCGGCGGTCGGCGGGATTCGGCACGGCATCGAGGATAGGGACATCGCGGCGCAATAGCAACCACATTCGATGCCCGAATTGTCTACCGGCGAGTATCAAACGTGCAGTTCAGGGCGGTGCGGTCAGGGCAAGGGTAGCGTCGGTGACATGGGTCTCCTCGTGGCGATGACCATTCCGGGTCTGGCCGTCCTGCTCATCCTGTTCGCCTTCGCCGAAGTCGCCTGGAACGAACTCACCGGCGGCCGCGCGCTGCCCTGGACTCGCAATCGGTCGGGGCTTCCGGTCGCGGCGGCGGGGTTCGAAGAGGTCACGGCGGCTTTCCAAGGCGGCAAGCACCACGAGTTCGAGCAGCGGATGACGACTCGGATGCATCGGGAGGACGCATCCGACGGCGCGCCACCCCGCGACGAGGTGGATCTCTGCGCCGGATCGGCGCGCCTGATCGTGCGGCAGCTCTCGTGAATACGCTACGACGCAGTGAGATCCGGGTGACTTCACCCGGATCTCACTGGCGCAGTGTGAAATTCGTCCCTATCGGGGCAGAACCTCGTTCAGTTTTCCGGTGGCGACGTCGAAGACGAAGCCGCGGATGGAGTCCTTGTGCGGCACGAACGGGCTGGCGACGATGCGCGCGATCGATTGGCGCACATCGGTTTCCAGGTCCGAGAAAGCCTCCGGCGACCACTCGGGCTTGATGCCGGTCTCCTCCTGGATGCTCGCCTTGAAGTCATCGTCGGTGAAGGTGAGCATGCCGCAGTCGGTGTGGTGGATCAGGATGATCTCCCTGGTCCCCAGCAGCCGCTGGCTGATGGCCAGCGAGCGGATCTCGTCGGCTGTGACGACGCCGCCCGCGTTGCGGATGACGTGCGCCTCGCCCTCGGCGAGGCCGAGCGCGCCGTAGACATTGAGCCGGGCGTCCATACACGCGACCACGGCCACGCCCTTCGCGGGCGGCAGCGGCAGCGGGCCTTGGAAGGTGCTTGCGTACGCCGCGTTGTTCTCCAGGTACTCATCGGTGACAGTCATGGGCCATCCCCTGCGCTCGGTATGCGTGAATCCCTATGTGTGACCAGCCCCACGGTAGGTGGCCGCGCGGCACGGGACATGGGTCCCGTTCACCGTGATTCGTTTACTTGCGCGCGGTGGCCCGATGATAGCTCTCGGGATACCTGGTGCCGGGCCCGTGCGGTGAGGCCCGGCATGTCGGTGCGGTGCGCCCGCGCTGGTCAGTGCGCGGCGGAGTCCCAGCTGCGGCCGACGCCGACGGAGACCTCCAGCGGCACCGAGAGGGCGATCGCGGCGGACATCTGCTCGCGCGCCAGCGCCTCGAGCGTCTCCCGTTCGCCGTCGGCGACCTCGAACAGCAGTTCGTCGTGGATCTGCAACAGCATCCTGGAGCGCAAACCCGCCTCGCGCATCGCCCGGTGCACGTTGATCATCGCCACCTTGATGATGTCGGCCGCGGTGCCCTGGATGGGCGCGTTGAGCGCCATCCGTTCGGCGGCCTCCCGGCGCTGCCGGTTGCTGGAATCCAGATCGGGCAGGTACCGGCGGCGGCCGAACAGCGTCTCGGTGTAGCCGACCTTGCGCGCCTGCTCCACCACCTCGTACAGATAGTCACGGATGCGGCCGAAGCGGGCGAAGTAGACCTCCATCTGCTCCTTCGCCTCGGTGGTGCTGATCTTCAGCTGCGCGGACAGACCGTAGGAACTCAACCCGTAGGCCAGGCCGTAGGACATCGCCTTGATCCGGCGGCGCAGTTCCGGGCTCACCTCGGAAATCGGGATGTCGAAGGCCTTCGACGCGACGAAGCTGTGCAGGTCCTCCCCCGAGTTGAACGCCTCGATCAGGCCCTCGTCCCCGGACAAGTGCGCCATGATCCGCATCTCGATCTGGCTGTAGTCGGCGGTCATCAGCGACTGGTACCCGGAGCCGACCACGAAGGTGTCGCGGATCTGCCTGCCGGTGTCGGTGCGGATCGGGATGTTCTGCAAGTTCGGTTCGGTGGAGGACAGCCGCCCGGTGGCCGCGATCGTCTGGTTGAAGGTGGTGTGGATGCGACCGTCCTCGGCGACGCATTTGAGCAGGCCGTCGACGGTGACCTTCAAGCGCGTGGCGTCGCGGTGCGTGAGCAGATGCTCCAGGAAGGGGTGCTGGGTCTTCTCGTAGAGCGATTCCAGCGCGTCCGCGTCGGTGGTGTAGCCGGTCTTGGTGCGCTTGGTCTTGGGCATGTCCAGCTCGTCGAACAACACCACCTGCAACTGCTTGGGCGAGCCCAGGTTGATCTGCTTGCCGATCACCTCGTAGGCCGCCTCCGCCGCCTCGGCCACCCGGTCGGCGAACTGCCGCTGCAGCGTCGCCAACTGGTCGGTGTCCACCGCGATGCCCGCTTCCTCCAAGGTGGACAGCACACCCAGCAGCGGCAGCTCCATGTCTGCCAGCAGCGGGGTGGACTCGATCTGGGCCAGTTCTCCGTCGAGCGCGTCGGCCAGGTCGGCGACGGCACGCGCGCGCAGCATCTGCGCCCGCGCCAGCTCGGCGTCGACGGCGTCCTCGTCGTCGAGCAGCGACAGCTGCGCCGTCTCGCCGGTCTCGGCGCGCAACTCGCGGTGCAGGTAGCGCAGTGACAGGTCGTCGAGGTTGAACGTGCGCTGACCCGGGCGGACCAGATACGCCGCCAGTGCGGTGTCGCTGGTCAGCCCGCCCAGGGACCAGCCGCGGCCGCGCAGGGCGTGCAGGGCGGCTTTGGCCTCGTGCAGCGCCTTCGGCACGGCCGGGTCGGCCAGCCAGGCGCCCAGCGCCGCCTCGTCCTCAGGGGTGAGCACCGTGACGTCGATGTAGCCGCTCTCGCCGTCACCCGCGGCGATGGCGAGCGCACGAACGTCGCCGCCGGCCGGGGAGCCGGTGCCGAGGATCGAGACGCCATGGCGCACACCGGCTTTCGCGTGCTCGGCGAGCCAGTCCGCGACCGCGCCGATCTCCAGCGCGCCGCCGCTGATCTCGAAACCGGCCTCCGCCTCCGGCTCCGGCGGAGCCAGCGTCTCGAACAGCCGGTCGCGCAGCACGCGGAACTCGAGATCGTCGAACAGCTGATGGATCTTCTCGCGATCCCACGGCCCCTGCGCCAGCTGATCGGGGGTGTACGGCAGCGGGACCTCCCGCATCAGCTCGGTGAGCTGCCGGTTGAGCACCACGCTGCTCAGATTGGCCCGCAGCGCGTCGCCGACCTTGCCCTTCACCTGGTCGACCTTCTCGACCAGGGTGTTCAGGTCGCCGTACTCGCGGATCCACTTGGCCGCGGTCTTCTCCCCCACGCCGGGAATGCCGGGCAGGTTGTCACTCGGATCGCCGCGCAGCGCCGCGTAGTCGGGGTACTGGTTGGGCGTGAGGCCGTATTTGGCCATCACTTCGTCAGGGGTGAACCGGGTGAGGTCGGAAACGCCCTTGCGCGGGTACAGCACCGTGACGTTCTCGTTCACCAACTGGATGGAGTCCCGGTCGCCGGTGACGATGAACACGCGGAAACCCGCGGCCGTCGCCTGCGTGGTGAGCGTGGCGATGATGTCGTCGGCCTCGAAGCCCTCGATCGCCATCACCGGAATGCCCAGCGCGCCCAGTACGTCCTTGGTGAGTTCCACCTGCCCGCGGAACTCGTCCGGCGTGGTGGTGCGGTTGGCCTTGTACTCCGGATACGCCTCGGCGCGGAAGGTCTGGCGCGACACGTCGAACGCCGCGGCCACGTGTGTCGGCTTCTCGTCGCGCAGCAGGTTGATCAGCATCGCGGTGAAGCCGTAGACCGCGTTGGTGGTCTGCCCGGTGACCGTCTTGAAATTCTCCGCCGGTAGCGCGAAGAACGCGCGATAGGCGATCGAATGCCCGTCCAGCAACAGCAGCGTCGGCCGGTCTCCCGAGCCGGGATCGCCGGAGCCGGACGCGGGGGCAGGACGCGGAGCGGTCGTGGGTGAACTCACGCCCCAGAGTCTAGGGACCGGCACCGACAAGGCGATACGCCGACACCCGGCAGCCGGAGCCGCCGGGACCGGATACCGGTCCGCGGGGCGCGAGTACCGTCGCGCCCCGCGCCGTCACAGTGTGCCCGCCAGTTCCCGCAACACCGGCAGACTCACCGATCCGGAGCCGAGCACCACGTCGTGGAAGGCCTTGATGTCGAAGTCCGCGCCGAGCCGCTCGGTGGCCGCCACCCGCTGGCGCAGGATTTCCAGCTGCCCGATCTTGTAGCCGACCGCCTGCCCCGGCATCGCGATGTAGCGGTCCACCTCCACGGTGATCTCGGCCAGCCCGACCGGCGCGTTGGCCACCATGAAGTCGATGGCCTGCTGCCTGCTCCAGCCTTTCGCGTGCAGGCCGGTGTCGACCACCAACCGGCAGGAGCGCCAGGAATCGCCCGCCAGCATGCCCAGGCGGCCCAGATCGTCTTCGTACAAACCCATCTCGTCGGCAAGCCGCTCGGTGTAGAGCGCCCAGCCCTCGACGAAGGCGGTGTTGGCGAAGGACTGGCGCTGGAAACGCGGCAGGTGGTCGAGTTCGTTGGCGATGGTGAGTTGCAGATGATGACCGGGGATCGCCTCGTGGTAGGCCACCGACGCGGTCTCGAAGCGCCCACGGCCGGTGGGATGGTGCTGGTTGACGAAATACGTGCCCGGCCTGGACCCGTCAGCGGCCGGCGGGAAGTAATACGCCGCAGGCGAATCCGCGGCCAGGAACTCCGGCACCGGGACGATGTCGCAGGACTCCTTCGGCAGGCGCCCGAACCAGTTCCCCATTTCGGCGGTCGCCACGGCCAGGGCGCGGCGGGCCTCGAACATGATCTGCTCGGCGTCGTCGTAACGCAGCGCGGGATCGTCGCGCAGCCGACCGAAGATCGCACCGAGATCGCCGGTGCCGAACAGGCGCGCGCCCACCGTCGCGTATTCCTCACGCAGCTTCGCCAGCTCGGCGAGGCCGAGTTCGTGGATCTCGTCGGCGCCGAGATCGGGCAGCGTGGTGTGGTGGCGCAGCAGCCGCCGGTAGATGTCCTCGCCGTCGGCGCCGAGCCAGCACAGGCCCGGCTGGTCGTCGGGACGCGCGGCGGGCAGCAGTTCGTCGTACAACGCGTCGCGGTAGACCCGGAACGCCGGCCGGATGACATCCCGCGTCACCTCGGTCAATTCCGAACGCCATGCGGCCTCGCCGTCCCAGCCCTCCGGACCGGCGAAGGTGACGAACGGATCGGCGGCCACGTCGGAATCCAGGTAGCCGTCCAGCTGATTGAGCGAGCGCTCGATGGCGATCCGGGCGGGCGTGCGGCCCGCGGCCAGTCCCGCGCGGAACCGCTCCACGGCTTGGCCGAGCATGTCCCCGAATTGGCGGTAGCGGCGTACCAGCGCCAGCGCGTGCTCCGGCCGCGGCGCGTTCGTCTGCGGCGCCACCATCAGCGCGCCCGCGTGCACGCCGTTCATCTGGTCGGAGGCCAGTTCCAACGGCCGCCACTCCAGATGCTCGACCGCGCCGCTCAATTCGGTGCGCAGCAAGCTGCGGGTGATGCGGTCGCCCTGGCTCAACCCCTCGGCGTCGAGCGCGTCGACCGCGCGCAGCAGATCGCGCCAGGTCGACAGCAACCGCTGTTCGGCGTCGATGGACAGATCCTCGATCCGATCGTCGAAGCGGCGGTCGCCGAGCAGGGTCGCCTCGCTCGGCGCCGCCTCGAGGACGCTGTCCCAGTACCGCTCGGCCAAGCTCATCAGCTCGTCGTGACCATCCATGGTCACGATCATGCCTCGAGCCGGGCCGCGCGGCACCGGACTCGGCGCGAGCCCGCCGAAGCCGCCCGAAGGCGGAGGTACGCCTGATCGGTGCGGTCGGACGGAGTCCGTCCTCAGCCCGCGCATGGCCGGAGCGAAGGCGGAGGTACGCCTAACGGGCGCTGTCGGACGGAGTCCGTCCTCAGCCCGCGCATGGCCGGAGCGAAGGCGGAGGTACGCCTTAACGGGCGCCGTCGGACGGAGTCCGTCCTCAGCCCGCGCATGGCCGGAGCGAAGGCGGAGGTACGCCTAGCCCACGCCGAGATACGCCGATTTCACCGCGGGATCGGTGAGCAATTCCGCGCCGCGGCCGGTCTTGGTGACCTCACCGGTCTCCATGATGTAGGCGCGGTCGCTGCGGGCCAGCGCCTGCTGCGCGTTCTGCTCCACCAGCAGCACCGTGGTGCCCTGCTGGTTGATCTCGCCGATGATCCGGAAGATCTGCTGGATCACCATGGGCGCCAGCCCCATCGACGGTTCGTCGAGCAGCAGCAGCCGCGGCCGCGCCATCAGCGCGCGGGCGATGGCCAGCATCTGCTGCTCACCGCCGGAGAGCGTGCCACCGACCTGCTTGCGCCGCTCCAGCAACCGGGGAAAGAGCTCGAACACCCACTCCAAGGTCCGGTCGTACTCGGCCTTCTGCTTGAAACTTCGTCCGTAGCAGCCCATGTCGAGGTTCTCCTGCACCGTCATGCCGGGGAAGACGCCCCGGCCCTCCGGCGCTTGGATCAACCCGTGCAGCACCCGCTCGTGCGCCTTCATCTGGGTGATGTCGCGACCCTCGAACAGGATCCGGCCACGCGCCAACGGCAGCAGTCCCGACATCGCGCGCATCGTGGTCGTCTTGCCCGCGCCGTTGGCGCCGAGCAGGGTGACCAGCTCGCCCTCCGCGACGGTCAGCGAGATCCCGTGCAGCGCTTGGATCCTGCCGTAGTTGACGACCATGCCCTCGACTTCGAGCAGCGGTGTGCCCGCTGCGGTCTCGCGTGCCGTCTCCGCCACCGGCTCGGTGACCGCCGCCTTGGCGAGCGGCATCGCCTCCGGCTCGGGCCCGGACGGCGCGACATCCCCGGACGCGCCGTCTTCGGCTGTGGCGGAACCGGTTTCGGCAGCTTCGGCGTCCGGCACGCCGAGATACGCGGCGATCACGGCGGGATCGTCCTTGATGTCCCCGGGGAGCCCGTCGGCGATCTTGCGGCCGAACTCCAGCACCACGATCCGGTCGGTCACGCCCATGACCAACCGCATGTCGTGCTCGATGAGCAGCACGGTGAACCCGTCGTCGCGGATCTTGCGGATCAGGTCCATGAGCGCGGACTTCTCGCTCGGATTGAACCCGGCCGCTGGCTCGTCCAGGCACAGCAGCTTCGGCTCGGTGGCCAGCGCACGAGCGATCTCCAAGCGACGCTGGTCGCCGTAGGAGAGGTTGCGCGCCTTCTCCACCGCGCGCGGAGCGATCCCGACGAACTCGAGCAGCGCCATACCGCGCTCGATGGCGTCGCGTTCCTCGCGCCGATGCCGCGGCGTCCGGAACACCGCGCCCGGCACCGAGGTCTTGTGCCGCGCGTCGGTGCCGACCACGACGTTCTCCAGCGCGGTCATCTCACCGAACAGGCGCACGTTCTGGAACGTGCGGGCGATGCCGAGGCGAGTGATCGCGTTGCGCTTGGTCTTGGTCAGCGGTTTGCCGTCGAAGTACACCAGTCCGGAGGCGGGTTGGTAGACGCCGGTGATCGCGTTGAAGCACGTGGTCTTGCCCGCGCCGTTGGGTCCGATGAGACCGAGGATCTCGCCGCGGCGGATCTCGAAGCTCACCTGGTCCAGCGCGGTGAGCCCGCCGAACTGCACCGTGAGGCCCTCGGTCCGCAGCAGCGGCTCACCCACCGCGGTCTCGATCTCGCGGCGCGGGGCGACCACTTCCGCGACGGTCTCCGCGTCGGCGAGTTCCGGGATCACCTGGGTGACGTCGACCGTGCCCGCGGACTCGGCCTGTGGCTCGGCAGCGTAGCCCGCGGCCATGTCCTCGTTGTCGAACAGCGCGTCGCCCGCACCCGGCCCGGTCATCGGCCCGCTCCGATCGGCTCGACGGGGGCCGGTCTGCGCACGGCCTGGTACACCTGCCTGCCGTAGGTGAGCAGCTTCTGCCGCACCGGGAACAGACCCTGCGGACGCAGAATCATCATCACCACCAACGCGATGCCGAAGTACAGATATTTGAGGTCGCCCAGCGACTGCGCGCCGCCCTTGCGGAACAGCAGCACACTGCCGAGCAGCAGCAACGCCAGCACGCCGGTCACCACCATCGCGGTGATCACGCCGCGCCGCGGCCACACGCTCAGCCGGCCCGACCACAGCCGCCACGCGACGATCAGCGCGACGAACACCGCCACATCGATCGCCAGCAGGACGTACCCGGTCGACTCGTTGCTCACCAGGTTCACCGACTGCAACCGGGCGGGCAGATAGGCGATGACGAACGCGCCGAAGATCACCCCGAGCTTGTTGCCCTGCCCGCCGATGACCACCGCGCACAGGAACAGCATCGAGTTGATGATGTTGAACCCGGTGGGATTGATGAACTGCACCTGTCCGGCGTAGATCGCGCCGGACATGCCGCCCACCGCGGCGCCGATCATGAACGCCCACAGCTTGAACTTGAACGTCGGCACGCCCATGATCTCGGCCGCGTCCTCGTCCTCGCGGATGGCGACCCAAGCGCGGCCGACGCGGCTGCGCTCCAGGTTCCCCACCAGCAGCAGCACGATCACCACCAGCACCATGCCGAGCCAGTACCAATAGGTGCCGTAGCCGGCGCGGTCGAGCAGGTCGGCGCTGTCCGGATTGCCGCTGTTGCCGCCGGAGAACACGCCTTCCGGCCTGCTCGCGGACTCGCCGACGTGCGGATACGCGACACCCGACAGGCCGAGGCTGCCATTGGTGATCTCGGTGAGGTTCTCCGCGAGCAACCGGACGATCTCACCGAAGCCCAGCGTCACGATCGCCAGGTAGTCGCCGCGCAGGCGCAGCGTCGGCGAACCGAGGATCAGACCGGACACCGCGGTCACGGCGACCGCGATCGGCAGGCACGCCAGCCAGGCCCATTTCGGATCGAGCCAGCCGCCGTCGGTCTGGTTCCACGGGCTGTTGGGGCTGGTGAGCAGGCCTACGGTGTAGGCGCCGACCGCGTAGAAGCCGACGTAGCCGAGATCGAGCAGGCCCGCCTGCCCGACCACGACATTGAGGCCGATGGCCAGCAGCGCGTACATCGCGACCTGCGCCATCACCAGGCCGAAATTGTAGGAGGGGGTGTTCAGCAGCGGCGGCGGGAACAGCGGGAGCAAGGCGAGCAGGAGCAGGATCGGGACGCCGACGCCCCACTGCGCGGGCCTGCTCAAGCCGTCCCACCAGGTCCGGATCGCGTCCCCGAGGCCGCGGCGCGCGGGGTCCGGCGTGGACGCCGTCGTGGTCGTGTCGGTCATGCGCGCGCCCTTCCGAGACTCTCGCCGAGGATGCCCGTCGGGCGAACCATCAGCACCAGAACGAGCACCACGAACGCGACCACGTCACGCCACTCGGTACCGAACAGCATCTGGCCGTACTGCTCCACCACGCCGAGCACCAGACCGCCCAGCAGCGCGCCGCGCAGGTTGCCGATGCCGCCGAGCACCGCGGCGCTGAACGCCTTGATACCGAGGATGAATCCGCCGGAGTAGATGATCCCGTTCGGGATCTTCAGCGTGTACAGCATCGCCGCCGCGCCCGCGAGCACACCGCCGATGAGGAAGGTCAGCATGATGACCCGCTCCCGCGAAACGCCCATCAGTGTCGCGGTGTCGGGATCCTGCGCCACGGCGCGGATACCGCGCCCGAACTTGGTCCGGTTGATCAGGACTTCGGTGACGATCGCCAGCGCCACGGCCGCGATCACGATGAGCAGCATGATGTTGGTGACCTCCGCGCCGCCGAAACTGAACTGCACGGTGGGCTCGACGAGCCGGATGGCCTGCTGCGCGTTGGTGCCGCCGAGATCGGGGCGGATCTTCGGCAACACGAAGTGCACCAGTTCCTGGAGGACGAACGACATGCCGATCGCGGTGATCAAGAAGGCCAGCGGCTTGGCGCCGCGCTTGCGCAGCGGACGATAGGCCACCCGCTCCAATCCGACGGCCGCGCCGCCGGATACGAGCATGCCCACCACCATCGCCAAACCCAGGTACACGACCGTGAGCGCCACGCCCTGGGTGTAGGCGTCGGGGCCCGCCGTGAATCCGAAGATCATCAATCCGATCAACTGGCCGAACAACCCGAGCATGAAAATTTCCGAATGGGCGAAATTGATCAGCCGCAATACGCCGTACACCAAGGTGTAGCCCACGGCGACCAAGGCATAGATGGCGCCATAGGTCACGCCGTCGACGGTCAGCCGCCAGAAATTATCGATCAGCCCCTCGTAGTTGAAGTCGACCGAGCCGGCCGCGAGTTGTACCCCGGCGGCCAATGCCGTTTGTTTCATTTATTTCTGCCCTCATCCATTCGCCCACCGAACAACGGCACGTACGGGGATTCGTCCGAATCCCCGTACGTGCCGTGCGCCCGGGATCCGGGGCTACTTGACCTCGTACACCCAGATCAGCGCGTTCGACAGTTCACCGTTCGGGTTCCACTTGTACTGACGCGCGAGGCCGGCACCGTCGTACGTCCGCACATAGTCGAGCAGGTCCGGGCGGGTCACCTTCCCGCCGTCGATGCCCTTGGCCAGGATCGTGGTGAGGTCGTAGGCCTCGACCGAGTAGACGCCCGGCGCCTGACCGTTGAGCGCCTCGTAGTCCTTGGCGAACTTCTCCGGGGCGGGACCGCACGGGCACGACAGCTTCGCGCCCTTGGCCGCGCTGCCCGCCTGGGCGACGAACTGCGGGTCGTTGGTGCCGTCGGCGGAGACGAAGACCGCCTTCACGCCACCGGACTTCAACTGCTGGGCCAGCGGCGCGGCCTCGGAGTAGTAGCCGGAGTAGAAGATGGCGTCCGGATTCGCCGCCGCCACCTTGGTGACCGTCGCGGAGAAGTCCTTGTCGCCCTTCTTGATGCTGGCCGCGCACGCCGGGTCGGCAGCGGCGCCAAGGCCGTCGGTGATGGACTTCGCCAGGCCGGTGCCGTAGTCGGTGTTGTCCTGGATGACGCAGACCTTCTTGTAGCCGGCACTGTTGACCAGGTACTTCGCCACCGAGGGGCCCTGCACGTCGTCGTTGGCCAGACCGCGGAAGAAGGTCGTCCAGCCGTTCTCGGTCAGCGTCGCGTTGGTCGCCGACGACGTGACCGAGACCAGGCCCGCGTCGCTGAGGATCTTGCCGGTCGCCTTCGTCTCGCCGGAGAAGGCGGGACCGACCAGGCCGATGATCGAGCGGTCGTTGACGATCTGCGGGATCACCTGGGTGGCCTTCTGCGGATCGCCCTCGGTGTCGAACTGCTTGAGCTCGATCTTGCAGCCGGGGTTGGCCTTGTTGTGCTTGTCCAGGGCCAGCTTGACGCCGTTGACGATGTTGATGCCGAGCGCGGCGTCGGGGCCGGTCAGCGCACCCGCCATCGCGATGGCCGTGCCCGGCGCGCAGGTCGCCTTGCCGTCGCCCGCGGGATCGGCCGCCGTGGCCGCGTCGGCCTTCGGCACTTCCTTGCCCTGCTGGTCGACCTGCAGTACCGGCTGGATGGAGAGGCCGCCCGCCCCGTTGGTACCCGAGGAATCCGAACCGCTGCTGGTGGATTTGTCGCTACAACCCGTCAGCACCAGCGCGGCGGCGGCGCCGACGGCCAGAACAGCTCGCGTCGAGCGCCTGCGCCATGTCGAACTAAGCACGTTTCACCTCATCTAAGTTCTGTGCTCCCCCGGGTTCGCCGAGGAGGCCGACTCACATCAGCCCGGTCAGAACATAGCGTCGGTACGTTAGTTCCGCATCACATTCGGATCATGCGCGCGACATCGTTTCGAATTCTTGTTCACGACTACGTTTCGTTCGCGTAAATTTTCCCGCGAACTGCGCCGTCACTTCGGGGTCAGGTTCTCCAGCACTACCTCGGCGACCGCCTTCATCGTCGTGCGGCGGTCCATTGCGGTGCGCTGAATCCACTTGAACGCCTGCGGCTCCGAAAGGCCCTGCGTCTGCATCAGCACACCCTTGGCACGCTCCACCAGCTTGCGCGTCTCGAGTCGCTCGGCGAGATTCGCGACCTCGCTCTCCAGCGCGGTGATCTCGTGGAAGCGACTGGCGGCCAATTCGATGGCAGGCACCAGATCCGATTTCGTGAACGGCTTCACCAGGTAGGCCATCGCACCCGCGTCACGCGCCCGCTCCACCAGATCGCGCTGACTGAACGCGGTCAGGATGACCACCGGGGCAACGCGTTTCGACGCGATCTCCGCCGCCGCGTCGATCCCGTCACGGCGCGGCATCTTCACGTCCATGATGACCAGATCGGGCCGGTGCTCGACGGCGAGGTCCACCGCCTGCTGGCCGTCACCCGCCTCGCCGACCACCTGATAGCCCTCTTCGGTCAGCATCTCGACCAGATCCATGCGAATGAGCGCCTCGTCCTCGGCGACGACGACCCGCTTCGTCCCGGCGTCCTTCTTGGTGCCGGCGCCCCCAGCTGCTGTGCTCATAGGTAGACCCCTCTGGTTCCGATGCCCTGTACCCGACCCAACCAAAGGAAAGCCGCGCTCGCACGGCGCGAGCTCCGGCCATCCTTCGGGCTGTCGAGTGATGTAAAGAGTACCTTTCACTTCGGCATAGAACGCATATACCCTGCGCAAACCGCGCCTCCGCGCCGCTCGGGCCAACCCATTTCCGTCCACGCCACCCGACCCGCTATAGTTCCACCCGGTGCGCCGAGTTGGCGGAACTGGCAGACGCGACGGTCTCAAAAACCGTTGTCCGAAAGGACGTGTGGGTTCGAGTCCCACACTCGGCACCAAGGTGGAACGCAATTTCTGCGATCGCCGCTCCCTGATCCCGTCACGCGGCCCCCGCCGAGCGC
This sequence comes from Nocardia sp. NPDC004718, assembly GCF_053601535.1. Taxonomy (NCBI): domain Bacteria; kingdom Bacillati; phylum Actinomycetota; class Actinomycetes; order Mycobacteriales; family Nocardiaceae; genus Nocardia; species Nocardia sp. NPDC004718. The sequence continues at coordinate 61,071 of NZ_JBSGCA010000016.1, forward strand.
AAGCGCGGTGCCACACCACGTGATGCCACGGCCACGCCTCCGCCTAGACGTCCGGCATCGCCGTCGGCCGTGGTTGCCGCGCTTCGGCGTCTTCGGCGGTTCTGATCACCCCGCGAAGGGTTTCCCTGGCCTGCGCCAGCTCGGTCGCGCGGTGATCGAGCCGAACCAGCTGGGTGCGCAGCTTGTCCAGTACCCCGGGGCAAGGACGCAGGGAGCCCTCGTCCAGAGCGCAGGGCAGCACTTGTCGAACCAAGCGCGTCGACAGGCCCGCGGCCAGTAAGGCCCGGATCTGCCGGACGGTCTGTTCCGCGGTGCGGTCGTAGTCGCGGTAGCCATTGGCCTGCCGCCGCGGTGTGAGCAAGCCGGCATGTTCGTAGTAGCGCAGCTGACGTTCGCTGGCGCCGGTGCGTTCGGCCAGTTCTCCGATCAACATCAGCGACTTCACTCCCGATCTCTTGACCTTGCACTGCGTCAACCTTCAACACTGCACCCGCGGCCCTATTCCTCGAACTCCACGGGAGGCACCCCTTGATCATCGACGCGCACAGCCATGTTCACGACCCGGTGCGGACTCATATCGAACTCATGGACGAAGCCGGAGTGGACCGGGCGGTGCTGTTCGCCACACGTCCGCATCCGGAACGGGCGACCGATCTCGTGTCGCTCCGAAACGAGATGAGCGTTTTGACCGCCGCCCTCGACGGGCGCGGGAAAGACGCCGACAGCTACCGCCTGGCGTGGCAGGAACTCGACGCGGCGCTCGCGGCATATCCCGATCGCTTCATCGGCTTCGGCACGGTGCGGCTCGATCTGCCCGCGTCGGAGATCGCCGAGTACGTGTATCGCGAGGTGGTCGGCCGAGGGCTGCGCGGCATCGGCGAACTGACACCACAGCCCGACAACGCGGCGCGGATCGAACCGGTTCTGCGAGCCGCCGCCGACCACGGGGGTCTGCCGGTGGTGGTCCATGGATTCGCCCCGACCACGGCCCGGGACTTGAGAACTCTGGCGGACCTCGCACGTCGGCATTCGACCGTTCCGCTGATCATCAGCCAGATGGGCGGGCTCAACTGGCTGGCGGCCATCGAATTGGTCCGCGAAATTCCGAACATGTACCTGGAACTGTCCACCGCCAACGTCATATTCGCTGTTCGGCTCGCGATCGACGAGATTCCCGACCGCACTCTGTTCGGCTCGGACGCCCCCTACGGCGACCCCTTCCTGGCCCGCGCTACGGTGGAACGCGTCACCGCTTCGGGCGAAGTGCGGGAACGCGTCCTCGGCGGAACCCTCGCCGGACTACTGGAACTCTGACACCGACCGGTCACTGCGATGGCTACCGCCGACACCCGCCGAAGCCGTGATCGATACGCCCTGGCCACTGTCGCAGCCAACCGTGTACCAGCAGATGGCAACGGGTACTCGACGGCCGGGGCGCTGTCGCGGAAGGCGAGCATGCGTCCTCATCGAACCGATCCGAGTGTCGAATCGTTGTCCCGTATGGCGGCATTCGACATCCGGGGCCAGCGGAGGTATGCAATGCGAGTGAACAGGACCACCGTGGATCTGTCGGAGTATCCGGATCTGGTGGTCATCTATATCGGCATGCGGGTGCGGCGGCCTCGGGGGATGCTGCGGCTGCTCGGGCTGGGGCCGAAACTCTATCGCTCGCACAAGGATCGTCCGGACGGGTTGCTGCTGCACGAAGATCTCGTGTGGGCGCTGTTCCCGCCGCACTGGGGCGCGCGGCAGTACTGGCGCGATCTCGACAGCCTCGAAGCCTGGACGCGGACGGCACCACACCGGGACTGGTGGCAGAAGTTCCTGCGCGACTCCGGCGGCACCGGCTTCTGGCACGAGGCCTACTTCGCCCGCGGCGGCATCGACGCCATGTACGACGACATGGACCCAGCGAGCGGACTCGCGCGCTTCGCACCCGTCGTCGCCTCTCGCGGTCACCGGTTCTCCACCCGCGGACGTGTTCAGGGCAGACCCGCCGATGTCGAGCCCGTGGTGAGCGAAAACGTTTACTACGGCGGCGAATCCGAGTAGTCTGCGCGCGCTGTCATATCACGAAGCAATCACAATGCAGCGTTCGAATGCGTGCGCGCCGGGGTACAGCCATGAGGAGAATCGAACAGCACCACTCGTCGCAGTGACCTACGTCGCAGGCCAGAGGCCGGAAGCGGCGTACTTCGTGTACGGCGCGCTACGAGCAGATGAATTTGTTGTTCCCACATGTGGGACTAACGACTCATGCCCTTCTGATAGCCTCTGCGCCGTTTATCGTTATCGGTATGCACGTCTTGTTCGTCTGCAACGGCAACGTTTGCCGTTCGGTGATCGCCGAGCGGCTCACGCGCGCCCTCGCGGTCGAACACGATCTTCCCTACCTCACCGCCGAAAGCGCGGGAACCCGTGCGCTGGTGGGATTTCCCGTCGAGCCACTGGCCGCGCAGACCATCACCGGGCTCGGCGCCGACGCGAGCAACTTCCGGGCACGTCGCCTGAAGCCGGAGCTGGTCGACAAGGCCGACCTGGTGCTCACGATGACCGAGCAGATCCGCGACCAGGTGGTCGACCTGGCCTTCGGCGCCGGAGCGCGCACCTTCACGCTGCCGGAGGCCCATCGCATCGCGCACGTCACCGGCGCGCGCACGGTCGCCGAATTGCACCGGGCGCGCAACGATCTGTCGCTGGTCGGCCGGGAGAACATCGCCGACCCGATCGGGCTGTCCCCGCAGGCGTTCTGCGAGGTCGGCGACCGCATCGCCGAGGCGCTGGTGCCGCTGCTGCTGGCGCTCGCCCCGCACGAGCAGCCGCGCTGGCCGCACGACGAGCGCCGTGGACTGGTGATCCGCCCCGGCGGCGCACCGGCGCCGCTGGCGACATTCCTCGCCGCCCAACGCACCCGGTGACCACCGGCGAAAACCGTACACGACAGCGCACGGAGCCGTCGCGTATCGAACCTGTTATCAACGGGCTGTGTTCATTTCCGCGTCGGACGCACTAAACTCCCGCCGGACAACACTCTCCGCCGTTGCTGGTTCGACACAGGACAGGAATCAGACATGCCGAAACGCATTTCGGATGTTTCGCTCCATGTTTATGTGACACCGGAAACTCTCGAACGCGTCGTCGACACCGTGCGCGAAGTGGTCGACGACCACCTCACCGACCGGGACGTGTTCGCCTGGCGCTTCACCCTGCCGGTCGACGCGGACGACCCGGCCCACGCGGCCCTCGAGAGCCGCTGCCCCACGGACCCGCCCGGCGACCGCTCGGACCGTCGCGGCACCTACGAGATCGCGCTCAGTCTGGTCGGCGCACCCGACCAGTTGACCGACGATCACATGGCCACACTGGAACGCCAGCTGCTACAGCGCATCTCAGGGCTGGCGCGAACCGAGCCGGGAGCGGATATCCCGGTCTCGATCCGCGCGTCGCAACGCACCGACGTCGATCTCGACATCGATCGCGATCTCGAACTGCTGTAACCCCGGATCTCAGCGCCGCGCGGGGAAGTGGCGGATGAGTCCCTCTTGCACCGTGGTGGCCAGCAGATCGCCGCTGCGGGAGTAGAAGCGGCCGGTCGCCAGGCCACGGGAGCCCGCGGCCACCGGCGATTCGGTGCAGTACAGCGCCCACTCGTCGAAACGGAACGGGCGGTGGAACCAGATCGAATGGTTGACCGTGGCCGCGACGATGCGGTCCAGGCCCCATGACAGCCCATGGGTGGTGATGATCGAGTCCAGCACCGTGGTGTCGGACGAGTAACCCAGCGTCGCCACATGGATCAGCGGATCGTCGGGCAGCCTGCCGTCCGCGCGCATCCACACCCGGTTGTGGTTGAGCCGCTCCCCCGTGCCCTTCAGGATCCACGCCGGATCGTTGGTGTAGCGCATGTCGATCGGATGCGGCGCCTTGACGAACATCTCCAGCTTGTCCTCCAAGCCTTCGAAGCTCTCCTCGACCCGCGGCAGCGTCTCCGGGTCCGGCACCTCCGGCTGGGCGTGCGCGTGCTCGAGTCCCGTGCCCCAGTCCTGGAACGCGGCGAGCATGACGAACAGCTCCTGGCCGTCCTGGCTGGCGGTGACCGTGCGGTTGGCGAACGCCCGGCCGTCGCGATGACGGTCCACCCGGTACTCGATCGGCTTCTTCACATCGCCGCCGCGCACGAAATGCGCGTTGACCGCATGCACCGGCCGGTCGCCGACCGTGCGGCCCACAGCGATGATCGCCTGCGAGACGAGCTGACCGCCGAAGGTACGGCTCCACACCTTCTCCGGGTGCTGGCCGACGAACACGTCCTCGTCCATCTGCTCGAGATCGAGCAGGGCAAGCAGCACATCCAGGTCGGAACGCTGCGTGCCGTCCGCGACGTCGACGGGGCTACTCAGGGAAGCACTCACTAATGGTCCTCCTCACCGATTCGGTGAACGTGGATCAGGTTGGTGGAACCGACGGTACCGGGCGGCGACCCGGCCACGATGACCACCAGGTCACCCTTCTGGTATCGCTCCATCGACAGAAGTGCTACATCCACCTGGTGGATCATCGCGTCGGTGCTGCTCACGGTCGGCACGATGAAGGTCTCGGTGCCCCAGGTCAGCGCCAGCTGGCTGCGGACCTCCGGCAGCGGCGTGAACGCCAGCAGCGGCAGCGGGGTGTGCAGGCGGGCCAGGCGGCGCACCGTGTCGCCCGACTGGGTGAACGCGACCAGCGCCTTGGCGTTGAGCCGCTCGCCGATGTCGCGGGCGGCGTAGGAGATCACGCCGCGCTTGGTGCGAGGCACGTGGGTCAGCGGCGGCACCCGGGTCGACTCGGTCTCCACCGCGTGCACGATGCGCGCCATCGTGCGCACCGTCTCGATCGGGTACTTGCCCACCGAGGTCTCACCCGACAGCATCACCGCGTCGGCGCCGTCGAGCACCGCGTTCGCCACGTCGGAGGCCTCGGCACGGGTGGGGCGGGAGTTCTCGATCATCGATTCCAGCATCTGCGTGGCGACGATGACCGGCTTGGCGTTCTCGCGGGCCATCTGGATGGCGCGCTTCTGCACGATCGGCACCTGCTCCAGCGGCAGCTCTACACCGAGGTCGCCGCGCGCGACCATGACCGCGTCGAAGGCCAGGACGACGGCCTCCAGGTTGTCGATCGCCTCCGGCTTCTCCAGCTTGCCGATCACCGGCACCCGGCGGCCCACCCGGTCCATCACGTCGTGCACGAGCTCGACATCGGACGGGGACCGCACGAACGACAGCGCGATGAAGTCCACGCCGAGCTTCAGCGCGAACTCCAGGTCCTCGATGTCCTTCTCCGAGAGCGCGGGGACCGACACGTCCATGCCCGGCAGTGACACGCCCTTGTTGTTGGAGACCGGCCCACCCTCCGTGACCCGGCAGACCACGTCGTTGCCATCGACGCGGGTGACGATGAGGCCGACCTTGCCGTCGTCGACCAGCAGGCGATCACCGGGCTTGGCGTCCTGCGCGAGTTCCTTGTAGGTGGTGGACACGCGGTCGTGGGTCCCGTCGACGTCGTCGACGGTGATGCGGACCTCTTCACCCGTCGCCCAGACGGTCCTGCCTTCCAGGAAGCGGCCGAGGCGGATCTTGGGCCCCTGCAGGTCGGCGAGAATGCCGACCGCGCGGCCGAGGTGGTCGGAGGCCTGACGCACCTTCTTGTAGTTCTCGGCATGGTCGGCGTGCTCGCCATGGCTGAAGTTCAGCCGAGCCACGTCCATGCCGCTCTCGACGAGTTCGCGGATACGGTCCTCGGTGGCAGTGGCCGGTCCGAGCGTGCACACAATCTTCGTCCGTCGCATCACGGGTAGAGCCTAGTCCCGCTCGGTGGGCAGGTCCCGCCGTGGCCATGGTGAATCCTTGGTGAAAAAAATGAACGACAGCTCCATAGCAGGTACAAACGGATATTCAGCGAGCGACATGACGGGCCAACCTCGTTTCCAGCCGGGTCTGCCCGAACCCGAGGATCAGGCAGATCACCCAGTAGTACAGCGCCGCGACCCCGTAGAGCGCGAAGAAGTCGAAAGTGGGGGCGGCGGCGAGCTGGGCGACGCGCAGCAGCTCGGTCACCAGGATGGTGGAGGCCAGCGAGGTGTCCTTCACCAAGGAGATCAAGGTGTTCGACAGCGGCGGCACGGCGATGCGCGCGGCCTGCGGCAGGATGATCAGCCGCAGCATCATCGGGTACGACATGCCGAGCGCCTGCGCCGCCTCCCACTGTCCCGTGGCGACGCTGAGGATGGCGGCTCGCACCACCTCGGCCGCGTATCCGCCGACGTTGAGGCTGAACGCGATCACCGCGGCGGGGAAGGGGTCGATCACGATGTCGAACTGCGGCAGAGCGTAGAACACGATGAACAGCTGCACCAGCAGCGGTGTCCCGCGAATGATCGAGATGTAGAAACGGGCCGCCGCCGACAGCGGCCGCACCGGCGACATCCTGGCCAGCGCGACGAACAACGCGAGCGCCAGGCCGATGGCGAAGCTGACGGCGGTGAGCGGAAGGGTCTCGGTGACGGTGGCCTGCAGCATCGGCCACAGGTTGTGCCAGATGAGGTCCCGGGTGGCGGCGTCCATGAACGATGTCGGCTACTGGCTGACGTCTGTCCCGAAATACTTCTCGGAGATCTTCGCCAAGGTGCCGTCGGCGCGCAGCTGGTTCAGCGCGTTGTCCACGTCGGTGATCAGCGCCTCGCCCTTGCGCGCGGCGAACGCCTGCTTGCTCACCGATCCGGTCCGGCCCGCGATCTTCACGCTGGTGTCGCCGGTCTTCTTGGTGTATTCGGCGACGGCGAGGTTGTCGTTGACGGTGGCGTCCACGCGGCCGTTCTTCAGCAGCTGGATGGCCTGTACGAAGCCCTCTACGGCCTCGACCTTCGCACCCGCGTCGGTGGCGACCTTGCTCCAGTTGCTGGTGGCCGACTGCGCGCAGGTCTTCCCGTTGAGATCGGCGAGGCCGGTGACGGCATTGTTGTCGGCGCGGGTGACGATCACGCCCGCCGATGTGGTGTAGGGCGCCGACAGCGCGTACTTGACCGCGCGCTCGTCGTTCACGGTCACCTGGTTGGCCACCAGATCGAAGCGCTTGGATTCCAGGCCCGCGAAGATGGCGTCCCACGGGGTCTGCACGAACTCGACTTTCTTGCCGAGTTTGTCGCCGACCGCCCTGATCACCTCCACGTCATAACCGGTGAGTTTGCCGTCGGAGCCTTGGAAGCTGAAGGGAGCGTAGGTGCCCTCGGTGCCGACCTTCAGAACGTTCGGGTCGCTGTCACCGCACCCGCTCAGTCCGGTGGCGGCGACGATGGCGAGCATGGCGGCGGCGAACAGCTTGCGACGCACGGAAATCCTCTCTTCGGTGCGTGGAACTCCACACACGGCACGCGAGTCCGGTCATGCTACGCCCGGACCCGTGCGCGCGACAGTATCGCGATCACCACGCTCGGAAAGGTTGTGCTCATTGATTTCGCCCGAACGACCGGGAAGCGGGTATCCCCGCCTCCCGGCATAGTCGATACCGCGGCGGTCAGTCGCGCAGCGGACGGCCCTGCGAATCGGGAACCTTGCCGACCAAGATCATGACGCCGTCGATGAGACCCCAGATGCCGCCGAGACCACAAGTCAGGATCGTGACCACCAGCTGGGCGATGCCCAAGCCGTTGTATCCGAGATAGAAACGGCCGACGCCGAAACTGCCGAGGAAGATCTGCAGCAGGCCCGCGACCAGTTTCTGCTTGTCCGACAGCGGAACACCGAACGGGTCGCGGCCCCAGGGCGCCTCCGGGTCGTTCGGGTTGTAACCCTGCGGGCCCATCGGGTACGGCGCCTGCGGGTAGCCGCCCGGCTGCTGGCCGTAGCCGCCGACGGGCTGGCCGTACTGCGCCTGCTGGTTGTAGGGGTCCGACGGCGGATTGTACTGCGGCTGGCTCTGCTCCTCCAGCGGCTTGGTCAGGTCAGGGCCGGTGCCCGGCGGGCCGTACTGCGGGCCCCCGGCGCCCGGATTCTGCTGGTAAGGGTCGGTCACTCATGTCCTCCTCATTAGTGCGGGCACCCTCTTGTCGGCCCCCGGCCTCACTGGATCGCCGAACCGCGGCTCGTCACGATCACGAGTCATTGTCACCGGGAACGACCGGGTTGTCGCCCCGGAGCGTTCGGCGCTACCAGTGGTTATCGCGGCGGATCGCACGATCGTTGCCGCGGAGGAGAGTCGATGGCAGCCCGCGACGGATCGGGCCGTCGCGGCGACCGGCGGCGATCAGCCCTTGTCCGACGCGGCCGTGCCGGAATTCGTTTTCTCCGAACCGCTTTCGGAGCCCTCGCGATGCCCGTCCAGCTCGGCAGCGGACGTCCCGGTCTCGGCCGCGTCGGCGGCGGACCCGGCCTTCTCGAATTCGCCGGTACCCGAGGACTTCTCGGTCGGCGCCGCTGCGGCGGCACGCAGCGCGCGGATCTGCCACGGCCACGGCCGGGGGGTCGCGCCGGGTTGCAGCTGCTCGGGCGTCTCGCGCCCCTTGGTGGCGAACACGAAGTAGGCGATCGCGGCCAGGAACACGAGGGCGGAGGTGAACGAGTTGATCCGGATGCCCGCGATCTTCGTCGCCTCGTCGGCGCGCATCAGTTCGACGAAGAACCGTCCGAAGCAGTAGCCGGCGACGTACAGGGCGAACAGCCGTCCGTGACCGATCCGGAAACGTCGGTCCACGTACACCAGCAGCACGACGACCAGCAGGTTCCACAGCAGCTCGTACAGGAAGGTGGGGTGCACGATCTTTTCGACCACGCCGGTGGAGGCGCCGTTCATCATGTCGAGCTGACCGTCGTCGCCCACCCGCCGGTAGATCTCCAGGCCCCACGGCACGTCGGTCTCGCGCCCGTAGAGCTCTTGGTTGAAGTAGTTGCCGAGCCTGCCGATGGCCTGCGCCAGCAGGATCGGCGGCGCGACCGCGTCACCCAGAGCGGGCAACGGGATCTTGTATACCCGGCAGCCGATCCACGCTCCGATACCGCCCAGCAGCACCGCACCCCAGATGCCGAGCCCGCCTTGGTAGATCTTCAGCGCGTCGACCGGGTGCCCGCCCGCACCGAAGTATTTCTGCCAGTCGGTGGCCACGTGGTAGAGCCTGCCGCCGACCAGGCCGAACGGCACCGCGAACATCGCGACGTCCAGGATCGCGCCGGGCTGGCCGCCGCGAGCGCGCCAGCGCCGTTCGCCCCACCAGATCGCGACGATGATGCCGAGAATGATGCACAGGGCATACGCCCGCAGCGGGAACGGACCGAGCTGCCAGACGCCGCGCGCGGGGCTGGGGATGTAGGCCAGCACGGCGCCGCTGACGCCGCCGTCGGCCAGGACACTGTCTGCGAGGACTCGTAACGTCACGGGGCCACCGTAGCGGAGATGCTCGACCGGCCCGCCACCACCGCACCGCCCTCGCCGCGTCGGGGTTCGCCCAAGACGCCCAGAGCGCCCGTGCCGAGCCCGATCGGCCGATCCCGGATCATGGCGATTCGGCCGCTCGCGGGTCGAAGTCCGGAGCCCGTCGAACGGGCTGCGGAACCGTGCGCCGCGCTGGACTCCGACCGGTTGCTAGGACGCGACGGTCGCCGACCGCACGCCTTCGGCCAATTCCGCGGTGAGTGCTCGCACCGCGTCCAGACCTCGGCCCGCCGCGCTCACCAGCGCCGAACCGACGATGACGCCGTCGGAGTAGGACGCGATCTCGGCGGCCTGCACGCCCGAGCGGACGCCGAGGCCGACGCCGATCGGGATGTCGGAGTGGGCCCGGATCCGCGCGCACAGTGCGGGCGCGGCCGAGGACACCACGTCCCGCGCGCCGGTCACGCCCATGGTCGAGGCCGCGTAGACGAAGCCGCGACTGGCCTCGAGCGTCTTCACCAGGCGTTCCTCGGTGGACGACGGCGCGACCAGGAAGATGCGGTCCAAGTTGTGCGTGGACGAGGCGATGAACCAGTCGTCGGCCTCTTCCGGAATCAGGTTCGGGGTGATGATGCCCGCCCCGCCCGCGGCGGCCAGATCCCGCGCGAAGCGATCCACGCCGTACTGGAGCACGGGATTCCAGTAGCTCATCACGACGGCCTTGCCTCCGGCTCCGGTGATCGCCTCGACCACCGAGAACACGTCGCGCACCCGCACTCCGCCGCGCAGCGCCTGTTCGGCGGCGGCCTGGATGGTCGGGCCGTCCATCACGGGATCGGAGTAGGCGACGCCGACCTCGACGATGTCGCATCCGGCTTCGACCATCGCGCGCACGACCTCGATCGAACCGGCCAGGTCGGGGTAGCCCGCGGGCAGGTAGCCGATCAGTGCCGCGCGACCCTCGGCTCGGCAGGCGGCGAAGGTGTTCGCCAAGCGGGACTGCTGGCTCACCGGCCCTCCTCCTTCGGCTCGTCGAACAGCCCGAACCACCGCGCTGCCGTGTCCATGTCCTTGTCGCCCCGGCCGGAGAGGTTCACCAGGATGATCGCGCCCTCGCCGAGTTCCTTGCCCAGTTCCAGGGCGCCTGCCACCGCGTGCGCCGACTCGATCGCGGGGATGATGCCCTCCTTGCGACTGAGCAGCAGCAGGGCGTCCATCGCCTCGGTGTCGGTGATCGGCCGGTATTCGGCGCGGCCGACGTCCTTGAGGTAGGCGTGCTCGGGTCCGACGCCCGGATAGTCCAGGCCCGCCGAGATCGAATGCGACTCGATGGTCTGGCCGTCCTCGTCCTGCAGCAGGTACGAGTAGGCGCCCTGGAACGCTCCCGGCGTCCCGCCGGTGAACGTGGCCGCGTGCCTGCCGGTGTCGACGCCGTCACCGGCCGCTTCGTAACCGATCAGCCGGACGTCGGGGTCGTCGAGGAACGCGTGGAAGATGCCGATGGCGTTGGATCCGCCGCCGACGCAGGCGACGACCGCGTCGGGCAACCGGCCGGTGGTGGCTTGCACCTGGGCGCGGGCCTCCAGGCCGATGATGCGCTGGAAATCGCGCACCAGCATCGGGAACGGGTGCGGGCCCGCGGCCGTGCCGAAGCAGTAGTAGGTGTCGTCGGCGTTGGTCACCCAGTCGCGCAGCGCCTCGTTGATGGCGTCCTTGAGCGTCTGCGAACCGGAGGTCACCGAGATCACCTCGGCGCCGAGCAGGCGCATCCTGGCCACATTGAGCGCCTGGCGCGCGGTGTCGACCGCGCCCATGTAGACGACGCAGTCCAGACCGAGCAGCGCGCAGGTGGTCGCCGTGGCGACGCCGTGCTGGCCCGCGCCGGTCTCCGCGATCACCCTGGTCTTGCCCATCCGCTTGGCGAGCAGCGCCTGGCCGAGCACATTGTTGATCTTGTGCGAGCCGGTGTGGTTGAGGTCTTCGCGCTTGAGCAGGATGCGGGCGCCGCCCGCGTGCTCGGACAGCCGCTTGCACTCGAACACCGGCGACGGGCGGCCGGTGTAGTCGCGCTGCAGCCGATCGAGTTCGTTGAGGAAGGAGTCGTCGAGCCGGGACTTCTCGTACTCGGCGGTGACCTCCTCGATGACGGCCATCAGCGCTTCCGGCACGTGCCTGCCGCCGTAGACGCCGAAGTGGCCGCCCACGTCGGGCTCGTGGCCGCTGCGCTGGGCGACGCCGTCGCTGGCTTGAGGTACCGCCGCCACGCCGGTCACCGACCCCGCCGTGCCGGCTTCGGGCAGGACGGGTGGGTGCCCGCGGTCACCAGCTCGGAGACCGCCGCGCGGGGGTCGCCACTGGTCACCAGCCCCTCGCCGACGAGCACGGCGTCCGCGCCCGCACCGGCGTAGGCCAGCAGATCGGCGGTGCCGCGGATGCCGGACTCGGCGATCCGGATGACCTCGGTGGGCAATCCGGGCGCGATCCGCGCGAACACGTCGCGGTCGACCTCGAGCGTCTTGAGGTTGCGGGCGTTGACGCCGATCACCGACGCGCCCGCCTCCAGCGCGCGGTCGGCCTCCTCCTCGGTGTGCACCTCGACCAGCGCGGTCATGCCCAGCGACTCGGTGCGGTCGATCAGGGAGGACAGCACGTCCTGTTCCAGCGCCGCGACGATCAGCAGGATGACGTCCGCGCCGTGCGCGCGCGCCTCGTGGATCTGGTACGGGCCGACGACGAAGTCCTTGCGCAGGATCGGGATGCTCACCGTGGCGCGGACCGCGTCCAGGTCGTCCAGCGACCCGTTGAAGCGGCGGCCCTCGGTGAGCACGCTGATGATCCGCGCGCCACCGTCCTCGTAGGCCTTGGCCAGACTCGCCGGGTCCGGGATGTCCGCCAGCTCGCCCTTGGACGGACTTGCTCGCTTGACCTCGGCGATCACGCCGATGCCGTCCTCGAGCAGCGCCGCGCGGGCGTCCAGCGGCGCGGGGGCCGCCGCGGCGGCCGCCTTGACCGCCTGGAAGTCCAGCAGGGCTTCCCGAGCGGCCACATCCGCGCGGACCCCGTCGAGAATCGAGTCGAGTACCGTCATCTGGCTCGAATCCTTTCTGGGGAGACGGACTTGCTACCTGAGAATCCCCCCAGGCGCTGTCTCACCGATGCTGTCAAAGAATAAATGGACCTACCGGGCGCGTTCGCGCCGGGGCTGGGGTTGAACCATGCGGAAGGGCTCCGCGCAAGGTGGCACCCGCCACACCTGCCGCGCGGAGACAGCTCAGCGGCCACGTCGGCCCGCCTCGCCCGGGTCGGAATCTTCTGGGGACGCCTGGCCGGCCTGCGGTTCGTCGGTCGGGTCGGTGCCCGCGTCCAGCGCGTCCCACAGCACGCGCTCGGACAGCTGAGGTGCCGACCGGTCGTCCGGGGACTGCGCGCGCCGCTGCGTGACCTCCGCCGTGGCGGCGGCGCGCCGGAAGACCGGGTTGTCGTACTTGCCGGACAGCCGCGCCGTCTCGGCGGGCATGCGGGCCAGCAGCGCGCCCGCGCCGAACGCGGCGACCGCGCCGAGCAGCGCGAGCACGGCGGGGAACGCCGAGGTGGTCGCCGTCTCGACCTGCGCGCGCGCCGGGAGCTCCGCGAGCTTCGCGGCCCGCTCGGCGGTCTTGCCGGAATCGGTCAGCAGCGCGAACGCGGGCACCGCGGCCACCGCGGCGACCAACGCAATCAGCACGCCGACCACGCGACGCAACCAGCCCTTGGTGGCCAGCACGGCCGCGATCGAGGCGAGCAGGACCAGCGCCAGCGGGGTCAGCGCGCCGAACCACACCCCGCCGTTCAGATGATCGGTGCGGGGCTGGGTGAGACCGTCCGACGAGGTGACCGTCACCCAGGTCATCCGGGACGACGCCCACAGCGCGGCGGCGGCGAGGGCGAGCAACGCCACTGGAGCGACGGGGTAGTTGCGGCGCGAATGGCCTTCCGCGCTCGCCGGTCCGGCCGGGCCGTCGGCCGCTGGAACGGCTTGTGGCCCCGCGGTGTCCGGGGTCGGTTCTCGCGCTCGGTCGGGTTCGTCTCCGGAATGGGCAGCCGTCATCGCGTGCCGCCGTCCGCCGCACCGGGTTCCGTACCGTAGGCCCGCACCGTTCCGGCCGCCGCGATCGCCTTGAGCACCGCCATCGCCTTGTTGCGGGACTCCACGTCCTCGTACTCGGGGTCGGAGTCCGCGACGATGCCTGCGCCCGCCTGCACGTAGGCCGTGCCGTCCTTCAGCAGCGCGGTGCGGATGGCGATGGCCGTGTCGGCGTCACCGGCGAAGTCCAGGTACCCGACGACGCCGCCGTAGACGCCACGCCGGGTCGGCTCGAGTTCCTCGATCAACTCCATCGCGCGCACCTTGGGAGCGCCGGACAGGGTGCCCGCCGGGAAGCACGCCCGCACCGCGTCCAGCGCGATCCGTCCGGGCGCCAACCGGCCGGACACCGTCGACACGAGGTGCATGACATGGCTGTAGCGCTCGATGTGGCGGTACTCGGTGACCCGCACGGTGCCCGGCTCGCACACCCGGCCCAGGTCGTTGCGGCCGAGGTCGACGAGCATGAGGTGCTCGGCGTTCTCCTTCTCGTCGGCGAGCAGGCCCTTCTCCAGCAGCAGGTCCTCCTCCTCGGTGACGCCGCGCCAGCGGGTGCCCGCGATCGGATGTGTCGTCGCCACACGGTCTTTCACGGTCACCAGTGATTCCGGGCTGGAGCCGACGATGGAGAACGCGGTGCCGCCCGCGCCGTCCGGGATGTGCAGCAGGTACATGTAGGGGCTCGGATTCGACGCGCGCAGCATCCGGTACAGATCGATCGGCGCACCGTCGTAATCCATCTCGAAACGCTGGGACAGCACCACCTGGAACGCTTCGCCCGCCTCGATCTCCTTGACCAGGCGGCGCACGCCCGCGCCGAACTCCTCGGTGGTGCGCCTGCGCCGGTATCGCGGCTCGGGCCGGTCGAACACCGACACGGTGGAGTCGGCGGGCGCGCCGAGCGCGGCGGTCATCCGGTCCAGCCGGGCCACCGCGTCATCGTAGGCCTCGTCGACGCGCTCGGCGGTGCCGTTCCAGTTCACCGCGTTGGCGATCAGTGTGATCGCGCCCTCGTGGTGGTCGAACGCGGCCAGGTCGGTGGCGAGCAGCAGCACCATCTCCGGCAGTCGCAAATCGTCCAGCGCCAGGGCGGGCAGCCGCTCGATCCGGCGCACCGCGTCGTAGCCGAGGTAGCCGACCATGCCGCCGGTCAGCGGCGGCAGCCCGGGCAGCCGCTCGGTGCGCAGCAGCTCCAGCGTCTCGCGCAGCGCGACCAGCGGATCGCCGCCGGAGGGCGCGTCGGCCGGGACGTTGCCCAGCCAGGCCGCCTCGCCGTCCACGACGGTCAGCGCCGAGGGGCTGCCCGCGCCGATGAACGACCAGCGCGACCACGACCGGCCGTTCTCCGCGGACTCGAACAGGAAGGTGCCCGCCCGGTCGGCCGCGAGTTTGCGGTAGGCCGACAGCGGAGTCTCCGAGTCCGCCAGGACCTTTCGGGTGACCGGGACCACCCGGTGCTCCGCGGCCAGCTGATGGAACTGCTCGCGGGTCGTGGTGGTGGGAGTGGACGCGCCTGCCATGTACTCATCATCCCAGGCCGGACCGGCCGGCGATTGAGCGGTGCCGCCGACGCGGCGACCCGGCGCGACAAACCCGACAAATCAGGTCGACCGTCCGGTTCCCACGCGGTCGCCGAAGGTGTGGCCAGGCTCACTACACTCGCGGCGTTCCACGTCGCATGCGGTATCCATCTCGAGAGGAGACAACTGATGTACCCCTCGCAATCGGTAGCGCCCGAGGGTTCTCGGCACATCCCGAACCACAGCGTCCCGCGCCTGCACGCCCCGCGCACCGGGGGCACGAGTCATCCGGCCTACCAGCAAAGCGCCCCGGCCAACGCGCTCGCGTCCTTCGTCACCTACGTCAAAGCACTGGAGTCCCTCGACAAGAACCGCTTCCCCGACGAATACGCCGTCCACAGCGACCGCATCAAAGAGCTGAGGCCGTTCCTGCGGGCCCACGGCATCCTCGATGTGATGGCGATCAAGAACCCTGAGGTGGCGGCGCTCATCGGCGCGTAGCCGCCCTTCCCCTCGGCTCGTGCCCGATGACCGGCGCCGCGATCGGATCGCGGACAGCGCACGGCGGGCACGAGCACCAGGTCCGGCGCGCACGAAATACCCGATTCGACCGACCGCGCGGTAGTGTTCCCGGGTATGCAGCAAGGACAGCTCGCCCCTGATTTCGAGCTTCCCGATCAATCCGGCACTACCCGCTCGCTCGACGCGCTGCTGGCGGACGGCCCTCTGGTCCTCTTCTTCTATCCCGCGGCGAACACGCCCGTCTGCACGGCCGAGGCTTGTCACTTCCGCGACCTCTCCGCCGAATTCGCCGCACTCGGCGCCACCTGTGTCGGCATCAGCACCGACAACGTGGACACCCAGGCCGGGTTCGCCGAGAAACAACGCCTCGGCTACCCGTTGCTCTCCGACGCCGACGGCGCCGTCGCCGCGAAGTTCGGCGTCAAGCGCGGGCTGCTGGGCAAACTCGCACCGGTGAAGCGGCAAACGTTCGTCATCGACACCGACCGCACCATCCGCAAGATCATCACCGGCGAGCTGCGCGCCGCCGTCCACGCCGACGAAGCACTGAACTACCTGCGCAACCGGTAGACGAGCGCTGTCGGGCAGTCCGTATCAGCCCTTCGCACGGCCACAGCGAACGCGGAGGTACGCACAGATGGCGCCGTCGGACGTAGTCCGTCCTCAATCCGCGCACGGCCGCAGCGAAGGCGGAGGTACGCACAGAGCGCACGGCCGGAGCGAACGCGGAGGTACGCACAGAGCGCACGGCCGCAGCGAACGCGGAGGTACGCATTATCCGCGCGCCGTGGCCGCTTCCCGATGACGGCGCGGCCTAGGCTGGACGCATGACTTCGACCGACGTGCAGCCGGGCGAGCGCAAACCCGCGGCAGCCGTCTGGCGCACGCGGATCATCGTCGGCGCGGCGATTCTCGCGGTGCTGGTCGTCTCCTATTTCGTCCTGTCCGCGTTCGTCCCGCGCTGGTGGGCGCAGCGGGTCGGCTCGATGGTGCACGGAAGCTTCACCAAGGGCATCGGCTGGGGGCTGTTCTACGGTGGATTCTGCACCGTCGTCACGCTTTTCCTGCTGCTGTTCGCCGTGCTGGTGTGGCGGCGTAAGGCGGGCAGGTTCCTGGCCGGAGCGGCCGCGGTGGTCGCGATCCTGTGCGCCATCCCCAACCTGATGACGCTGACCATCGTGCTGGGCAACAGCAGTGCCGCCCACGCAGGTCAGCGGATCTTGGATGTCGACGCGCCCGCCTTCCGTGGCGCCGCGCTCACCGGCGCCGTCATCGCGACGCTGTTGTTCCTCGTCGCCGTGGCGCTGTTGCTGCTGCGCAGGTGGCGGCGCACCCACCCGGCGAAACCGGAGGCCGAGGACACGCAGCCGCGCCACGTGTGAGTGAACTCACGTCATGCGGCATCTTTATGCCGGTCGAGCGAAGTCGTGGCAAACTCAATGTCGCGGGTGACTGTGCACAAGATTTTCGACAATCACTAGGACAACGAACAAAACCACGTCACTTGGCTTGAAAGAAGGCACACAGTGACGAAGTGGCTCGACCCGGTCGAACAACGCGCGTGGCGTGCGATCGTGGCGCTGATGACGCGGCTGCCAGGAGCTCTGGACACCCAGCTGCAGCGCGAGTCCGGCGTGACGCATTTCGAGTACTGGGTATTGACGCTGTTGTCGGAGGAACCGGGCCATCGCCTGCAGATGAGTGAGCTTGCCCACAAGGCAAATGCATCGCTATCGCGGTTGTCGCATGTGGTGTCCAAATTGGAGCGCATGGGCTGGGCGCAGCGTTCGGCGACGGCGGGGCGGCGCGGCGTGCACGCCGTACTCACCGACGACGGGTACCTGAAGGTCGTCGAGGCCGCACCCGGATATCTGGAAGCCGTGCGGCACTTGGTCTTCGACGGCTTGGACGAGGCGCAGAAGGCGCAGGTCGCCGAACTCGGCGAACTGCTGGCCGAGCGGCTGGCCGACGCACTCGACCGGCTCGGCGAACTCGCGCCCGCGAGCCGGGACGACCAGCAACCGAACGGCAGCTGAACGTACCTCCGCCTCCGCTGCGGCCATGCGCGGGCTGAAGACGAACAACGTCGGACAGCGCCCGTTCAGCGCATCCCCGGTTCAGGATCGCGCGGCCAGGAGCACGTCCGAATCGAAGCAGGTGTGCGTGCCGGTGTGGCAGGCCGCTCCTTCTTGGTCGACAATCAACAGTATCGTGTCGCCGTCGCAGTCGAGTCGTACTTCGTGCACGTACTGGGTGTGGCCGGACGTCTCCCCCTTGACCCAGTACTGCCGACGGGAACGCGAATAGTACGTGGCCTTACGGGTTTCCAGCGTGCGCGCCAGCGCTTCGTCGTCCATCCACGCGACCATCAGCACGTCACCGGTGGCGCGTTCCTGCGCGACGGCCGAGACCAATCCGGCGTCGTTGCGCTTGAGACGGGCGGCGATGGCGGGGTCGAGACTCATAGCACCGTTATAACAGGGGCGCCCGCGACCGAGCGCGCCCGGAGTGCACGATCAGCCCACCCGGGAGCGCTGGAGTTCGCCGAGCACCGCCCAGGTGCGCCGCTGGTACTCCGGGGTGGTCAGATCGGTCTGCGAGAACACGACCTCCGTCGCGCCCGCCGCGAAGTACTCCGCGACGCGGGCCGCGATCAGGTCCTCGTCGCCGATCACCACCAGTTCCGCCGCCCGCGAGGCACCGGACAGCTGGATCACCCGCGCATAGGAGGGGATGTCGTCGTAGAACGTCGTCTGGGCCGCGGCGGCCGCACGGGCGGCATCGATGTCGGCGGTGATCACGCCGGGCACCAGGACGGTGATCCGGGGTGCGGGCCGCCCGGCCCGCTCGGCCGCGGCGGTGAGCGGTGCGACGATGTGCTCGGCCAGCGCCTTGGGGCCGACCAGGAAGGGCAGGGTGCCGTCGGCCAGCTCACCCGTGACGCGCAGGGCCTGCGGGCCCATGGCGGCCACCAGGATCGGCACCTGCGGGCGTGCGCCGGCCACCGCGGCGGGCAGCGGCGTGGCGGCGGTGAGCGTTTCGCCGTGGAAATCCACCGTGCCGGTGTGCAACACGGTGCGCAGCGCGGTGAGGAACTCGCGCAGCCGGGTGATCGGCCGGTCGAAGGATCCGCCGAAGACCGGGTCGGCGAGGAATTTCGCGCCCAGGCCGAGCCCGAGGGTGAACCGGCCGCCGGTGGCCGCCTGCGCGGTCTGCGCCTGGCTGGAGATCAGCAGCGGATGACGCGCCGTGATCGGCACCGCGGACGTGCCGACCGTGAGTCCCGGCACGGCGCGACCGACGATCCCGGCCAGCGCGATGGCGTCGTAGCTGAGCGTCTGGCCGAACCACACGGACGACACTCCGGCGGCGAGCGCCGACTCACCCAGCGACACCGCCGTGTCCACGGCGTTGCCGGGGGCGTCGAGGGCGAACGGCGACAGCGCGATTCCGATGGTCATGCCCGATGCAACCGCGCCGCTTCGACCTGCCTTCCTGGTCGGCGAATTTCCGCCAGTCGCTACCGGATGACGATTTTCTCCGCCCGCATCGAATCCTTGACCTGGCCGATGGTCAGATCGCCGAAGTGGAACACGCTGGCGGCGAGCACCGCGTCGGCGCCCGCGTGCACCGCCGGGGCGAAGTGCTCGACCGCGCCCGCGCCGCCGCTGGCGATCACCGGGACGGTGACCGCCGCCCGCACGGCACGGATCATCGACAGGTCGAAACCGGCCTTGGTGCCATCGGCGTCCATCGAATTGAGCAGGATCTCGCCGACACCGAGTTCGGCGCCGCGCACGGCCCATTCGACGGCGTCGATGCCGGTGCCGCGTTTGCCGCCGTGAGTGGTCACCTCCCACCCGGAGGGGGTGTCGGGTTGCCCCTGCGGCACGGTGCGCGCGTCCACCGAAAGCACGATGCACTGGGAGCCGAATCGCTCGGACATCTCGCGCAGCACTTCCGGCCGCGCGATCGCGGCGGTGTTCACCGAGACCTTGTCCGCGCCCGCGCGCAGCAGGCGGTCCACGTCCTCGACCGTGCGCACCCCGCCGCCCACGGTGAGCGGGATGAAGATCTGCTCGGCGGTGCGGGTCACCACGTCGATCATGGTGCCGCGGTCGCCGGTGGAGGCGGTCACGTCGAGGAAGGTCAGCTCGTCGGCGCCCTGCGCGTCGTAGAGCGCGGCCAGTTCGACGGGATCACCCGCGTCGCGCAGGTTCTCGAAGTTGACGCCCTTCACCACGCGTCCCGCGTCGACGTCCAGACACGGGATCACCCGTACGGCCAACGTCATTGCCTCACCCTTTCTCCGCGGCCGCCGGATCGGCGACCGTGCAGATCATGTCGAGCAGTTCTTCGTGCACGCCGGGCGCGGCCGCGAGCACGGAGCCGGAGGCGATGGTCCACGGCTCGCCCACCAGGTCGGTGACCACTCCGCCCGCCGCGCGCACCAGCGCGACGCCCGCCGCGTTGTCCCAGGGATGGTGCCCGAACACGATCGCGCCGCCGAGCACGCCCGAGGCGGTGAACGCCAGATCGATGCCGGTCGAGCCGTGCATGCGCACCCGGGAGGACAGCCTGCTCAGCGGTCCGAGCAGGTCGAAGCGGAACTGGCCGGGGATGCGGCCGTGCGAGTCGACGTTGAACGCGCCGAAACCGATCATCGCCTCGGCCAGTTTGCCGCGCGGCAGCGGTGGCAGCGGCCGCCCGTCCAGCAGCACTGGGCCTCCGGACATGGCGGCGTAGCGGCGGTCGAGCAGCGGTAGCCAGGTCAGACCGAGCACCGGCTCGCCGTCGCGAACCAGCGCGAGCAACATGCCGGAGAGCGGATGCCCGGACGAGTAGTTGAAGGTGCCGTCGATCGGGTCGAGCACCCATGCGGTGCCCGAGGTGAGTTGCGGTCCCCCGAACTCCTCACCGTGCACCTCGATGCCGGTGCGCCTGCGCAGTTCGGCGGAGACGGTGCGTTCCAGTTCCAGGTCCAGCTCGGTGGCGAAGTCGTTGCGGCCCTTGGCGACCGCGCTCGGCGCGCCGATGCCCTCGATGAACCGCGTGCGCACCGAGTCCAGGACCTCGCTCGCCTCCGCGAGCAGTGCCGACAGCTCCTGGGTCATCTCACCGCGGCCAGCGCCTCGGGCAGCGTGAACCGGCCCGCGTAGAGCGCCTTGCCGACGATCGACCCCTCGACGCCTTCCGGCACCAGTTCGGCGATCGCGACCAGGTCCGCGATAGTGGAGACGCCGCCGGAGGCGATCACCGGGGCGTCGGTGGCCGCGCAGACCTCGCGCAGCAGGTCCAGGTTCGGGCCGGTGAGCGTGCCGTCCTTGGTCACGTCGGTCACCACGTAGCGCGAGCAGCCGTCGCGTTCCAGCCGCTCGAGCACCTCCCACAGGTCGCCGCCGTCGCTCACCCAGCCGCGTCCGCGCAGCCGGTGCTCGCCGTCGACGATGCGCACGTCCAGGCCGATGGCGATGCGCTCGCCGTGGCGGGCTATGGCCTTCGCGCACCAGACCGGGTCCTCCAACGCGGCGGTACCGAGATTGACCCGGGCGCAACCGGTGCTCAGGGCCGCTTCCAGGCTCTCGTCGTCGCGGATGCCTCCGGACAGTTCGACCTTGACGTCGAGCTCGCCGACGACGCCCGCGAGCAGTTCCCGGTTCGAGCCGCGCCCGAAGGCCGCGTCCAGGTCGACCAGGTGCACCCATTCCGCGCCGGCTTCCTGCCAGGCCAGCGCCGCCTCACGAGGCGAGCCGTAGCTGGTTTCGCTTCCGGCTTCTCCTTGCACGAGGCGCACGGCCTCTCCGTTGGCGACATCGACGGCGGGTAGCAGCACAAGACTCACGAGAGCAGCCTAGTGGTTACCCGGCCGCGTCCGAGTGCAGGGCCTGGGCGGATGGGAGCTCGATCACGGATTCGGGCCGATCGACGTGAGCCACTGGCCGCCGGTGTGCGACCGGTCGACCGTATCGCTCCAGACGCGACTCGATCGACCAGCCTGGCGGGTGCGCCGCGAACCTTCACCTGCGCGATGTCCACGCGGCCATTCCCCCAAAATTTGTTGGCTGCGCCCACAATCTGTTAAGTTGGTGGAGCCAATGTTGGAATCACCAACGTTATCGGAAAGGTGCGTTCGATGCGCAAAGTCCGGCTCGCCCTCCCCCTGCTGACCCTCCCGCTGGCCGCACTCACCGCCGCCTGCGCCTCGGCCACCGCGACACCGACGGCGGAGGTGCGCGAACTGCTGGACCGCGGGCAGATCACCGCCTTGGTCGACCGGCTCGGTCGCGCTCTGGACGAGGGACGATTCGACGACCTGCGGACGATCTACACCCCCGACGCGACCGCGAAGACCCCCGGCGGCACGGCCGAGGGCCGCGACGCGCTGATCGCCCAGGCGAGCCGCAATCACGGCGAAAATCTGCGCATCCAGCACGTCATCGGCAATGTGCTGATCGACATGCGCGGCGACACGGCGGACGTCCGGGCCAACCTGATCGCCACCTTCGCGCTCGCCGCCTCCGACGGGACACCTCCGCAGCCGGTCTACACCCTCGGCGAGGTCTACCGCTTCGACGCGATCCGCACCGGCGAAGGCTGGCGCTTGTCCCGGGTGGAGACCAACCCGATCTGGTCCACCGGCACGCGCCCGTGAGCACCGCTCGGCTCCGGCGCCACGCCGAGCGGGCGCATGACGCCCGACGACGGTGCTCGGGCGCCGCTCGCTCGGCGAGTTCCAGCGAAGCCGGGATGTCGTGATCCGTCACGAGATCGCCGCGATCCGGGGCGGCGCGGGCGGTATCGTCTCCGCTCGGCGATCACCCCCGGTCGCCGCTTCCATTTCGCACCGAGGAAGTGCATGTCACGATCCAAACTCGCTGCCGCCCTGTCTCTTTCGGCAGTCGCCTGCTCCGCGGCCTTCGTCGCCGCACCCGCCGCCACCGCCGCCCCGCCCGAGGAGGCGCGGCTGGCGGGATGCGAATTCGGTTTCGCCGCGGCGACCTACGACTACGCGCGGTTCGGCGACCACGCGCGGCGGATGCTCGACCTCAGCACCGGGGAATTCCGGACCGAGTTCGAGAACTTCCGCGCCAACATCCAGTCGAGCGCGGAGGCCGCGCACCTTCGCGCCGAGGCCAACTCGGCCGATTGCCGCATCGTCTCCGGTGACGACAACCGGGCCGAGGTGGACGTCGACGTGGTGCGGACGGTGACCAGCGACGAGACCGACGGTCTCCCGCAGACCAGCCGCATGTCGATGACCGTGACGGTGGACCGGGTCGACGGGCGCTGGCTGGTCAGCAAGGTCAGGAAGCACTGACCGGGCGGCCGGTCTCGCGCGCTCCGTGCGCGGGACCGGCCTACAGCGCGTTCACCCAGTTGCGCAACAGGTGTGCACCCGCGTCACCGGACTTCTCCGGGTGGAACTGGGTCGCCGACAGCGCACCGTTCTCCACCGCCGCCAGGAACGGCACTCCGTGCTCGGCCCAGGTCAGCTTGGGTGCGGCGAAGTGCTCGCTGGGCGGCAGATCCCAGGTCTGGGCGGCGTAGGAGTGCACGAAGTAGAACCGGGTGTCGGCGTCGAGACCCGCGAACAGCACGCTGTCGGACGGCGCGGAGACGGTGTTCCACCCCATGTGCGGCAGCACCGGCGCGGACAGCCGTTCGACCGTGCCGGGCCATTCGGCGCACCCGTCGGTCTCCTCGCCGAACTCGACGCCCCGCTCGAACAGGATCTGCATGCCGACGCAGATGCCCAGCACCGGCCGGCCGCCGGCCAGCCGCTGACCGATCAGGCGCTCGCCCCGCACCCCGCGCAGTCCCGCCATGCACGCGGCGAACGCTCCGACGCCGGGCACGACCAGACCGTCGGCGGCCAGCACCGCTTCGGGGTCGGCGGTCACCTCCACCCGCGCGCCCGCCCTCGCCAGCGCCCGTTCGGCGGAGTGCAGGTTTCCGGAGCCGTAGTCGAGCAGGGCCACGGACTTGCTCACAGGGTTCCCTTCGTCGACGGAATCCCGCTCACCCGGGGATCGAGTTCGACCGCGGTGCGCAGCGCACGCGCCACCGCCTTGAACTCGGCCTCGGTGACGTGGTGCTGGTCGCGGCCGTAGAGCACCCGCACATGCAGCGCGATGCGCGCGTTCAGCGCTATCGACTCGAAGACGTGGCGGTTGAGCACCGTGGAGTACGGCGCGCCGGGCCCGGAACCGGGAATCACCGTGTGCAGCAGGTGATCCGGCTCCCCGGTGTGCACGCAGTAGGGGCGGCCGGACACGTCGACCGCGGCGTGCGCCAGCGTCTCGTCCATCGGGATGTAGGCGTCGCCGAACCGGCGGATGCCCGCCTTGTCGCCCAGCGCCTTGCCCAGTGCCTGACCGAACACGATCGCGGTGTCCTCGACCGTGTGATGCGCCTCGATCTCGATGTCGCCCTCCGCGCGCACGGTCAGGTCGAAGCTCGCGTGCGCGCCGAGCGCGGTCAGCATGTGGTCGTAGAAGGGGACGCCGGTGGCGATCTCGGTCTTGCCGGTGCCGTCGAGATCCAGCTCGACCACGATGCTGGATTCCTTGGTGACCCGCTCCACCCGGGCGGTCCTACTCATGCTCACGTCCAATCGAATTGTCGCCTAGGGATATCGGGCGCTGGTTCATCGCGGTGCCAGGTCGGTGCCCGCCAGCAGTCCGCTCACCCGCAACAGTTCGTCGTTCTCGGCGGCGAGGCCGATCGTGGTGCGCAGGTAGCCGGGCAGGCCGACGTCACGGATGAGCACGCCGTGATCGAGGTAGCGCTGCCAACTGCGCGCCGCGTCGGTGAAGCGGCCGAACAGTAGGAAGTTGGCGTCGCTGGGGATCACGTCGTAACCGAGTTCCCGCAGCGCCGCCGCCACCCGGTCGCGCTGCGCGGCCAGTTCGGCGACGCTGCCGAGGGTCTCCTCGGCATGCCGCAGGGCGGCGCGCGCGGCGGCCTGGGTGACCACCGACAGGTGGTAGGGCAGCCGCACCAACAGCATCGCGTCGATCACCGCGGGTGCGGCGACCAGATAGCCCAGACGCCCACCGGCGAACGCGAAGGCCTTGCTCATCGTCCTGGTCACCACGAGCTTCGCGGGGAAACGGTCGATCAGCCCGATGGCGCTCGGCTGCGCGGAGAATTCGCCGTAAGCCTCGTCGACCACCACGATGCCGGGAGCGGCCGCGAGAATGCGCGCGAGGTCGTCCTGCGGAATGCTGTGCCCGGTGGGATTGTTCGGGCTGGTCACGAACACCACATCCGGCCTGCGCTCGGCGATGGCGGCCAGCGCGTGCTCGATGTCGAGGGAGAAGTCGGCGTTGCGCTTGGCCTCGATCCACTCGGTGTCGATGCCCTCGGAGATGATCGGGTGCATCGAGTACGAGGGCACGAAACCCAGTGCGCTGCGGCCCGGCCCGCCGAAGGCCTGCAGCAGCTGCTGCAGGATCTCGTTGGAGCCGTTGGCCGCCCAGACGTTGCCCGTCTGCACCGCGACACCGGTCTGCGCGCTCAGATACCGCGCCAGGTCGGTGCGCAACGCGACGGCGTCGCGGTCCGGGTAGCGGTGCAGGTCCGCGGCGGCCGCCCGGATCGATTCGGCGACATCGTCGATCAGCGCCCGGCTCGGCGGATGCGGATTCTCGTTCGTGTTCAACTGCACGGGTACCGTCAATTGCGGTGCGCCGTAGGGCTTCTTACCACGCAGGTTCTCCCGCAGCGGCAGATCTTCCAGGGTCAGGTCCGCGCCGGGCGCGCTCACCGCGCGCGTCACGACAGGGCCTCGAAACGCGCCTGCACGGCCTGGCCGTGCGCGGGCAGGTCCTCGGCGTTCGCCAGCGCCACCACGTGGCCCGCGACATCCTTCAGCGCCGCTTCGGTGTACTCCACGACGTGGATGCCGCGCAGGAAGGTCTGCACGCTCAGGCCGGAGGAGTGCCGCGCGCAGCCCGCGGTGGGCAGCACGTGGTTGGAGCCCGCGCAGTAGTCACCGAGGCTGACCGGCGCGTACGCGCCGACGAACACCGCGCCCGCGCTGCGCACCCTGGCCGCGACCGCGGGCGCGTCGGCGGTCTGGATCTCCAGGTGCTCGGCGGCGTAGGCGTTCACCACGCGCAGGCCCTGCTCGATGTCGTCGACCAGGACGGTGCCGGATTGCCTGCCGCGCAGCGCCTCGGTCACCCGGTGGGCGTGCTTGACCACGGCCAGCTGCGTGGTGAGCGCGGCGTCCACCGCGTCGGCGAGCTGCTCGCTGTCGGTGACCAGCACGCTCGCGGCGAGGACATCGTGCTCGGCCTGGCTGATCAGGTCGGCGGCGACGTGCGCCGGATCGGCGGTCGCGTCGGCGAGGATGGCGATCTCGGTGGGCCCCGCCTCGGCGTCGATGCCGACCAGGCCGCGGCACAGGCGTTTGGCCGCAGTGACGTAGATGTTGCCCGGCCCGGTGATCAGATCGACCGGTTCCAGCTGCGCGCCGTCGGTGTCGACACCGCCGTAGGACAGCAGCGCGACGCCCTGGGCGCCGCCGACCGCCCACACCTCGTCGACGCCGAGCAGCTGCGCCGCGGCCAGGATGGTGGGGTGCGGCAGCCCGCCGAACTGCGCCTGCGGCGGCGAGGCCACCACCAGCGAGCCGACGCCCGCGGTCTGCGCGGGCACCACGTTCATCACGACGCTGGACGGGTAGACGGCGTTCCCGCCCGGCACGTACAGGCCGACCCGCTCGACGGGCACCCAGCGCTCGGTGACGGTGCCGCCCGGCACCACCTCGGTGGTCTTGTCGGCGCGCCGCTGATCGGCGTGCACCTTGCGCGCCCTGGCGATGGATTCCTCCAGTGCGGCGCGGACCGCCGGATCCAGCCGCTCCAGCGCGGCTTCCAGCTCGGCCGCGGGCACCCGCACCGTCGCCGGGATGACCCCGTCGAAGCGCTCGCTGAACTCCAGCGCCGCCGACACACCGTGATCACGGATCGCCTCGACCACCGGACGCACCTGATGCAGCACCGAGTCCACGTCGACTCCCCCGCGCGGCAGCGCGGCGCGCAGCTCGGCGACGGAGGGAGTACGACCGCGCAGATCGACGCGGGCGAGCTCGATGCGGGTTGTCATGTGGTGTCGGTCCTTGTCTCCAGCTGATTCCGCAACAGGAAAGTTGCCGTTACCAGCCTAATGGGCCGACGCCAGCCGTTATCCGCGTGGTCCGGGCGGCGGGGCCGCAGTGGACCCATGTGCGCAGGTCCGGGCAGCGGGGGCGTTCCCGCGGTGCGCCGAGGTCCGGC
This sequence comes from Nocardia sp. NPDC004718, assembly GCF_053601535.1. NCBI lineage: Bacteria > Bacillati > Actinomycetota > Actinomycetes > Mycobacteriales > Nocardiaceae > Nocardia > Nocardia sp. NPDC004718. The sequence continues at coordinate 87,923 of NZ_JBSGCA010000016.1, forward strand.
ACAGCACTCGATCTGTCGCGGGGTACGCCAGGTTCGGATCCGGACGCTCGCGTCAGCGGGTGTCGCTGTCGATGAGCACGGACCCGTTTCCGGGATTGATCAACCGGAGCGTCACCGACTTGTTCTGGCTCCCGTAGGACACGCTGGCCACATTGACGTCCACCGAACCGTCCGCGTTGGCGCCCGAACCGCCACCGGTGTCGACGGTGTTGAACGTCGACACCCGATTCTGCGTCCAATAGTCCTCGAATGCTTGCTGGCTGCCGTATACCTGCTGGGCAGCGGGGGTCAGCTGTTTCCAAGCAGCGGAGAAGCTCAAGTACGTCAGATTGTTGTAGAAATTCACCACCAGATCGATGGACTGCCGCGAGTCGGCCTTGCCGACGCTCTTCGTCTCCCCCACCGAGGCGGCGGCCGACGTGGTGTTCGCGCCTGGGCGCGTCGACGCGACCGCGGAAGACGTGCTCCCCTGGGCCGCGCTGGTGCCCGAACCCGACGAACTCATCATGTTCACCACGATGGCCCCGACGACGGCGACCGCGCCGATCAGTGCGCCGATCAAGATCGCGCGGCGTTTACCGCCCGAGCCCTGCCGGGGCTGCGGCCGCGGCTGGGCCATGGTGCGGGGGTGCGCCGCGGTGTCCGGGTGGGCGGCCGGCGGCGGGGAGACCGGACGGGGGCGCGGCTGGCGCTCGGTCGGCGTGTAAGGCGTCGACGCCATTGCCGAAGGCCGCAGCTCGCGGGTCGCCGATTCCGACTGGCCCGCCCTCGGCCGGGCGAATGCCTCGCTGGCGGGCACGAACCCGGCGGCCACCGGGGCCGGACCCGCGTCGGCGAACGCGGCGAGGTGCTCGCGCGCCGCCCGCATGCTCGGACGCTCGCGCGGCTCTGGACTGAGCAGGTCGAGCAGGAAGTCCGTGGCGGGACCGGCGTTGCGCGGTTCGCTCAGCTGACCGTTCGCGGCCGCGTAGAGCACCGCGAGCGGATTGGAGCCCGCACCGTAGGGCGGTTCGCCCTCGAGCGCGTGGAACAGCGTGGCGCCCAGCGCGAACACATCGGAGGCGGGACTCGGATCGGAGCCACGGGCGACCTCGGGCGCGAGGTAGGCGGCGGTGCCGCAGATCAGCCCGGTCTCGGTGAGCGTGACGTCACCGGTGGCGCGGGAGATGCCGAAGTCGGTGATCTTCACCGTGCCGTGATCATCGAGCAGGATGTTGCCCGGTTTCACGTCACGGTGCACGATGCCCGCCTGATGCGCGGCGATCAGCGCCGAGGCGACCTGCTCGCCGATCCGCGCGACCTGGGTCAGCGGCAAGGTGCCCTGAGCGGCGATCACCGCGGCGAGGCTCTTGGACTTCAAGTACTCCATCACCAGGCAGGGGTCGCCCTCGTGCTCGGTGATGTCGAACACGACGATCGCGTTCGGATGCTGGAAACGAGCGGCGTTGCGGGCCTCCCGGATCGCGCGCTGGCGCACCACGTCGCGTTCGGCCTCGGGCAGGCTCGGCTGGATGTGGATCTGCTTGACGGCCACGGAGCGCTGGAGGCGTTCGTCGACGGCACGCCAGACCACGCCCGTGCCGCCGCTACCAATCCGCTCGACCAGGCGGTAATGCTCCGCGATCAACTGACCGGTATCGATGGCGCCTACTCCGAACCTTCTCGAAATCGTGACATCCCGCATATTGATTACTCACGCGGTCCGGGGATGAGTGTAGCGGGCGTAGGAATGCTCGCACGCGTCAGCCGGGCCTTCACACTGCCTCGAATCGCCCGAAAGGGACTAACCACGAGCGCGCAGCATCCTGCCCGCCGCGTCCACCGCGGGAGCCGAACTGCCCGCGTCGCTGATGAACACGGAAAAGGCCAGGTCGCCGTCGATGCCGACGAACCAGCCGTGGGCGTGGGCGTCATCGATGTACTCCGCGGTGCCCGTTTTGCCGAGCAGGCCGGGAATGTCGCGCAATTGGGTCGCGGTGCCACCGGTGATGGTCTCACGCATCATGGCTTTCAGCTGGTCGTCGACCTGCGGCGGCAGCGCGTCCGAGGTGCGGTCCGGTGTGCCCGGCTTGCCCGCGACCACGGTGGGCGCGGGCACCGAGCCGCGGGCAATGGACGCGGCGACCAGAGCCATGCCGAACGGCGACGCTGTCACCTGCCCTTGACCGATCGCCGACTCCACACGTAACGCGGAGGTATCGGCCGCGGGCACCTTTCCCGTGACCGTGGTCAGGCCCGGTGTGACGTAATCGATGCCGAGCCCGAGTTGTGTTGCCGCTTTCGTCAGCGCGTCGGCGGGCAATCGCACGGCGAGGGCGCCCATCGTGGTGTTGCAAGAGCGGGCGAACGCGGTGTGCAGCGGAACCGCGCCGAGATCGAAATTGTTGTCGTTGGGGATGCGGCGGCCTTCGATATTCGCGGTGCCGGGGCAGGGCAGCACGGTGTCGGGTGTGACCGTTCCCGCCTGCAACGCGGCGGAGACGGTGACCGTCTTGAACGTCGAACCCGGCGGGTAGAGCCCGGTCAGCGCGATCGGGCCCTGCGCGTCGGCCGGGGCGTTCTGCGCGATCGCGACGACCTCGCCGGTCGACGGACGCAGGGCGACGATCGCCGCGGGCTGTGTGATCGGGGCGAGCGCCGCCTCGGCAGCGCGCTGCAAGCCGAGATCGAGCGTGGTCGCGATGTCGGTGGTAGGCGTGGGATCCGTGCCCGCGACCCGCTCGGTGCCCTGCGGCGTCTGGGCGCGCACGGCCCACCCGGCGTGCGCATCGGCGGACTGCTGCCACAACTCGGCCAGTCCGGACAGGGTCGGGGCGGCCAATGCCTTGTCGGTCGTCAGCAGGCGGGTCTGCGGGGCGAGGGTGACACCGGGCAGCGCGGCCAGGCGGTCTCGGATCGGGGCGAGGTCGGAATCGCGCAAGGTGATCGCGGTGATCGGCTTTCCTTGCGCCGCCGCCAGTTCGGTTTGCACCGACCCGGCGGTGAGGCCGGGCGCGAGAGGGCCGAGCAGATCCGCGACCGCGGGGAGGTCGGCGCCGGGGCCGACGTCGACCAGCGTGACGACCTGTTCGGTCATCAGCTCGCCGCCTGCGGAATCGAGGATGCGGGCCGGTTGCGGATAGATCCTGCCGTAACTCAACGGCCCCGCCGCGAGCCCGGGGGCGACCGTGGCGGGATCCCACTTCACCCGCCATCCGTTCCCGTCGTCGTGCGCGGTGCCGTTGGTGGTGTAGGTCCACTCCGACTTGCCGTCCGCGCCCAGCTTCCAGGTGGCGGCCAGGGCGAAGCGGTTGTCGTCGACCGAGCGGACGTCGAAACGCACGTCCTTGCCCAGGCCGTCGTACAGCGCGCCGAGGGTGTCGGCGGCCACGGCCGGATTGTCGGTGAGCGCGGCCGCGGCGGCGATATCGTCACGGTTCAACGCCTCGGCGAACTGCCCTGCCACGGTATCGGGCTGGTCCGGCCCGGACGAGCAGGCGGCGACCACGAGCAGCGGTGCGGCGAACAGGACAAGGGCTTTCCGGTTGGTACGCACCCCGACGACCATAATGGGCGCAGCCGGACATCGTCCGCCGACAGCCCGCGCACAGCCGCGACAAGGCGGGGTACGCCTGACCGACACAGCCGGACATCACCCGTCAACGCCCCCCGCAGGGCACAGAGAAGGCGAAAGTACGCCCAATCGGCACAGCCGTGCATCACCCGCCGACAACCCGCGCACGGCCATAGCGAAGGCGGAGGTACGCATAGAGCGCATGGCCGGAGCGAACGCGGAGGTACGCACAAAGCGCACGGCCGAAGCGAACGCGGAGGTACGCACAAAGCGCACGGCCGAAGCGAACGCGGAGGTACGCACAAAGCGCACGGCCGAAGCGAAGGCGGAGGTACGCCTAGGGGGCCGCGCAGAGGCGGGCGGATCGCGGGATCAGTCGCGTATCCACGGAGTATCCGCGAGTGCGGCGGCATCGGCCTCGGTGAGGTCGATGTCGAACACCTCGGCGAGAACCTTGGGCAGCTCGGTCGGCTCCAGTTCCCTTGTGTTGCCGGTGCCGTCGGGGTACTCGGTGACGAGCGTGGTGCCGTCCAGCACCTGGTGGACCTCCGGGTGGAAACGCTGCACGAACGGCCGGGTGGTGAACGGGGAACGCGGCGAGGTCGACACGAAATGGTTGCCGACGGCGTAGTCGATGCCGTACTGCGGATTCAAGGTGAAACTGTACCGGTCGATCCACCCGTCCCGGCCGAATTGGTGCAGTACCCACAGGTCGGAATCCAGCTCCCCGCGCCTGCTCTCCAGCCGGAACTGCCATTCGCCGCCGGTGAATTCGCCCGCGGACAATTCGAACGGCACCAGCGGTCCGGCGCCGAAGCCGACGTCGCACAGCCGGACGCGGTCGTCGTCGGCGGTGGTCACGCGCAGCAAGGCATGGGTGGCCGGCCGCAGCGCCGTGCCCGCGCCCATGCTCACGCGCCCGCTGAGGCCGGTGACCCCGAACCCGAGCCGTTCCAGCGCGGCCGCGAACAGTCCGACGTTCTCGTAGCAGTAACCGCCGCGGCGGCGCCGCACGAGTTTGTCCTGCAAGGTCGCCAGATCCAGGGGGATCGACCGGCCCAGGATGATCTCCAGGTTCTCGAACGGGATCGCGGTGGTGTGCGTCCGCACCAGCTCGTGCAGCGTCCGGACGGTGGGGGCGCGCTCGCCGTCGAACCCGATTCGGGCCAGGTAGGCGTCCAGATCGAGATCCGCTCCGTTCCAGTGGTAAGCCGGGTCGGCGGGTTTGCTCATCGCGTCCTCACTTCGTCGTCGGTTCTTCCCGGTCAACTGCGCGCAACGGCGATCGTGTTCCCTCACGCCGCGCACTTCGCGCCCGGCGGGGCGGCCGGTGCGGTGACGACGTCGTGCGCGACGTCCACGAGGTAGTCGCGATCCGGGCCGTCGACCGGCTCCGCGCCGAGCAGCAGGCGCTCGACGACGCAACCGCCCTCGAAGAAAGCCGGCCCGACGCTGTGGTCGCCGGGAACCACCCGCCCGTGCAGATCGCGCCCGGTCACGACGGTGTACATCGAGGTGGGTCTGCCCGCGGCGAGCAGCCCCGCGCGCATCTCGACGCTGGTGGCATACGGCACCACGTCGTCGGCGCTGCCGTGGACGAGAAACGCTCGCCGCACGTCCATCCGGGCCGCCAGCAGCGCGGGCGAGCGTTCGGCGTAGGCGAGCGGGCAGGCGGCGGGCGGGCAACCACCCGCGTCGCGCTCGATCTGCGCGGGCAGCGCCGGATCCACGGACGCGGCGCCCGACCACATCGTGAAATCGTCGGCGGGACCGTAATTGTCGACCCAGTAGTCGAACATCCCGCGCGGGCCGTGCGCCACCGCGAGACCGCTGGTGATGCCGCCCTGGCTCCAGCCCCACAGCACCGTGCGGGTGATCGAGCGATGGGTATCCCTGTACCACGTGGTCGCGGCGACGATGTCGCGCCACCCCGCCCACAGATTCCATTCTCCGGTGCGCCACACGCTGCGCGCCGAGCGCAGATCCATCGACAGGATCGGCGTCGCGGTGCGCCGGGCGATCGACTCGAGGTAGCCCGCGAAATCGGCCGACGACCCATCGTGCCCGTGCACCGCGACCACGAGCGCCTGCGCGGTCGCGTCGCCCTCGGCGCACCGATAGGGCTCGTATACCCGGCCGGTCGCCTCCTCCCCGTCCACGGTCAGCGAAACAGGGCGCACCGCCACATCTCCGGCGCAGTCCCCATCCGCCGAAACTCGTGGCGCCACAAGAACTGTCGTCAGGAGCACACCGGCCACCGCGCAGCACGTTACGAGAGATGCCCATCGCATCCCCGGATGATGTCACGCCGTCAGCGCGGCATCGCGGCGCAGGCGCGCCACGACGAGCAGTCCGCCCGCGGCGGCCGCGAGGCCGACCACCACACCGAACGCGATCACACCTGCGCTCAATCCATAAGCGTCGCCGAGAAACCCGGCGGCCAGCGGCAGTACCGCGGCGGGGAGATACCCCCCGACGTTCTGCGCGGCGTTGGCCTCGGCCAGCCGCTCGCCCGGCACGCTCGCGCTGATCGCCGTCAGTCCGCCGAACTGGCCGAGCCCCTGACCGGCGCCGGCGAGCACGGCCGCCGTCACGAACAGCGGAAGCGAGGTCGCGACCAGTGAGAGCACCAGCGCGGCCATGCTCGTCACGGTCGCGATCGTGCCGCCGAGCAGGATGACGCCCACACCGAACCGCCTGGCCGCGAACTGGACTCCGGTCGCGGCCAGGAACATCGCGAACGCCACCGCACCGGCGAGCACCCGGTCGGCGACACCGAGCAGATGCGCCAGCACCGACGGCCCCAGCGACAGCACGAACGACGTCGCGGTGATGCCCGGTCCGAACACCGCGATCCCCAGCAGCACCGCGGTGCGACCTTCCCTTACGACCGACGGGATCCGGATCCACGGTCCGCGCCCGCCGGAACCTGCGGGCAGAGGAAACCGGGCCACCACTGCGAACGCCGTAGTGAGCACGGCGATCTCGACCAGGAAGACCGTGACCGTCGGGCCGGGTAGCGCTTCGGACAGAATGCCTGCCAGCAATGGCCCGCTCCCGGCTCCGAGCACCATCGCCGTGGACGCGGCCAGCGCGGCGACCCGTTTGCGGGCGGACCCGCCCACATCGGTTACCGCCGCCATTCCCGCCGACACCGTCGCGCCGACCGCCAGGCCGGTCAGCAGTCGCGCCAGGGCCAGCAGCGGGACCGACTGCGCGACCGCGAACAACACACAGGCCACCATCGCCGCCGCCACCGCGGGCAGCAGCACCGGTTTGCGGCCCACCCGGTCCGACACCACGCCCGCGACCAGCAGCGCACCCAGCAATCCGGCGATGTAGCAGGCGAACACCGCGGTCAGCGTCCCGGCGGAGAAGCCGATCGCCCGCTGCCACACCACATACAGCGGGGTCGGCGCGTTCGACAACACGAACACCGCGAACACCGGCCACGCCGCCGCCCACACCGAACGTCCGCCCGTACGTGGCGCTTCCGTGCGTGGCACCGTCACCGTCGATCCCATCACCACTCCTTGGTTCGAATTTTCTCGTACTGGTACGACAGTAGTCGAACTTAACACCTAGTACGATAGAACTCGTACAAGTCGTCCGAAATCCGAGGAGAACGCGATGCCAGCGGCCGCCGACACCGCCGATGCCACCTCCGTGCTGCCCGAGCCGGACCGCGCCGACCTGCGACTGGATCACGTCCTGGCCGCGTTGAGCGACCCGCTGCGCCTGACCATGGTCCGCCGGTTGCTACTGGACTCCCCCGACACCGACCGGTCGTGCTCCTGGTTCGGCATCGATCGCCCCAAATCCACGTTGACGCACCACTTCCGGGTCCTGCGCGAGGCGGGCGTCACCCGACAGCGGCGCTACGGACTGGAACGCCGCAGCCAGGTCCGCGTCGACGATCTCGAGGCGCGCTTTCCCGGCTTGCTCGACCTGGTCCGCGCCTGGGAGCCCGCCGACTGATCCAGAACTTCGGGGGCAGGACCCGGCGTCCGAGCCCTGTTACGGTCCCGGTATTCATTCCGAGTCCGGATGGCAACGGCATCCTGATCGGCGGCGCGGCGGGCGCGTGCGGCCCGGCGGCGACCACGGGCGTCCGCGACCCCTGCCGGACGCTGCGCCTGGCTCCGGAGCGCTTCGGCCTCTGCCCCGACGGCGCGAACGCTACGATTCGCCTATGCGTTCGATTGATGTCGCCGAGCGGCGCGCCCGGCTGGCGGTGCGACACCGGCTGGCCACCCCGGAGCGGGCCGGACAGGTCGCGGAGATCGCCCGCTCGCTGGTCGCCCTGCACGCGACCGATCCGGCGACTGTCTTCCTCTCCGTCGCGGCCCGCGCCGAGGGGCTGGCGCCCGCGGATGTCGAACAGGCGCTGTACGACGACCGTTCGCTGCTGCGGATGCTGGCCATGCGCCGCACCATGTTCGTCGTGCCGGTGGAGCTGGTCGCGATCCTCCAGGGTTCGTGCGCGGACGCGCTGGCGCACAAACAGCGGCGCACCTACGGCAAGTACCTGGAACAGGCGGGCATCGGGGACGGCGATGTGCGGCGCTGGTGGGCCGAAGTCGAGACCGAGACGCACAAGGCGCTGCTCGATCGCGGCGCGGCGACCGGCGCGCAGCTGAGCAAGGACGTCCCCCGCTTGCGCACCCAGGTGAACACCGCGCCGGACAAGCCGTACTCGAAGCCGACGAACATCACCACCTGGGTACTGGTGACGCTCGGCTGCGAAGGCCGCATCGTGCGCGGACGGCCGAACGGCAGCTGGACCAGCAGCCAATACACTTGGGCGCCGATCGAATCGTGGCTGCCGGACCCCGTCCCCGTGATTCCCGCCGCCGAAGCCCGCGCCGAGCTGGTCCGCCACTGGTTGCGCGCGTTCGGTCCCGCGCCGGTGTCCGACATCAAGTGGTGGACCGGGTGGACGCTGGGCGAGGTGCGCGCGGCGCTCGGCGCGCTCGAGCTGGTCGAGGTCGACCTCGACGGCGTGACGGGCGTAGTACTGGCCGACGACGTGGAGCCGGTCGCCGCCCCCGAGCCATGGGCGGCATTGCTTCCCGCGCTCGATCCGACGCCCATGGGCTGGCAGGCTCGAGAATGGTTCCTCGGCCCCCACGCACCGAACCTGTTCGATCGCAACGGGAACATCGGGCCCACCGTCTGGTGGGACGGGCGCATCGTGGGCGGCTGGGCGCAGCGCGGTGACGGTGAGATCGTCTACCGCCTGCTCGAAGACGTGGGGACCGACGCCGAGGCGATGATCGCCGCGCAGGCGCAGCGAGTCGCCGAATGGTACGGCGACGTGCGCGCCATTCCCCGTTTCCGGACGCCGCTGGAACGCGAACTCACCGCCTGACCGAGCGCACCGGCTCCCGCCGGGCAGCTCGGGCGACATGGAGATTCGCGCATTCGCCGGGTCCGAACGATCCGCGCCGCGCGCCTTGTTCGTTCGAGCAGGTACCTACATGTCCAGCCCGAGGTCGAGGACGCGGACCGAATGGGTGAGGGCGCCGACGGCGAGGTAGTCGACGCCGGTGCGGGCGTAGTCGGCGGCGACGTCCAGGCTCAGGCCGCCGGAGGACTCCAGTTTCGTCCGCGGGGACGCGGCGTTGCGGCGCTGCACGGCTGCCTGGGTCTGCCAGAGCGGGAAATTGTCCAGCAGTACCAGTTCCACGTTCTCGGCGAGCACGGCGTCGAGCTGTTCGAGGCTGTCGACCTCGACCTCGCAGTCGATGTCCGGGGCGGCGGCGCGGACCGCGCGCAGCGCCTCGACCACCGACCCCGCGGCGACCACGTGGTTGTCCTTGATCAGAGCGGCGTCGCCGAGACCCATCCGGTGGTTGACGCCGCCGCCGACCCGCACGGCGTACTTCTGCAGCGCGCGCAGGCCGGGCAGCGTCTTGCGGCTGTCCCGGATGCGGCAGCGGGTGCCCGCGACGGCGTCCACCCAGGCGGCCGTCGCCGTCGCGATGCCGGACAGATGGCACACCAGGTTGAGCATGGTGCGCTCCGCGGTGAGCAGCCCACGGGTGGGCGCGATCAAGGTCAGCACGGACTGTCCGGGCGACACCCGGGTGCCGTCGGCGACGCGGTCGGTGATCTCGTAGGCGTCCGCGCCGATCACCTCGTCGAGCACCAGCAGCCCGGCGTCCAGCCCGGCCACGGTTCCCGGTTCCCGCGACACCACCGATGCCTTGATCACCGCGTCCGCGGGCACGGTGGCCGTCGTCGTAACGTCCGGGCCGTAGTGCAGGTCCTCGTCCAGCGCGGCGCGGATGACGCGCAGCACCTCGTCGCGATCCAGGGCGTCGTCCAGAGCCATCGAAGCGTTCCTCTCTCACCGAGCGGGTTCTCGCGGTCCACCGGATGCCCCGCTCGGTGCGTATGGTCAGGGAATGGGGGCGTACTCGGGGACGCCGTCGCCGTTGAGCCGGATCGGGAGGCTGTGGCGGAGTTCGGGCAGGGCGTCCGGGTGATCGGATCGGGTGTGACAGCCGCGGCTCTCGGTGCGGGCGAGCGCGGCCAGCAGCAGCGCGCGAGCCGCGAGAGTGAGTGCGGCGTCCTCGATTCCGGCGATCGGGTGGGTGGCGGCGGCGAGCGGGTCGCGGTTGGTGGCCACGTCGTCGAGTCGCTTGAGCGCTTCCGCGAGACCGGCGCGGTCGCGGACCACCGAGGCGTGCGTGGTCATCAGGTGCTGCACTACGTCGCGGTCGACGTATTCGGCTACGCGCGTGGGTATCTCGCTCACCCGGGCCCGCTCACCGAGCCGCTCGGCGGCGGCGGCTCCGGCGCGCTCGCCGACCACCAGCCCCTCCAGCAGACTGTTGGACGCCAACCGGTTCGCCCCGTGCAGTCCGGTGCGCGCGACCTCTCCGGCCGCGTACAGGCCGGGCACTCCGGTACGGCCGTGAGTGTCGGTGACGACTCCCCCGCACTGGTAATGCGCGGCAGGCGCGACCGGGATGAGGTCGGTGCGCGGATCGATACCCACCGCGAGGCACGAGGCGGTGATCGTCGGAAACCGCTGCGGGAAACCGTCGATCGAGCGGGCGTCGAGATAGACGTGCTCGGTGCCCAGCGCCCGCATGCGCGCGGCGATGGCGCGGGAGACGACATCGCGAGGAGCGAGATCGCCCCGTGGATGCACCCCCGCGGTCACCGCGTTGCCTTCGGTGTCGACCAATGTCGCACCTTCGCCGCGCACCGCTTCGCTGATCAGCGGCCTGCGCCCGATACCGCCGGGGGTGTACAGCACCGTCGGGTGGAACTGCACGAATTCGAGGTCGGCGACGGCGGCACCGGCCCACAGCCCGAGCGCGATGCCGTCGGCGGTGGCGCCCGGCGGATTGGTGCTCAGCGCGTACAACTGGCCGAGTCCGCCGGTGGCCAGCAACACAGCGGGCGCGTGCACGACACCGAAACCTCGCTCCGACAGCGCGACCACGCCCCGCACACCGTTCGGCCCCGTGACGATCTCGCCGACGGCCGCGCCGAACAGCACCGGCAAGCCGGCTTCGTTCAGCGCCCGCTGCACCTCGGCGCCGGTGGCGTCGCCCCCGGCGTGGATGATCCGGCGGGTGCTGTGCCCGCCCTCGCGGGTCCGCGAGATCTGGCCGTCACGGCCGAGGTCGAACACCGCGCCCAGGTCGGTCAGCGCGGCCACCGCGTCCTGCCCGCCCTCGACGATGGAGCGCACGGCGTCCACGTCGCACAGGCCGACGCCCGCCTCCACCGTGTCGTGCACGTGTGATTCGACCGAGTCACCGTGCGGCGCCACGACGGCGATGCCGCCCTGGGCGTACTGGGTGGACGTATCCGTCGGCCCGCCCTTGCTGAGCGTGAGCACCCGCAGCCCGCGCAGTGACGCGGTGCGCGCCGCGGTCAGTCCCGCGACGCCACCGCCGATCACGACCAGATCGGCCTCGGCCTCCCAGTCGATGGAAACCCGGGTTGTCATCGCCCCGCGCCTCTCTGTCTTCCGATCCGCGGACGTTCTGCGGCGCGGGCGCTGTGGTCAGCGCGTTGCGCCGGAGAGCGACCCGCCGCCGCGAGGGCAGCGGTCGGACTCATTCACCGCCGCCGGGATTGCCGATCGCGATCATCCGCTGCACCGAGTTGCGGCCCAGTGCGGCGGTTTCCGGATCGACGTGGACCTCGTCACGGCCCTCGACCAGGCAGCGCAGCAGGGCCGCCGGAGTGATCATCTTCATGTACTTGCACGACGCCCGGTCGTTCACGGCCTGGAAGTCGATGCCGGGGGCGGCCTTTCGCAGCTGGTGCAGCATGCCGACCTCGGTGGCCACGAGCACCTGATTCGACTTCGCCGCCTTGGCCGCGTCGATCATGCCTCCGGTGGACAGGATGTGCACCCGATCGGCCGGGAACGCGCCCTCGCCCGCGAGGTACAGCGCCGAGGTGGCGCACCCGCATTCGGGGTGCACGAACAGTTCCGCGTCCGGGTGGGTACGCGCCTGCTCGGTGAGCTCGTCGCCGTTGATGCCCGCGTGCACGTGGCACTCGCCCGCCCAGATGTGCATGTTCGTGCGGCCGGTGACCCGCTTGACGTGCGCGCCGAGGAACTGGTCCGGCAGGAACAGCACCTCGCGGTCCGGGTCGATCGAGGCGACCACGTCCACCGCGTTGGAGGAGGTGCAGCAGATGTCGGTGAGCGCCTTGACCTCGGCCGTGGTGTTCACGTAGGACACGACCACCGCGTTCGGGTGCTCGGCCTTCCAGGCACGCAGTTCGTCGGCGCCGATCGAATCCGCGAGCGAACATCCCGCACGCTGATCGGGAATGAGCACGGTCTTCGCCGGGCTCAGGATCTTGGCGGTCTCGGCCATGAAGTGCACGCCGCAGAACACGATGGTGTCCTCGGGCGCCTCGGCCGCGATCCGCGACAGCGCCAGCGAGTCGCCGACGTGGTCGGCCACGTCCTGGATCTCCGGCAGCTGATAGTTGTGCGCCAGGATCGTCGCGTTGCGCTCCCTGGCCAGACGCTTGACTTCCTGCGCCCACTCCGGCGTCGCCTCGACACCCGCGAACCCGGAGGGTCCGTCGAACACCTGCCCCATCAGCGGGGGCGCCAGTTTCGCACCCGTCGTCGCCATGGATGGCTCCCTTCCTCGTGCGGTCGGCTACACCGCCGATTCGCACCAAACCAGGTTTTCGACTTATAATCGAAAACGTGGCCCATAGTAGCACCATCCACGAATCGCTCACCGCGGTGTTCCAGGTTCGCCGCTTCCCCCGGGACATCGCCGCAGGTCACGCCGCCGCCGACCGGGCAGAAGGCATGCTGCTACGGTGCCCGCCCGACCAGCGGACCGAACTCGCGGTGTTGTTGTGGGAACGCGCACTCGACCCGCAGAAGGGCACCTGGTCGCTCCCCGGCGGACGGCTCGGCGACGACGAGGACCTCGACGCCTCCGCGCGCCGCCAGCTCGCCGAGAAGGTCGACGTGCGCGAGCTGAGCCATCTGGAACAGCTCTCCGTGTTCAGCGCCCCCGACCGAGTGCCGAGCCCACGCCGCATCGCCTCGGCCTACCTCGGGCTGGTCCCGCTGACCGCCGACCCGCAGCTGCCCCCGGACACCGCCTGGCACCCGGTCTCGGCACTGCCGGACATGTCCTTCGACCACCGCACGGTGGTCGACCACGCACGCACCCGGCTGGCGGCGAAATTGTCCTACACCAACATCGCCTTCGCCCTGGCGCCGGACCGGTTCACCATGTCGACACTGCGCGAAATCTATTGCGCCGCACTCGGTTACGACGTGGACACGACGAACCTTCAGCGAGTTCTCTCCCGCCGCAAGGTGATCACCCCCACCGGAGCCACCGCCGCCCCCGGCCGCGCGGGCGGCCGCCCTGCCGCGGTGTACCGCTTCACCGACTCCGGCTTGCGCGTGACAGACGAATTCGCGGCGCTGCGCCCACCCGGCCCTTCATGATTCCCGACGGACCGGGACGCTAACGCTAATCGGCCACGGCTTTGCGATGCTTGTCCCGGCGACGATACTGCCGCTTACTCGGTATGGGACGCGCGGCGTTGCTGCGCCGCAGAGCATCTCGCCGCCGCCACGCCGCCAGATCGGCCCGTTCGCTCTCCGCAGGAGACGCCTCGGCTTCCATCCGACCTACGGTTTCCACTGCCCGGCCCTCCTTCCGACGAGATCCCCTTCCGGCAGCCCACCGTATCCCCGCCCACCCGTCCATCTCCACCCGTTTTCGATCCAGTGGCCCCTCCGTCGTGTGCCGTTGATCATGAAGGCGCGTCGAGGAAGGCGAGGATGGTGGTGAGGCCGGGGCGATAGCCGGAGGTGGTGTCGACCTCGAGCGAGGGCACGTCGAGGGAAACGCGTTCGAAGGCGGTGGGCGCCGGGGCGGGGTGTTCGTGATCGGAGTGGGCGCGGCGGAGCGGATCGGATCGGTGGCGCGAGTGGATTCGCCGCGCCGCGAGAACCGGATCGGTCACGCAGTGCACGACGCGCAGTTGAGCGAGGGCTCGCAGCGGTGTGAGGCCGGGACGCCACAGCCGGTCCTGGAAGGCGGCTTCGGCCACCACCGTAACCCCGGCCCGCAGCAACAGCTCCAGCGTTTGGAAGAACACCGGCAGCGTGCGGAGGTTCAGCTCGTTCGAGCGGTCCGGGGAGTAGTTCTCCGTCGCGTGGACCATGCCCTCTTTGACTTCGTCCCGGCAGATGGCGGGACAGCCGATCGCGCGGGCGAGAGTGTGCGCGAGCGTTGTCTTGCCCGACCCAGGCGGGCCACTGACGACGACGAGGGCGGGGAGCCTGGGCGGTTCGTCGCTCATGTCGGCACCGTAACTCATGCGCCGTTGCGGCGGCCGGAACTCGTCCGCGCCGAGCACGCACCGGGCCCCGAGTTCTCCCCGAGACCGCAGGCGGGACGGTCAGGCGGTCTTCATGTGCGGACCGGGCGGCGGAGCCTCGGTCCGCTGTGTTAGGCGCGACGCGGCCCAGAAGGCCAACTCCACCAGCCAGAACAGCAGGAGGAACATCGTCACCACGGTCGCGGGAACGGCGAGGAAGAACACGGAAGGGACCGCGACGACGACGAACCGGGCGACGTCGCCCGCGCTCGCGCCGCGTAACCGGTGAGCGGCGCGCACGGCCGCCCACATCATCCAGCGGCGCGGCAGCGAGACCCCGAGTTCGTGCAGGCTACGGCGGAAGACGCCGTCGGCGTCGGCCACGCTCACCGCGTTCGAGCTGAGCAGGTAGTCGTGCAGGATCGCGGCTCGGGTGTAGACGCCGTAACGCGGAATCAGCCAGACCAGCGCCCGCGGCACCGAGGCGAAATCGGTACGGAAACCGGCGGGAACCACGAATTCCTCCGTTGCGCCGCGATAGACCAGTGGTTCGGTCACCCGCCAGAACTTGGCGTCGAGCTCTTCGACGACCGGACCGCCACCCACGAAGGCCACGTCGCATTCCTTCCCAGCACGCTACGAATTCCCGACCCCGAAGTGGTTCGGGAAGCCTTCCCCGTCGCGGCGACGTGCCGGACGACGCGTCAGCGGCGCTGGCGATACTCGGGCAGCGAATATCCCTCTGGGGCAGGCTGGTAGCCACCATAGGGCAGCTCTGCGCTGCTCGCAGCGTCGCCATAGGGCATGAAGGCGCCCTGGCCGTCGTAGGAGGCTTCCTCCTCCTTCCGGGCGGCGCGGCGGCCACTGCCGAGGTCCTCCGAGGTACTCAGCGCGGCGAGGAACAGCATGACGAACGACGCGATCAGCGGCTGCACGATCAGCGCGAGGTCGCTGCCCAGTTCGATCGGCAAGGTGACGATCTGGCCCACCGGCGGGTCGTGCGGGCGCGGATGCGACCACTCGGCGACCTGCTCCCCCACACCGGCCATCACCACCGCGCCCACGCCGGAACCGATCAGCAGGCCCAGCTGCAACAGTGGCCCGCGCGCCGAGCGCCAGCGCCACACAGCCAGTGCGCAGAGCAACCCGAGCACCGCCCCCGCGAGGATGAACAACGCCAGCGCGTCGAACTGATGCGCGCTCTCCCCGGTCAGCCCGACACCGCGACCCGGCTCGACCACGAGCAGCCGCTCGGTCGGCGCGAGCAGGCCCCAGCCGACACCGGCGAGCGCGCTCACCACCACCACGGCGACGGCGACCACAGCCACCGCCCGCACCTCACCCCGCAACGGAGACGCCACTAGCGGCGTTCCAGTTCGGCCGAGTCCACAACGCCGTGCCGGGAGCACTTGGCCCACCAGCCGTCCGGGCTCACCTGCACGATCATGCGGCGTCCGCACTGTTCGCAGAAGCGCGGCGGCTCCAGGCCCAGCGCGGCGGCGGCCGGGATCGCGTCGTCGAGGCCCGGCACGATTCGCTTGCCGGTGAACGGGTTGTAGCGCTCGTCCATGTCCATGACAGTACTCATGCTCGCTTGCCTCTTCGTCGCAACCGAGCCGGGTCAGAGCGTTTCGTTGAGCGCCTTGATCGGCATCTTCAGCTCGCCGAGCAGGTCCAGGTCCTGTTCGGCCGGGCGGCCGAGGGTGGTCAGGTAGTTGCCGACGATCACGGCGTTGATGCCGCCCAGGATGCCCTGCTTGGCGCCGAGATCACCGAGGGTGATCTCCCGGCCGCCCGCGAAGCGCAGCATGGTGCGCGGCAGCGCGAGCCGGAACGCGGCCACGGCGCGCAGCGCGTCGGACGCGGGCAGCACCTCCAGGTCGCCGAAGGGCGTGCCAGGACGCGGGTTGAGGAAGTTCAGCGGCACCTCGTCGGGCTCGAGTTCGGCCAGGTTCGCGGCGAACTCGGCACGCTGCTCCAGCGTCTCGCCCATGCCGAGGATGCCGCCGCAGCAGACCTCCATGCCCGCTTCGCGGACCATGCGCAGGGTGTCCCAGCGCTCCTCCCAGGTGTGCGTGGTCACCACGTTCGGGAAGTAGGACCGCGAGGTCTCCAGGTTGTGGTTGTAGCGGTGCACACCCATGGCGGCCAGCTGGTCTACCTGCTCCTGGGTGAGCATGCCCAGCGAGCAGGCGACCTGGATGTCCACCTCGTTGCGGATCGCCTCGACACCGGCGGCCACCTGGGCCATCAGGCGCTCGTCGGGACCGCGCACGGCCGCCACGATGCAGAACTCGGTGGCGCCGGTCTTCGCGGTCTGCTTGGCGGCTTCCACCAGGCTGGGAATGTCCAGCCACGCGGCGCGCACCGGCGACTGGAACAGGCCCGACTGCGAGCAGAAGTGGCAGTCCTCCGGGCAGCCGCCGGTCTTCAGGCTGATGATGCCCTCGACCTCGACCTCGGGGCCGCACCACTTCATGCGCACCTCGTGCGCCAGGGCGAGCAACTCCTCCAGCCGGTCGTCACCGAGCCGTAGCACCTCCAGGGTCTGCTCCTGGTTCAGTCCCACTCCGCGCTCGAGCACCTGCTCGCGGGCGATCGACAAGATCTGCGACGTCCCGACCTCCGTCGGTCCTGGCGCTGCGGTGTCTACAGGTGCCTGGGTCACTGCACGAATCCCTTCGTCCGGCCGAGGTGGCCGTGCAACTTGAACGGTGTTCAGGCTAGGGTAGCGGTAGGAGTGAGTCAAAGCACGACGGGAAGGGCATCGAGTGCAGCTGCACCGGGCGGACGTGGTCGACGGCGCCATCGCGATTCTGGACCGATACGGCCTGGCCGACCTCACCATGCGCAGGTTGGCCGGCTCGCTCCAGGTGCAGCCGGGCGCGTTGTATTGGCACTTTCCGAACAAGCAGGCGCTGCTCGGCGCGGTCGCGGACAAGATCCTCGCGCCCATGGAGGACCCGATCGAAGCCGAGGAATGGTCCGGTCAGATCACCGAGCTGGCGCACCGGCTGCGCGACTGCCTGCTGGCCTATCGCGACGGCGCCGAATTGGTGTCGGCGACCTACGCGTCCCGGCTCACCACGAGCAAAGGGCGAGAACGGCTGGTGAGTGCCGCCATCCGCGCGGGCATGCCGCGCCAGGAGGCCGAACTCGCGGCGTTCACGCTGCTCTACTACGTCCTCGGCGAGACCGTGGACGAGCAGTCCAGGATGCAGATGGACTCGGCGGGCGCCCTGCCCGAGGGCGCGTCGCCGTTGGAGGAGACCACCGACCCCACCGCCCGTTTCGACTTCGGCCTGCAATTGTTCGTCGCGGGTGTGCGGCACTTGCTCGGCACCCGTGTCCGCTGACGCCGGGCGCGTCCACCCGATAACGGTTCCGCAGTAGGTGTGGCGGCCGTTTCCGAAGCAGTCGACAGCCACTGCCCCTCGCGGGGGCGCGCCGAGCGTCAGCGCAGGTGCGTGTTCAGAAATCCCAGCGCATCCGGAAGCGATGCCAGGAACGCGCCGCTGTGGTCCTTGCCGGGGTACTGCTGGACCGTCACTCGTATTCCGGGGTTCAGCTCTTGCAGTTCTTTCCCGTAGTTCTCGGTGTCGGTGGGAGGCACATCGATGTCCGCGGTGCCGTAGCCGATCATGACATCGCTGGTGAACCGATCTTGCGGAAATCCCGTCAAAGCGGCGATGTCCTCGGCGAAGGTGGGCGTCGGCCGGTCGGGGTCGGCGACGAGCGCCGACGGTCGGCGGCCGTCGGCGCGCTCGACCAGATGCGAAAGACATTCGTGGGCGGCTCTTTCCACGAAGTCCTTGCCGAAATCGGACAGGTACGGGGTGACGCTGCCCGGATGCAGTTCCTCCAGCGAAGCCAGGTAGTACGCCGCGTAGGCGATCTGGTTCTTGGAGCCGGTCGAGTCCAGCCGGAACATCTCCGGCAGGCTCTTGCTCGGGTCGGTGCGCAGCCCGGTGGCCACCACTCCGCTCAACCCCGTAGCGGAACCGCCTCGCTCGGCATACAAACTGGCCGCGCTCATCGCCGCGTGCGCTCCCTCGGACTGACCGACCACGACCCATCTGCGTGACAGCGGAATCGGAGTCGTGCGCATCGCCGCGACCGCGTCGATTATCGACATCCCCTCGACGTTCGTGTTGTAGTAGCTGAACTGCCCGCGGGTGCCGAGGCCCTGATAGTCGGGAGCCAGAACCGCGTACCCGTTCTCGAGTATCTGGTCGAAATAGGTGACGTTCCGCTCGGACTGCGGGCGGCGCGACGGCGCGCAGGCATCGCCGATGCCCGCGGTTCCGTGTGCCCACACCACCAGCGGCCATCCTCCCTGCGGCGGCAGGCCAGGGGGCAGATAGAGCGCACCGGATGCCTGCGCTGGTGCGCCGTGCTGATCGGTCGTGGTGTAACTGATCCCGAACGACACCGCGGCTTTGGGGAAAGTCCACGCGGGATCGAGTAGCTCGACCCCGCTCAATTGCCCGGTCGCCGGGCTTTCCGCTGTCGCAGGGGCCACCCCGAGCGTGACCGCGACGCACATGCTTATCGAGGCGGCGACCAGACCGGATCGCCGAAGGAACGATAGGGACATGCCGCATCACCATACCGACGCGCGCCGATGACCAGGCCCTAGCGACACGTGCCACCAGTGGAAATTCTCGAATCCCGCGCCACGGCGGGGCGGCCGAGCGCCTACCCGGTCTCGGCCGACCGCCGCCCCGGCGCCTCGACCACGCCCGGAAACCAGCGATGCATCGTGTAGGCGCCCGCCGCGGCGGTGAGCGCGAGCGCGATGGCCGCTCCGCCGAGCACGGTCACGGCGCTGATCGCGCCGACCGCCACCGGCCCGGCGAACATGCCGATGTCGTGGGTGAGCCGCCAGGCGCCGAGGAACTCCGCCCGCTGCCCATCGGGCGCGACATCCGCACCGACCGTCATGATCAGCCCGTTGCTCATGCCGTTGGCCAGCCCGAGCAGCACCGCGGCGCAACCGAGACCGAGCACCGAGGAAGTGCACGGCAGCACACCGAAACCGGCGGCGAACAGGACCATGGACGGCACGCCGGTCGCCCGCCTGCCGTAGCGATCCAGCCACACGCCCGCCGGATACGACAACAGCACGTCCACCGCGCCCGCCAGGCCGAACACCAAACTGGTGGTCGACGCGCTCACTCCGATGTGCGCGGCCCACAACGGCAGCAGCGCCAGCCGAGCCGCACGCGCGGCCCCGACCAGCAGCGCGGCCAGGCCGAGCGTGCCGAGGGTCCTGCGGTGCTCGACCACGATCGCCGTCAGCGCCTGCCCCGCGCCCGCCTCGCCCGATCCCTCCGGCGATCGGATCGCCGCCATGGCCGCGCCGGACACCACCGTGGTCACCAACTGCAACCACAACGCGCCGTTGGGACCGAGCGAATGCACCACGGCCGCACCGAGGAACGGTCCGCAGAAGAACCCGAGCCGCATCGAACCGGCCAGCGTCGACATCGCGCGGCCGAGGTCGTTCGGGGGCACCACGGCCACCAGATAGGACTGGCGAGCCAGGCCCCACACCGCGCCCGCCGCTCCGTTGAGCAGCATGCCCAGCGCGAGGACGCCGACATTCGGCGCGATGATCGCCGCGAGCACGCCGATCGCACCGAGCACCGAGCCCACCGCCAGCGCACCGCGTTCCCCGATGGTGGCGACGACCCGCCCCGCGGGCAGGTCGGTGAGCACCATGCCCAACCCGGACAGCGCGACGATGATCCCCGCCAGCCCGGCCGACGCGCCCAAGTCCAGCGCGCGCAGCGCGTACATCGGCGCCGCCGCGCCGGACCCGATGCCGTACACCACCATAGGCACGAACACCGTCCAGGTCAGCGACCGCAACCGCACCGCGCCGACGATGTCGCCCGATACGACGGACCGCTCGCTCATCGCATCGCCGATCGATGCCGCGCGGCCGCGCTCCGCCCGATCACATCCAGCCCGAAGCCGCTGCCCGAGGCGAACCGCACAACCTGCGTGGTGGAAGCAACCCGCGACTCGACAGCACGAGACTCGGAACCGGCCGACCACCAGCGCCCGGAGCACACCTGGCGCGCATTGCCCTGGAACCCGACTCGCTTGTTCTGGTCGACCAGCACAGCGTGTGGATCGACGACGCGCACGCTAGCGTGGGCGACCGACTTCGAATGCCCGACCCGTGAGCGGGGCACCGCGTCGGCCGACCCCGCACCGAACGCGCGGGGCCGACCCACCGATGCCGTCCTGTGGCGGACAGCCCCGCGCCCAGGCGGACAGTCGCTTTCGTCGGCGCCGCTCACCGGGCCAGCGCGGGCTGCGGGGCGAAACGGCTGTCGGGGCGGGGCAGGCCGAAGTGGTCGCGCAGGGTGGTGCCGGTGTACTCGGTGCGGAACAGGCCGCGTTCCTGCAGGATCGGCACGACCGTCTCGGCGAAGATCTCCAGTCCGCCCGGGTAGTACGGCGGCATGACGTTGAACCCGTCGGCCGCGCCGTTGCGGAACCATTCCTCGATGGTGTCGGCGACCTGCTCGGGGGTTCCGGCGAACACCCGGTGGCCGCGCGCACCGGCGAGGCGGTGCAGCAGGCCGCGCACGGTCGGCCGTTCGCGCTGCACGATGCCCGCCACGACCTGCAAGCGGCTCTTCCCGTTGTCGGTCACCTCGCCCGCCGCGTCGAACAAATCGACCGGGATCGGCTCGTCCAGCCGCAGGTGCCGCAGGCTGATCCCGACGATGCCCTCCAACTGGGCCAGGCCGTATTCCGGCACGGTGAGCTCGTTGAACTCCTGCTCCAATTTCTTGGCCGCCGCCTCGGTGTCGGCGATGAACGGGCTGATCCCCGGCAGGATCTTGATGTGCTCGGGGTCACGGCCGAAGCCACGGGCCCGCTCCTTGATGTCGGCGTAGAACGCCTGGGCGTCGCTGAGCCGCTGATGCGCGGTGAAGATCGCCTCGGCGTACTTGCCCGCGAACGCCCGCCCGTCGTTCGACGCGCCCGCCTGCACCAGCACCGGGTGGCCCTGCGGCGTGCGCGGCGCGTTGAACGGTCCACGCACCCGCAGGTATTCGCCCGCGAAGTCGATCTGGTGGATTTTCTCCGGGTCGGCGTACACGCCGGATGCCTGGTCCAGGACGATGGCGTCGTCCTCCCAGCTGTCCCACAGCGCCACCACGGCGTCGACGAATTCCCGCGCACGGGCGTACCGTTCGGCGTGGTCGGGATGCTTGTCCAGACCGAAGTTCGCCGCGGCGAGATCGGTACCGGTGGTGACGATGTTCCAGCCCGCCCGGCCGCGGGAGATGTGGTCCAGCGTGGAGAACAGCCTGGCCAGGTTGTAGGGCTCGTAGTACGTGGTCGACGCGGTGGCGATGAGGCCGAGATTCGTCGTCGCGGTGGCGATCGCGGTGAGCAGGGTGATCGGTTCCAGGCCGGAGGTCGCGTTGTGCTTCACGTTGTCGCGCAGTGCGGGTCCGTCGGCGAAGAACACCGCGTCCAGTTTCGCCGCTTCGGCGGTGCGTCCGATCTCCTGGTAGTAGGCGACGTCGTAGATCCGTTCGGGGCTGCTCCACGGATGCCGCCAGGCCGCCTCGTGGTGGCCGGAGGGGTAGATGAAGGCGTTGAGGCTGAGTTGGCGCGGTGCGGTCATGAGGCTTTCTTCTCGTCGGTGGGCGTGTCGACGACGTCGACGCCCAGGCTGGCCAGCAGCAGGGAGCGGTGCCGCAGGAAGGCGGGATCGCCGTGGCGGCGGGGGCGTTCCAGGTCGATGCGCTGGTCCACCGCGATGCGCCCGTCGTCGAGCACCAGGACACGGTCGGCCAGCAGCACCGCCTCGTCCACATCGTGGGTGACCAGCAGCACGGCGGGCCGGTGCTTGGCGCACAGGTCCTGCAGCAGTGCGTGCATCTTGATCCGGGTCAGCGCGTCCAGCGCGCCGAACGGTTCGTCCGCCAGCAGCAGCTCGGGTTCGCGCACCAGCGAACGCGCCAGGGCGACACGCTGTTGCTCACCACCGGAAAGCTCCTTGGGCCATGCCTTCTCCCGGCCCGCGAGCCCGACCTCGGCCAGCGCCGCGCGGCCGCGACCGGCGGCGTCCGTACCGCCGAGACCGAGGGTCACGTTGTCGAGCACCCGCACCCAGGGCAGCAACCGGGAGTCCTGGAACACCACCGAACGCTCGGTGGGCACGCTCAATTCACCGGAACCGGGCACGTCGTAGTCCAATTCGGCGAGCGCTCGTAGCAGCGTGCTCTTGCCCGAACCGCTGCGGCCGAGCAGCGCGACGAACTCGCCGCGCGCGATGTCGATGTCGAGATCGCGCAGCACCACCCGGTCGCCGAAGCCACGGCGCAGCCGCCGGGCGCGGACGACGTTCAGTCCCCGAGTGTCTGCCGCCATGACAGCGCCTTCCTTTCCACCGCGCGCACCAAGAGGTCGCCGAACAGGCCGAGCAGGCCGTAGATCACCAGGCCGACCACGATGATGTCGATCTGGCCGTAGGTGCGGGCCTGGGTCATCAGGTAACCGATGCCGCTGGTGGCGTTGACCTGTTCCACCACGACCAGCGCCAGCCAGGAGATGGTGACGGCCAGCCGCAGGCCGGTGAAGAAGCCGGGCAGCGATCCCGGCAGCGCGATCCGGCGGACGAATCCCCAGCGCGACAGGCCGACGGTCTGGGCGAGTTCCACATACCTGGCGTCGACGCTGCGCAGGTGCGCGTGCGTATTCAGGTAGATCGGGATCGCCACGCTGGTGGTGATCACCACCAGCTTCATTTCCTCGCCGATGCCGAACCACACGATGAACAGCGGGATCAGCGCGAGCGTGGGAATGGCGCGTTTGATCTGGATCGGCCCGTCCACCAAGGCTTCACCGACGCGGCTCAGCCCGGCCAGCAGCGCCAGCACCAGGCCGATCGCGACACCGAGCCCGAGCCCGATCACGGCGCGCCGCACCGAGGTCAGCAGATTGCTCTGTAAGCGGCCGTCGGCGAGCAGGTCACCGGCGGTCTCGGCGACCGTCCACGGCGCGGGCAGGGTCTCCGGATCCAAAGCGCCGGTGGCCGAACCGGCCACCCAGGCGGCGATCAGCAACGCCGGCCCCACCGCGATGCCGAACGGGATGGGGCGGCCCGGGCCGAGGCGCGGCCGGGCCGGTTTGCGTTTCGCCAGTATCGGTTCCGCCGTGGAGCGGCCGAGGCCGAAGCGGCGCAGCACCGCGGCGTCGAGGGTCGCCATCAGCGTGCCTTCGGTTCGAACGACGCGCCGCTCTCGGTGACCGCTTGCGTGATCGCGGCGTCGAAGCGCAGGTCGAAGCCGTCGGACGCCCGCACCTTCTTGGGCAGTTCGCCCGCCTTGGCGATGGCGTCGATGGTGGCCTGCTGCCGGTCGACCAGCTGCTGGTCCAGATGCGGGAAGACGTAGGCGCCCAGCGAGTCCACGATGCGCTTGGCGTCGTCGGCGCTCACCTTCTGGTTGTCCACGTAGTAGCGGCGCGCCCAGTCCTCCGGGTGGGTGTTGGCCCACTGGTAGGCGCGGACGAACGCGCCGACCAGCGCCCGGGTGGCGGCCGCCTTCGCCGGGTCCCGCACGACGGCGCGGCGGGCGTACAGATAGGCGAGACCGCCGTAGAGGCCCGTGGTCTCGGAGTCGGGGACCAGCGAGGTGCCCGGCGTGCGCAGGAACCGGGTGACGTTCGGCTCGATCAGCGGCGCGACGTCGACCTGGCCGGTGCGCACGGCATCGAGGAACTCGGCCAGTTGCAGCCGGACCAGCTGCACGTCGGAGGTGGTGAGCCCGGCCTTGTCGATGGCGCGCAGTACCGCGGCCTGTTGTGCCGTGCCCTCCGCGTAGGCGATCTTCTTGCCCTTCAGATCCGCGAGCTTCGTCACGGACTTGCCCGGCGCCACCGCGAGTTTCAATGCGGTGGTGCTGGTCTGGTAGGACGCGATGATCGGGACGTCCTGCCCAGCCACCAAGGCGTGGATCGGCGGGACGTCGCCGACCTGGGCGACATCGGCGGCGCCCGCCCGGAACGCCTCCAGGATGGCGGGACCGCCGACGAAGTTGGCGAACTCCACCTTGAACGGAAGCTTGTCGAGCTCGCCGGAGATGCGCAGCACCGATTGCAGGCGCTCGGACTGGTCGGCGACCACGAGGGTGGTGCCAGCGGGAACCTCGGTCGGCAGTGGTCCGTCGGCGGTGGGACCGACCGGCTTGTCGTCCTTCGCGCAGCCGGTGAGTCCGAGGGTCGCAACGGTCGCCACGGCGAGCAATGCGGCGGTCGCGCGGCCACGGAGGCCGGACCGGAACGTACTTGGTCGGAACATAAGGCGAATTAGAACAAGACGAAACCGGCGCGAAAACGGTTTGTCTCAGCCTGGTTCGAACCCTCAGCGGGGCGGCGCGGCCACCGTCGTCGACCGGACCTGCTGCTGGTAGCGCTGCACGAACGGCAGAATCTGCTGCTCGATCACCGTGTTGTATTCCCGGGGCCGCTGCATCGGATTCGCGTGCCCGGTGTTTCGCGCCAGCACCACCAGCAGCGTGCCGTCCACCCCGCCGGACCGCTCGATCAGCACCCGGTGGGAGTACTCGACGTCGACCACGCGGTCGGCGCTCGCGTCGCGCGGCCGGATGAAGACGATGGCGGGCCGTGGCTTGTCGGCCACGGGCTGGGCGAGGGCGCGCAGGTCGTCCGTCGCGCCACCGGCCACGATGGCGGTGAACTGGGACTCGATCAGACCGTTGCTCGCCGCGTCGCGGGAGACGATCTTCTCCCGCATCACTTCCGCCAGCACCTGGCCCAGTTGGCCGAACCGGATGCCGGGCAGCCCGTCGCCCCGGTAGACGAAACGGTCCCGGCGAGCGTAGGTCTCCACGACCAGCCGGAGCATGCGGCTTTCCCGCGCACCGGGCAGCCAGCCCATCCACCGCAGCATGTCCTCACCGCGCCCGCGACTCTCCGGACGGACCGCGTCCAGGTCGACCGGCGTGCAGTCCAGGATCACCCCGACCAGTCTGCGGTCGCTGTCACGGTGGATGTGCTCGGCGACCTCCAGTGCGATCACGCCGCCCATGCTGTGGCCGACGAGCACGACGTTGCGCAGGCCCGACAGTTCGGCGGCGCGCACGACGAGGTCGGCGATCACCTTGGTGTCGATACCTTGATTGTCGTAGCGGATCGCCCACACCATGCCCATCCTGCGCAGAGCGGGCAGCGCGGCGGCGGTGTCACTGGCGTCGAGCCCGCCGAGCCCGACCAGATCCACCACGACGGTGTCCCAGTTCTGCGGGTCCACCGGCGGGGCGACGGGCAGGATGGCGGGCTCGGTGCGCGCCAGTCGCGCCTGTTCCGGCGCGACGTCGTACGTCCAGTACTGTGCGAACACCACGAGTCCGGCCAGCAGCAGTGCGGCCACCCGAAGCAGCGTCACCCTGGTGCGGCGCAACGTCTTCCACCCGTGCCCCAGGCTCGTGTCCCGCAGCCGAGCTCGGCGTCGCGCGTCGTCCCAGTCGGAGACGGTGGACGGGTGCCTCTCGTCCATCGGCGACATCCATCCCACTGTAGGCACGGGTGCGGGCGGTCGCCATGAGCCCGCTATCGTTCAGCGTGCCGCCGCGGCCGTGGCCGAGAGTTTGCCCAGCGAACTACACCAGCCGATTTCGTCGTCCTCAGGCGCGTTTCCGCTCGAAATTCCGTGACATACCGGCTAGTAGCCGATAGTTCGCCCGCCGATCACCGCCAGTCGTCGGTCTCGAATTCGATGATCTGCGCCACGTAGCACTTTCGCGTCGCGGAAACGCCATCGATCAGCGGAAAGGCGACCAGGCGGGCTCGAACCACCCCGGGGCGGCGGCGGTGAATCGCGCACGCTCCCAGCCGCCCGCGCCTTGCGGCACCGAGCCAACCAGGTCGACGCCGGTGACGCGGGGCAGGTCGGTGCGATTGCATTCGGCGGCGAGATCCGGTTCGGCGGGCCAGGAGCCGATCACCAGGCCCTGGCACCGCACACCCGCCGATTGCAATGCGCGGGTGGTCAGTTCGCTGTGGTTGAGCGTCCCCAGCCCGGCCGCGGTGACCAGCAGGACGGGCGCGCCGAGTTTTTGGGCGAGGTCGAGCAGGGTGAAATCGCCTAGGCGCACCAGCAATCCGCCCGCGCCTTCGACCAGGACGAGGTCGGCGTCCGTCAGAGAGTCGACGGCGGCGGCGGTTTCGGCGAGCGTCAGCTCCGGCAGCCCGGCTCGGCGGGCGGCGGTGTCGGGCGCGAGCGGGTCCGGGTAGCGGGCGAGTTCGAGCGTGCGGGTGACGCCGGACAACCGCTGGATCTCCGCGAGGTCGCCGGGTTCGCCGACCTCGACACCGGTCTGGCCCGGCTTGCACACCGCCACCGAACGGCCGTTCGCCATCGCCGCAGCGGCGACGGCCGCGGTGACGACGGTCTTGCCGACATCGGTGGATGTTCCGGTGATCAGCAGGACGGTCATGCCGGCACCGCCTCTCGCGCCTGCGCCAGCACCTCGCCGAGCACGGTCGCGATGGAGTCGAGTTCGGCCGGTGTGAGATTCGCCCGCGCGGTCAAGCGCAGTCGCGACGTGCCTTCCGGAACCGTCGGCGGACGGAAGCAGCCCACGTCCAGCCCGCGCGCCCGGCACGCCCGCGCGGCGTCGACGGCGACTTGCGCCGGACCGAGTACGACCGGCACCACCGCCGAAGGCGGCGCGGGCACACCGGCGATCCGGCCGATGTCCGCGGCGCGGGCCAGCACCCGCTCGGCCAGCTCCGGCTGCGCGCGCAGCACCCGCAACGCGGCCCGCGCGGCGCCGACGGCGGCGGGCGCGAGACCGGTGTCGAAGATGAACGTGCGCGCGGCGTCGATCAGGTGGGCGCGTACCCGGCCACTGCTCAGCACCACACCGCCCTGCGCGGCAAGGGATTTCGACAGCGTCGCGGTGATCACCAGATCCGGCGCCCCCGCCAGGCCCGACTCGTGCGCCAACCCGCGCCCGCCCGCCCCGCGCACACCGATGCCGTGTGCCTCGTCCACCACGAGCACCGCCCCGTTTGCCCTGGTCACCCGGTGCAGTTCGGTCAACGGCGCGAGATCGCCGTCGGCGCTGAACACCGAATCCGTGAGCACGAGCGCACGTTCCTCGACGCGCTCCGACAGCAGCCGGTCCACGGCCGCGACGTCGCGATGCGGCGCGATCTCCACCCGGGCGCGGGAGAGCCTGCACGCGTCCACCAGCGAGGCGTGGCTGCCCGCGTCGGAGATCACCAGCGAACCGCGCCCGGCCAGCGCGGTCACCGCGCCGAGGTTGGCCGCGTATCCGGAGGCGAATACGAGTCCCGCTTCGGCGCCGACGAATTCGGCCAACTCGGTCTCCAGCAGTTCGTGCTCGGTGGTGGTGCCGGTGACCAGCCGCGATCCGGTCGACCCCGCACCCCAGCGGCGCACCGCCTCGATCGCGCCTTCGATCACCTCGGGGTGGCGCACCAGGCCGAGATAGTCGTTGGATGCGAGATCGATCGACGGCGCCTGCGGGCCGCGCGGGCGCAGCTCACGGCGCAGTCCCGCGGCCACGCGCGAGGAAGCGCGTTCGTCCAACCAGCTCAACGGATCGGTAGTCACAGCTCCGCAGCATACTTGAACACCGTTCAGGGCACTCGCCCACAGGTCCGCTGGTACCGTTGAGCCCATCGTTGGTGGTGTCACCGGCCCGCGGTGACAAGCTGCACCGGGAGGTACACGGCCGGATGCCGCGGTGGGCGATAGTCGTCGAGGAAACAACGGGCTCGGGCGATCACAAGCGCTGGTCACCCCGAATCCTGACGGAAGTGGTCGGCACGCGCGCACAGGCGCTGGCGAAACTGGCCGGCGTGCTGCCCACCTACACCCCGGAGCATCCCAAGCTGCGCGGTCGCCGCGTCGTGCTCCGCGACGGTGACACCTATCTACTGATGGTGCGCGGCTGGTCGGACGACTACCACTGCATCTTCCGGGTGTGGGAGATGCTGTCCGACAGCGATCGTCCCGAGCTCGCCGACGGCCGCCATAGTTCGTCCGATCGGCTCACGGACCAGTGAACCAGTTCGGCGTATCCAGCCGGAACACCTCGCCGGGCGTCAGCGAGCGCAGATCGCGCTCCAGTTCGGCCAGCCGATCCGCGCCGAGCAGTTCCGCCCAGCGATCGTGGATCCGGTCGAACGTTCGCGCCGATCGGGCCAGCACGTCCTCGGCGCGTTCGGTGAGCGTGTAGACCTTGCGCCGCGCGTCGGACGGATCGTGCCCGCGGCGAAGGTAGCCCAGCCGCTCCAACGCCTCGATGTGCTTGCCCGCGGCCTGTTTCGACACGCCGAGCGCGCGCCCGAGGTCGGCGGCCGTGCAACCGTGCGGCCCGCCCGCGCGGCCGATCGCCTGGAAGACGAAGCCGTGCATCGGCCGCAACTCGGCGTGACCGTGCCCGGCCAGATCCGCGTGCACCTCGTCGATCACGATCCGGAAGCCGAGCAGCATGCGCAGCGGCAACTCGTAACCACCCGCGTCACTTGACATGATGGACAACCTCGTTGACTATATGGACAACCGTGTTGTCTATTCTAGAGGTGGTAACCAGATGACCGTCATCCGGCACTCCGACACCCGCCGCACCGAAACCCCTGGCGGCGTCATGACCACGCTCGCCTCCCCCACCCAGGGCGGCTCCGGACTCGCGTTGTGGCGGGTCGAGGTGCCCGCCGACACCGCGGGACCGCTGCACTTCATCGACGCCGAGCAGATCTGGACCGTCCTCGCCGGACGGCTCGACGTCGCGCTCGACGGCACGGAACTCACCGTGGCCGAGGGGGATACGGTGATCCTCCCGCCGAACGCGCTGCGACAGGTACGCACCGGCGACGGCTTCACCGCCATCGTCACCGCGCCCGCGGGAGCGCGCGCAGGCACACCGGACGGCGACGGCACCATCGTCCCGCCCTGGATCGCCTGACCGGTCACCGACCGATCTGCGCGGCGACCGCGGCGCGCATCCCGGCGGTGATCGTGGCGATGTCGCCGGACGTGCTGATGAACGGCGGCATTGTGTAGACGAGGTTGCGGAACGGACGCAGCCACACGCCGGCCGCCACCGCAGCGTCGGTCGCGGCGCGCATGTCGACCGGGTGGTCCAGCTCGATCACACCGATCGCACCGAGCACACGCGCCTCGACCACGCCCGGCAGCTCGCGCACCGGGGCCAGGCCCGCAGCCAGCTCCGCTTCGATCCGGGTCACCTCGCCGCGCCAGTCGCGTGAGCGCAGCAATTCGATCGACGCCACGGCGACCGCGCAGGCCAGCGGGTTGCCCATGAACGTGGGGCCGTGCATGAGCCCGCCGTGCGCCGCACTGATCGTCTCGGCGATCCGCGTGGTGCACAGCGCGGCGGCCAGGGTGAGGTAACCGCCGGTCAGCGCCTTGCCCACGCACATCACATCCGGGCTCACCCCGGCCAGGTCGGCCGCGAAAAGCGTTCCGGTGCGGCCGAATCCGGTCGCGATCTCGTCGAAGACGAGCAGTACCCCGTGCTCGTCGCACAACCGGCGCAGGTCGGCGAGATAGCCGGGGTGATGCCAGCGCATCCCGCCCGCCCCTTGGACGATCGGCTCCACGATGACCGCCGCGAGTTCGCCCGCGTGCGCGGCGATCATGCGCTCCAGTTCCGCCGCGTATTCCGGGTGGTACTCACTCGGCGGCACCGGCGCGAACAGCTGATTCGCCAGGATGTCGGTCCACAGCGAGTGCATGCCGCCCTCGGGATCGCACACGCTCATCGGCGTGAAGGTGTCGCCGTGGTAGCCGCCGCGCCAGGTGAGCAGCCGCCGCTTCTCCGGCTTGCCCAGCGAACGCCAGTACTGCAGGCACATCTTCACGGCGACCTCGACCGACACCGAGCCCGAGTCGCACAGGAACACCTTGTCCAGCCCGGCCGGTGTCGATTCGACCAGCAACTCGGCCAGCCGGGCCGCCGGCTCGTGGGTGAGCCCGCCGAACATCACATGACTCATCCGCCGCGACTGGTCGACCAGCGCGGCGTCGAGCACCGGGTGCTGGTAACCGTGGATGGCGGCCCACCAGGAACTCATGCCGTCGACCAACTCGCGTCCGTCGGCCAGGGTCAGCCTGGTCCCCGCGGCGGCGGCCACCACCAGCGGTTCGGTCGTCGCGGGGAAGCCGCCGTAGGGATGCCAGACGTGCTCGGCGTCGAGGGCGGTGATCTGGTCGGGGGTCAGTGCCACAGGAATCCTCGCGTCACGGCCCGGGTCTCCCCCGGGCGGCTTGAACACCGTTCAAGTTAGCAGCCGAGCAGGCCGGGCCCGCAAGGGTGGGCCGAGTTCGGCCGTTTCCGTACCCGGTGGCGGCGCGGCGGAATATTCTTTGACAAAGTCAAAGATTGGAGCCGCCGTGACCGCTGCCGCCCCCGCCGACATCGCCGCCGTCCGCGAGTTCAACCGCCACTACACGCGCGTGATCGGCGTGCTGCGCGAGGGACTGCACGACAGCCGCTACTCCCTCACCGAGGCCCGGGTCCTGTTCGAGCTGGCCGCCTCCGACGCCACCGAAGTGGTCGCGCTCCGGCACGCCTTGGACCTCGACGCGGGCTACCTCAGCCGCATTCTGGCCCGGTTCGAACAGTCCGGCCTGGTGCGGCGCAACCGCTCCGGCAGCGACGGCCGCCGCCAAGAGGTCCGGCTGACCGACCGGGGCAGGGAGATCTTCGCGACGCTCGATCGGCGCTCCATTGACGAAGTGGGCGCGCTGCTCGACGCGCAGCCGCAAGCGACCCGTGCGCGCCTGATCACGGCGATGCGAACCATCCAGCAGATTTTGGACCGGCCCGCCGACGCACCTGCTTTCTCGCTGCGACGCCCGGGCTCCGGCGATTACGGCTGGGTGATCCAGCGTCATGCGGAGCTCTACGCGAACGAATACGGTTGGGACGCGACCTACGAGGAACTGATCGTGCGCATCGTGGCCGACTACCTGACTTTCCGCGACGAGCAGCGCGAGCGCGCCTGGATCGCGGAATCCGACGGCCGCCCGGTGGGCAGCGTCTTCTGCGTTCGCGAGGACGACACCACCGCGCGCCTGCGGTTGCTCCTGGTCGAGCCGACCGCCCGCGGTCTCGGCGTCGGCTCGGCGCTGGTGGACGAATGCCTGCGCTTCGCCACGGCGGCGGGCTACCGGGAGATCGTGCTGTGGACCAACGACGTGCTCACCGCCGCGCGGCGCGTCTACCAGCGCGCGGGATTCGAACTCGTCGACCAGCAGCCGCACCACAGCTGGGGTCACGATCTCATCGGCCAGACCTGGCGGCGGTCGCTCACGCCCGCGAAGTGAGCCGCGCGCCCGCTCACGAGCCGCCAGGTCGCGGGCGCCTCCGCTACGTCGAGCACCACACGGCCCGTCGCTGTCGGTGACCCGCATCGACGGCCCGCGAGCCGCAGCGCCTCGGATGCGTCCGGCGCGGGCTCGCGTCATCGCGACCGCCTCTACCGATGAGCTCGCGACCACCGCCCCCTGCTCGGGGCAAGGCCGACGCGGCGGTGGGTCCGTTCGCCCGCGCTGTGCCGCGAGACTGCGCGGCGTTGCCACAGCGGGCCGCGCTCGGTGCTCGCACCATTCCCCGATGGCGCGAAAAATGCCTCCGACCTCGTTCGATCCGCTCACCCACAACCACCCGCACCGCTGGACGCCCGGCTGACGCTACTGTCGTTGCCATGGCTCAGCCCGACGCAGCGCCCGGTGACGCGGCACCTCTGGGTGTCTGGCCCGGCACCGCCTATCCCCTCGGGGCCACCTACGACGGCGCAGGCACCAATTTCTCGTTGTTCTCCGAGGTTGCCGACGCGGTCGAACTCTGCCTGATCGACGCCGACGGAGCCGAGAACCGGATCGCGCTCGACGAGGTGGACGGGTACGTCTGGCATGCCTACCTGCCCGGAATCGACCCTGGTCAGCGCTATGGATTCCGCGTGCACGGCCCATACGACCCCGACCGCGGGTTGCGCTGCGACCCGAGCAAGTTGCTGCTCGATCCGTACGGCAAGGCTTTCGACGGCGACTTCGACGATCACCCCTCGCTCTACACCCACGGGCTCGACTCGCTCGGCCACACCATGACCGGCGTGGTGATCAACCCGTACTTCGACTGGGGCGCCGACCGGCCGCCCAACCGGCCGTACCACGAGACGGTGATCTACGAGGCGCACGTCAAGGGCATGACGATGACGCATCCCGAGGTGCCGGAGGAATTGCGCGGCACCTATTCCGGCATCGCGCACCCGGCGGTCGTCGACCACCTGAAGGGGTTGGGGGTCACCGCGATCGAACTGATGCCGGTGCACCAGTTCCTGCAGGACCGCGTGCTGCTGGATCAGGGATTGCGAAACTACTGGGGCTACAACAGCTTCGGCTACCTCGCGCCGCACAGCGAGTACGCGACGATGGATCGCGCCGGGTCGGCGGTCACCGAGTTCAAGGCGATGGTGCGCGCGCTGCACGCCGAGGGCATCGAGGTGATCCTCGACGTCGTCTACAACCACACCGCCGAGGGCAACCACCACGGCCCCACGATCGGCTTCCGCGGCATCGACAATGCCGCCTACTACCGCTTGGTCGACGACGATCCGTCGCACTACATGGATTACACGGGCACCGGAAACAGTCTCAACGTGCGCCACCCGCACACCTTGCAGCTGATCATGGACTCCCTGCGCTACTGGATCCTGGAGATGCACGTCGACGGCTTCCGCTTCGATCTGGCCGCGACGCTGGCGCGGGAACTGCACGACGTGGACCGGCTGTCGACGTTCTTCGACCTGGTGCAGCAGGATCCGGTGGTGAGCCAGGTCAAACTCATCGCCGAGCCGTGGGACGTCGGCGAGGGCGGCTACCAGGTGGGCAATTTCCCCGGCCTGTGGACGGAGTGGAACGGCAAGTACCGCGACACCGTGCGGGACTACTGGCGCGGCGAACCGGCGACGCTGGGCGAGTTCGCCTCTCGGCTCACCGGTTCCTCCGACCTGTACGAGGCCACCGGCCGCAGGCCGAGCGCGAGCATCAACTTCGTCACCGCGCACGACGGGTTCACGCTGCGGGATCTGGTGTCCTACAACGAGAAACACAACGAGGCCAACGGCGAGGACAACCGCGACGGCGAGAGCTGGAACCGCTCCTGGAACTGCGGTGTCGAAGGCCCGACCGACGACCAGGACATCCTCGCCCTGCGCGACCGGCAGAGCCGCAACCTGCTGGCCACGCTCATGCTCAGCCAGGGTGTGCCGATGCTGGCGCACGGTGACGAGATGGGCCGCACCCAGCACGGCAACAACAACGTCTACTGCCAGGACTCGCCGCTGTCCTGGATGGACTGGTCACTGCGGGAGAAGAACGCCGATCTGCTGGAGTTCACCCGCGCGGTGGTCGCGTTGCGCACCCGGCACCCCGTCTTCCGGCGCCGCCGCTTCTTCGCGGGCGGCCCGGTCCGTTCGGCGGACAACGCCCGCGACATCGCCTGGCTCACCCCGTCCGGCGAGGAGATGACCGAGGCGGACTGGGACAGCGGATTCGGCAAGTCGCTGGCGGTCTACCTCAACGGCGAGGCGATCCCGGAGCCGGGCCCGCGGGGCGAGCGGATCACCGACGACTCGTTCCTGTTGTGTTTCAACGCTCACGACGCGGCTATCGACTTCGTGCTACCGAGCACCGTCGACGGCGCGGAATGGTCGGTGGCGCTGGATTGCTCGACCCCGACCGGCCTGACCGACGCCGGGTACCCCGGCGGCGCGGCCGTCACCGTCGAAGCTCGCTGTCTCCTCGTCCTCCGCCAGGCCGCCTGACCCGAATGCCGATGAACGCACCCGATCTCACCGAGACGCACGTGACCGACCCGGTGTCCCTCCGACGCAGGCCCGCTCGCCAGACGACGATTCGCAGCGCCTACCGGCTACAGCTACGACCGGACGCACTGACCTTCGCCGAGGCCCGCGCCATCGCGGAATACCTTCAGCAGCTGGGCATCTCGCACCTGTACCTGTCGCCGATCATGACCGCGGCACACGGCTCGACGCACGGTTACGACGTCACCGACCCGACCGCGGTCTCCGCCGCCCTCGGCGGGCCGACCGGGCTCAAGGCACTCGCCGACGAGGTGCGCAGCCGCGGCATGGGACTGATCGTCGACCTGGTGCCCAATCACGTCGGCGTCGCCGATCCGCGACAGAACGCCTGGTGGTGGGACGTGCTGCGGAACGGCAAGGAGTCGCGGTTCGCGCCGTATTTCGACATCGACTGGAGCCCCGGCAACGGCGCGGGCGGCAGGCTGGCGCTGCCGGTGTTGCAGAGCGAGAACGACCCGGCCGCCTTGACCGTGGACCGCACCGGCGCCGAGCCGATGCTCGCGCTGCACGATCTGCGTTTCCCGATCGCTCCCGGCACCGACGGCGACAACGCCCTGCGCATCCACGACAAACAGCACTACCGGTTGGTGAGCTGGAAGGCCGGGCTGTGCACCTATCGGCGTTTCTTCGCGGTGAGCAGCCTGGCCGCGATCCGTCAGGAGAATCCGGAGGTCTTCGAGCTCACCCACCGCGAGCTCGCCGCGTGGTGCGAGCACGACCTGATCGACGGCGTGCGGGTCGACCATCCGGACGGTCTGGCCGATCCCGCCGGTTACCTCACCCGGCTGCGCAGGGTGATCGGCCCGCACCGGCTGTTGCTGGTGGAGAAGATCCTGGCCAACCGCGAACCGCTGGACGCGACGCTGCCCATCGACGGCACCACCGGCTACGAGGCGCTGGCCGACTTCGGCGGCGTGCTGATCGATCCGCGCGGGGAGCACGCGCTCACCGAACTCTCGCGCCGGGTGGCCGGGCACGGCAGTGACCGGGCTTGGATCGGCGAGACCGAGCACCGGATCAAGCGCGCGGTCGCGGAAACCATTCTGACGCCGGAGGTCCGGCGGC
Organism: Nocardia sp. NPDC004718; assembly: GCF_053601535.1. Taxonomy (NCBI): domain Bacteria; kingdom Bacillati; phylum Actinomycetota; class Actinomycetes; order Mycobacteriales; family Nocardiaceae; genus Nocardia; species Nocardia sp. NPDC004718. The sequence continues at coordinate 123,333 of NZ_JBSGCA010000016.1, forward strand.
TGGTGGCCGCGATCAAACAGGACGCGAACGCCGAGAGTTTCGACACCATGGCGCTGACCAACGCCACCATCGAGGTGCTGGCGTTCATGCCGGTCTACCGAGCCGACTACGCGCCGCTGTCCGGGATGACGGGCGCGGTGATCGCCGAGGTGGAGAAGCGCAACAGCGAACTCACCGCGCCGCTGGCGGTCCTGGTCGCGGCGCTGGCCGCCGACGGGGCGGCGGCGATGCGCTTCAGCCAGGTCTGCGGCGCGGTGACCGCGAAGGCGGTCGAGGACACCATGTTCTATCAGGCCGCCCGGCTGGTCTCGTTGCAGGAGGTCGGCGGCAACCCGGCGCGCTTCGGCCACTCGCTCAACGAGTTCCACCTGTCCAACAGCCAGCGCGCGCAACGCTGGCCCGCCACTCTGACGACGCTGTCCACGCACGACACCAAGCGCGGCGAGGACGTGCGCGCCCGCATCGGCGTGCTGTCCCAGGCCGCGGAGACCTGGGCGCGCAACGTCGACTCCTGGCTGGAGACCGCCCCCGCGCCGGACGGTGCGACGGCGTTGTTCCTGCTGCAGAACATGTTCGGGGTGTGGCCCGCGGACGGGCGACCGGCCGCATCGGTGCCCGGCCTGCGTGAGCGTGTGCACGCGTTCGCCGAGAAGGCGATGCGGGAGGCGAACAGCAAGACCTCCTGGGAGGAGCCGGACGCCGAGTTCGAGGCCGCGGTGCACGCGTGGCTGGACGCGGTGATCGATGGCCCGGTGGGTTCCGAACTCGGCGATCTGGTGCACGAACTGGCCCCGCACGCCTGGTCGGACGCCTTGTCGCAGAAGCTCTTACAGCTGTGCGGGCCGGGCATCCCGGACGTCTACCAGGGTTGCGAGCTGTGGGAGGACTCCCTCGTCGACCCGGACAACCGCAGGCCGGTGGACTTCGCCGCCCGTGCGGGCATGCTGCAATCGCTCACCGGCACGCCCGCGCTGGACACCACCGGCGCGGCGAAGATGTGGATCGTCGCCTACGCGCTGTGGTTGCGCCGCGAACGTCCCGAGTGCTTCGTCGGCGGCACGTACCGGCCGCTGTTCGCCACCGGCGACCACGCGTCCAAGGTGGTGTCCTATGCCCGCGGCCGCGCGGGCGAGGCCCCCGAGGTCATCGTCGCCGCCACCCGACACAGCGTGAGCCTGGCCGAGACCGGCTGGAACGACACGTTCATCGACCTACCCGCGGGCAGCTGGACCGACCGGCTGACCGGCCACACCTTCCAAGGCCGGGCGAGGCTGGAGAAGATGTTCGCCAGGCTGCCGGTCGCGCTGCTGGTGCGCTGACGGCACGACCGCGCCCGCGTGCTCGAGTTTCTTGGAGAACACCCCGCGGATCTGCTCGAAAGCCGCCTCTGGGATCACACCGCCCAGTTCTTCGCGCCAGCGCCGCAGATTCGCGGGATGGTAGTCCAGCGCGTCCTGAGCGCTCGCGGACAACCGCACGCCCTGATCGGTGGGCATGGACATCCGGCGCCAGGAATCCCAGTGGAACCGGCGACTGCGCGGGTTGCGCAGCGTCCGCACCACGTTCAGGACGCGGTAGCCGATGCTCAGGGAATCGTGCAGCCGCATGTGGTCGCCGTTGGTGTGGTCGCAGCGCTTCGACAGCGCCGCCAGCCGGTCCCGGTCGAAGGCCAGCCCGACCGACTCCGCCTCGCGGACCATCCACTGCAGCGTGATGTCGGACAGGCCGCATTCGGTGTAGCCGCCACCGATGTCGCTGTGCACGCCGGGGAACCACACCTGCTTGACCCGCTCGAAGCCGCGCCGGTACTTCACCGTCGGTTCGACCGGCACCTCCCACACGGCCGGTTCGAAGTTGCGCCGCCGCTCGTCGATGGCCAGCGCCTGGCGGGCGCAGTGCACGTGCCGGGAGAGTTTGACGTCGTGGAAGCGGTGCCGCAGGGAGGTGATGCCGGGGACGCCGAGCGCGCCGACGGTGTCGAACACGCCGAGGAAATCGATCTTCGCCCTGTGGCAATACTTCCGGCGGAATTCCTGCCACTGCTCGGGCTCGGCCGGATCGGGGTTGTCCCGCGTCGGCGCGGGCGGTCGCTGCCGATAGATGTTCAGGGCGTCGGGGTACTTGCCTTCGATCATCGCTTCGGGGGTCATGATCCCGATACGGTTGATCAGGCCGGCCAGGCTGCGGGCGGTGAAGGCACCGCGACTGAAGCCGAAGATGTAGATCTCGTCGCCCTTCTCCCAGTTCAGGGCCAGATGCCAGTAGGCGGACGACAGGTTCGCCTCGAGTCCGAGTCCGAAGGCACCGCCCATCAGGCGATCGCTGAGGAATCCGCGGGCACCCGGGCCGGAGACATAGGTGACCCACTGCTGGATCGTCTCCCCCGCCGGTCCGGGCGCATCGAACCGGATCGTCTGCGCGATCTTGACTATGTTCGAAACCGTGCCGCTCGACTCGGCCTTCCACGTGCCGTCGCAACACACAACCAGACGTTTCATGCGCTGATCCTCCCGCCGGCATCCCACCGAAACCCGCGTATTCGACTACTCGAATTCATCGCGTGGGACAGGGAAGCGTTAATGCGGGGCGCGCTACGACGTGCCGTCGGGCCCTTCGCCGAGACCCGCGACCGCCATGCCGATCAGCCACCGCGCCGCGCCGAGCGCTGCTGCGACGAGTACCGCGAGTTGCAGCGATCCGGTGATCATGGCCAGGACGAGGCAGCTCACCAAGCCGACGACCAGTGCATCGAGCTTGTATACCGGCCACGCGCTACCCGCGATGTCGATCGTGGTGCCGCGCGCCGAGGAGTGAACGACCGCCATCTCCTCAGGGTAGTCGCAACAATGAGTTCGGGCCAGCGAACTTTTTGTCGCCGGGAACACAAGTAGTCGCCGCGGTGTTGCCGCTGACATGCCACTGACAGGTGAATACGAACCGAGTACGTCCGACTGGGCCCGCGAGCAGGCCGAGAAGTACGAGAAGTCCGGCGGCACCGAGGGCGCGACCTTGCAAGGTGTGCCGATCATCCTGCTCACCACCAAAGGGGCCAAGACCGGCAAGCTGCGCAAGACCCCGCTGATGCGGGTGGAACACGACGGCGAGTACGCCGTGGTCGCCTCGCTGGGCGGCTCGCCGAAGCATCCCGTCTGGTACCACAACATCAAGGCCGAACCGCACGTCGAACTGCGCGACGGTACGGTCAACAAGGACTACACCGCCCGCGAGGTCTTCGGCGACGAGAAGGCGCGGTGGTGGGAGCGGGCGGTCCAGGTGTGGCCGGATTACGCGAACTACCAGACCAAGACCGATCGTCAGATCCCCGTCTTCGTCCTCACCCCGCAGTAGCTTCTCCGCAGGTAGTCAGCGTGTCACCGCCACCCGCCGCAGCTCGCCGGCGCGGCGGGTGGCAGCATATTCGGGGTGTCCGATCCGCTTGATGTCCTCGACGCACTGACCGCTTCTCGTCCCGCGCTCACCGCGGACGAGATCGATGCTGCCGCCAAGCGAATTGCCGACGTCATTGATCCGACCCCGCTGCAGCGCAGCGAGCGGCTGTCCAAGCTGACCGGGGCGAACGTCTATCTGAAGCGCGAAGACCTCAGCGCGGTCCGCTCCTACAAGCTGCGCGGCGCCTACAACCTCGTCGTCCAGCTGACCGAGCGGGAACGCGCCGCCGGCGTGGTCGCGGCCAGCGCGGGCAACCACGCGCAGGGCGTCGCGTTCGCCTGCCAGGCGATGGGGATCAAGGGCCGCATCTACGTGCCGACCACGACGCCGAAGCAGAAGCGTGACCGCATCCGGGTGCACGGCGGGGAGTTCGTCGAGCTCATCGCGGTCGGCGAGACCTACGACGCCGCCGCAGCGGCCGCCGCCGCCGACGTGGAGCGCACCGGCGCGACCATGGTGCCGCCGTTCGACGACACCCGCACCGCGGCCGGTCAGGGCACCATCGCCGCGGAGATCCTGGAACAGCTCCCCGCCACCCCTGACCTGGTGATCGTGCCGGTGGGCGGCGGCGGCTGCCTGGCGGGCATCGGCACCTACCTGCGCGCCCGATCCCCGCGCACCGCCATCCTCGGCGTGGAGCCCGCCGGCGCGGCCTCGATGACCGCGGCTCTGGTGGCGGGCGGTCCGGTCACGCTGCCGGAGATCGATCCGTTCGTGGACGGCGCCGCGGTGCGCCGGGTGGGCGCCGTGCCGTACGCGGCGGTGTCCGGATTCGGCGGCCGCGTGGTCTCGCACGCCTCGCTGCCGCTGCTGACCACCACCGAATCCCCCAGGGGCGCGGGCACTTTCCAGATGATGCAGGTCGACGAAGGCGCGATCTGCACGACCATGCTCGACCTGTACCAGAGCGAGGGCATCATCGCCGAGCCCGCGGGCGCGCTCACCACGACGGCGCTGGCGGAGATCACCGTGGAGCCGGGCTCCACGGTGGTGTGCCTGGTGTCCGGCGGCAACAACGACGTGTCCCGCTACGGCGAGATCATCGAGCGCTCGCTCGTGCACAGGGGGCTCAAGCACTACTTCCTGGTGGACTTCCCGCAGGAACCCGGCGCGCTGCGCCGCTTCCTCAACGAGGTGCTCGGCCCGGAAGACGACATCACACTGTTCGAGTATGTCAAGCGCAACAACCGGGAGACGGGCGCGGCGCTGGTCGGCATCGAACTGGGCGCGCCGGACGGGCTTGCACCGCTGCTGGAACGGATGCATCACTCCCCGATCCAGTGCGAGCGCCTCGAGCCCGATTCACCGGCCTACCGCTACCTGACCTGAGCCCGACTCCGGCGGTCAGGCGGCCTCAGCGTCTGACCGACCGGTATCCGACGTGTCACACCGCTTGGACCGCAGCCTTGGGCCTCCACGCAGACCGGATCCGACGTGTCAGGCGGCCTTGGGCGTCTGCGCAGCCGGGATCCGGCGGCGGGACGAACGCAGGCAGTTCAGCATGAGCGGCAGCAACCAGAACGCCGCCGACTGGTCGTAGCTGAGCTGCGCGACGGAGAGCCGGTTGTGCACGAAGCCGACCGACAGGCCCAGCCGGGGTTCGGCCCAGCCGAACGAGCCGCCGAGGCCGATGTGCCCGAACCCGGCGTGGGCGCCCGGCATCGGCAGCGAGTGGTAACCCAGACGCCACATCATCGGCAGGTAGAACAGCGCGCGATCGGGCTGGTAGGTCTCGACGCGGCGCAGCGCCTTCATGGTGCGGCGGCCGAGGTACCTGTGGTCGGCCACGGTGCCGTCGCCCGCGAGCGCGCCGTACATCGTGGCGAGTGCGGGCGCGGTGGCCACACCGTTGCCCGCACCGAGTTCGGTGTCCAGGATCGGCGGGCTGACGCCCTCGAGGATGGCTTCCAGACCGGGCAGGAACAGGCAGCGGGTGGCGGCCCCCAACGCGCCGGGAATCCGGTGGCTACGGCCGAGAACCGCGGCGCCGAGCGGCTTTCCGAGCGCACTCAGCTGGGTGCCCGCCAGCGGGGCGTAGGTGATCGGCGCACCGGCGGGCGGCCTGCCCAGGTGGAGACCTTCGATGCCGAGCGGCTCGGCGACCTCGGTGCGGATCAGCTCGGCCAAGCCGGTGCCGGTGATCGCGCGCGTCAAGCCGCCGACCAGCCAGCCGAATGTGAGCGCGTGGTAGGTGGGCACACCGAGCAGACGGTCGGGCTTGGCCGCGGCCAGGCGCTGTTCCATGAGTTCGTGGTCCAGCACGTCGGCCAGGCCGCCGGTGGCGATCGGGGCCAGCGCGGACAGTCCCGCCCGGTGGGTGAGCAGATGACGAATGGTGATCTTGTGCTTGCCGTTGACGCCGAACTCCGGCCAGTACTCAGCGACCGGAGCGGAGTAATCGAGCAACCCGCGGTCGGCGAGACGGTGCACGACGGTGGCCGCGATCCCCTTGGTGGCCGAGAAGATGATCGTGCCGGTGTCCCTGGTCCACGGAACGTCACCGCCGGAGCCGACCCAGATGTCCACCAGCGGCTCTCCGTGCCGGTGCAGCGTGAACGCCGCCCCCGCGCCCCGGCGATTGCCGAACGCCCGTGCGAAAGCGCGCACGAACGGTGCGAATTCGGCGGCAGCGCTGCCACCCATCCCCGGGGGAAGAACCGCAAAGTCCCCGGAAGCGACGTTGCTCATCTCTCCACGGTAATGGCATGGGACGATTCCGGCAAAGTACCTGTCTCGGACAGTTGTACGCCCGTTACCGGGCGAGTGCCCGAAAGGCCGCCGCGAGCTGGGGTTCCACGCGCTCAGCGCGGGCCGGGCGGCGCCGTCTCCAGCAGGGTGAACGAGTGGCCGGGAACGGTTGTGGCGGAACGGCCGATCGTCGGGGATTCCCAGGACAGCAGCGGAAGCCCCGCGATCGGCACCGCGACCTGGTCCTCGCCGAGGTTGCACACCAGGGCCAGCGTGCCCCGGCGCACGACGATCCACCGCGCGGACTCGTCGTAGTCCACCGAAACATGGGTCAGCCAGGGATCGCTGAGCTCCGCACGATCGCGGCGCAGGGCGAGCAGGGCGCGATAGCACGACAGCAGCCGGGCGTGGCCCGGCTCGTCGGCTTCCGTCCAATCGAGTTTGGAGCGCAGGAACGTTTTCACATCCTGCGGGTCGGGCACCTCGCCCTCGGGCCAGCCGTGCCGGGCGAACTCCTTCTTGCGCCCGGATGCGGTGGCGGCGGCGACATCCGGGTCGGTGTGCGAGGTGAAGAACTGGAACGGTGTGCGGGCGCCCCACTCCTCCCCCATGAACAGCATCGGCGTGAACGGTCCGCACAGCACCAGGGCGGCCTTGATCGCGAGCTGGCCGTCGGTGAGATAGGCGCTCGGGCGCTCGCCCAGCGCCCGGTTGCCGATCTGGTCGTGATCGCAGGTGTAGGCCAGCAGCGCGCTGCCCGGGATCAGGCTGCGATCGATCGGCCGCCCGTGCGTGCGACCACGGAAACTGGAATACGTTGCGGCATGGAAGAAGCCGTGCTTCAGCGTGTGGGCCAGGCAGCGCAAGGAACCGAAGTCGGCGTAATAGCCCTGCCGCTCACCGGAGACCGCGGTGTGCACGGCGTGGTGCAGGTCGTCGTTCCACTGCGCGGTCAGGCCGTAGCCGCCCGCCGCCCGCGGGGTGATCAGCTTAGGATCGTTGAGATCGCTCTCCGCGATGAGCGTCAGCGGCCTGCGCACGTGGGTGGCCAGGCGCTCGGTCGCGACGGCGAGTTCGGCCAGCAGGTGGGTGGCGGTGCGGTCGACCAGGGCGTGCACCGCGTCCAAGCGCAGCGCGTCGATGTGGAAATCGCGCAGCCAGCGCACCGCGTTGTCGATGACGTACCCGCGCACGTGATCGGACTGCGGGCCGTCGAGATTGAGGCTCTGCCCCCAGGTGTTGCGGCCCTCGGTCAGGTAGGGCGCGAAGCGCGGCAGGTAGTTCCCGGACGGGCCGAGGTGGTTGTAGACGACGTCGAGGCAGACCGCGAGCCCGCGGGCATGACAGGCGTTCACGAACCGTTGCAGGCCGTCGGGCCCGCCGTAGCTCTCCTGCACCGCGTACCAGAGCACGCCGTCGTAGCCCCAGTTGTGCGGGCCGTCGAAGGCGTTCACCGGCATTACCTCGACCACGGTCACGCCCAGCCCGACCAGGTGGTCGAGCCGTTCGATCGCGGCGTCGAAGGTGCCTTCCGGGGTGAAGGTCCCGATGTGCAGTTCGTAGTAGACCGCCCCGGCCTGCGGCCGACCGGTCCACGCCGCATCGGTCCACCCCGCCGGATCGAGAGTGTGCAGCGCCGAGCGGGCGTGCACGCCGTCCGGCTGGCGCGGCGAGCGGGGATCGGGCAGCACGGTCGGATCGTCGTCGAGCAGGAAGCCGTACCTGGCGCCGTTCGGGGCGGGCACGTCGGCGCGCCACCACCCATCCGGCGACCGCGTCATCGAATGGACGACACCCTCCAGATCCAGTCGCACCGACTCCGGCCGCGGCGCCCACACCTCGAACACAGTCACCGCGCCAGCATCCCACGGGCACGCCCGGTCCGCCCGATACGGACACCGGCCTCAGGCGCGGCGGCGCGTGCGGTCCCGGCTCCCCGACCGGCTGGCCGGAGCCGCATCCCTCGGTCCCGTGCAGCCACTGGGGCCGGGTCGAGCAGAGGACCGCAAGGCGCGGAAAACTGCCGGGCTGGGGCCGTGCAGCCCTGGTCGCAATGGGCGATGCCTGTCAGAGTGAAGGCGTGGGTGCCTATGCCGAGCATGTGCTGCCGCGGATCGTCAACCGGTCCTGCGGATTGCGGGAATTGACTCCGCTGCGCGAGCGGGTGTGTGCCGGACTGCACGGACAGGTCGTGGAACTCGGCTTCGGTTCGGGACTGAACGTCCCGTTCTACCCGGCGAGGGTCGCGTCGGTGCGCGCGGTCGAGCCCGCCGATCTCGGCTGGCGGCTGGCGAGCGAACGCGTCGCCGCCGCCGCCGTGCCGGTCGAGCGGGCCGGGCTGGACGGGCAGGCGCTGCCCTTCCCGGACGACACCTTCGACTGCGCGCTGTCGACCTGGACGATGTGCACCATCCCCGACATCGCCGCCGCGCTCACCGAGGTGCGCCGGGTGCTCGTCCCCGGCGGGACCTTGCATTTCGTCGAGCATGGGCTTGCGCCCGACGAGAAGGTGCGGGCGTGGCAGAACCGGCTGAACCCGGTCCAGAAACGACTGTTCGGCGGCTGCCACCTCAACCGCGACATTCGCGGCCTGGTGACAGACGCCGGTTTCGAGATCCGCGACGCCGAGTCGTTCTACGGGGAGCACGCTCCCCGCTTCCTGGTCGCCCAGACGCTCGGTGTCGCGGTGTCGCCCTAAGGGATCAGACGATGCGCACCGACAAGGTGTAGGTCGCGTTGCCACGGCTCGGCGCTACCGAGATCGTGTAGTAACCGCTCTGCGGCAACGTGATCCGGCTCCCGGTCTCCTCGACGCACAGCACGCGCCCGTCCGGGGCGGTGGTGCTGAACCGCGCGTTGCCCTCGACCGAGGTGAGTTCGGTGCTCAGGGTCTGCCCCGCCCGCGCCTCGAGCACGTAGGTGTCGGCGTCGCCGCGCACGACCGCTCCGCCGACCGACGCGTGATCGCTTCCCGGCGCGAACTCGATCCGCTCGACCGCACCCGCGTTCGCGACGCCCGCGCCGACCGTCGCGACGGCGAACGCGGGCACGAACAGCGTGACGCCGAGTACGAGCAGGCGCAGGGTGCGCAGGATGGCTTGCATGGTGATCCTCGTTTCCTGGAGCGGACTTGGGCAGAACTGTGCCCGAGCCCGCCTATAGGACGCTTAACAGCCGCTTGGACACCCGCCCTTTCGCAGATCACGAGCCCCTGCCGACGATATTGGAACGATCTGTTCAAAACTGTGCTAGCGTGAACCCATGCCACGACCCAGATCCTTCGACGAAGACCGCGCGGTGGACGCGGCGATGCACGCCTTCTGGCGCGCCGGGTACGAGGCGACCTCCACCGAAGACCTGTGTGCCGCGACCGGCCTGGGTCGCAGCAGCATCTACAACACCTTCACCAGCAAACGAGACCTGTTCGGCCGCGCCCTGCGCCGCTACATGGCGACCAAGAACGCCGCGACGTTCGACCTGCTCGACAGCGAGACGGGGGTGCGCGACAAGATCCGCGCCCTGCTGTGGCAGATCGTCGATGCCCCGGAGGAGGACCCGCTCGGCTGCCTCGTGGTCAACTCGATGATCGAACTGGTCCCGGGCGACCCCGAACTGGCCGCTGTTCTCGCCACCGACTACCAGCGACGACTCGCCGTGCTGACGGACGCGTTCGAGACAGCCAGGCGCGCCGGTGAGATCGCGCCGGACAAACAACCGACCGCCTTGGCGCACTTCGTGATCGCCACGATCGGAGGAATGCGGGTGGCCGCACGCGGCGGCGCGGATCGCGAGACACTGGCCGCCATCGCGACCACCGCACTCGACGCCCTCTGAGACCTTTCGACGCGGCAGCTTTGCCGCGTCCATATTTTAGATAGATCAGTACAAAATAAGGAGGTACCGATGCCCGTGGCGATCTACGTCCTGGGTCTGTCGATCTTCGCCCAGGGCACCTCGGAGCTGATGCTCGCGGGCCTGCTCACCGAGATGGCCACGGACCTGGGCGTCTCCGTGCCGCGCGCGGGCCTGCTCATTTCGGGGTTCGCGCTGGGCATGCTGGTGGGCGCGCCCGTGCTGGCGGTGGCGACACTGCGCTGGTCTCGGCGCACCGCGCTGCTGGCCTTCCTCGCCGTGTTCGTCGGCACTCATGTCGTCGGGGCGCTCACCTCGGACTACTGGGTCTTGTTCGCGACGCGGGTGGTCGGCGCGTTCGTCTACGCCGGGTTCTGGGCGGTGGCCGCGACGACGGCGATCGGTCTCGTCCCGGCCACGGCGCGCGGCAAGGCGATGAGCATCGTCACGGGCGGACTCACCTTGGCCATCATCATCGGGCTTCCGGCGGGCACCGTGATCGGACAACAGCTCGGCTGGCGGGCGGCGTTCTGGGCGGTCGCGCTACTGTCGGCGGCGGCCGGAATCGGCGTGCTGGCGAAGATCCCCGGCGGACATTCCGACGCGCCGCTGAGCCTGAGCACGGAACTGCGCACGATGCTGCGTCCCGCGCTGCGGCTGTCCTACGCCACCACCGCGCTGGCCAGCGCCGCCCTCATGGTCACCTTCGCCTACCTCGGCGCTCTACTGTCCCGGACCGCCGGCATGGCGGACGGCTGGATTCCGGCGGTGCTCGGCATCTATGGAATCGGCGCGTTCCTCGGCATCGTCATCGGTGGGCGCACCGCCGACAATCACCCGCTGACCAGCCTGTATGTCGGCATCACCGGCGGCGTGCTCACCTCGGCGCTACTCGCCCTCACGATGGAGCACACCGTCCCCGTCGTACTGCTGTCGTTCCTGTTGGGCGCCTTCGGTTTCGGCATCAACCCGACCTTGAACAGCCGCGTCTTCACCCTCGCGGGCGACGCGCCCACCCTGGCTGGAGCCACCAACATCTCCTCGTTCAACGTCGGCATCACCGCAGGCCCCTGGCTCGGCGGCCTGGCCATCAGCGCGGGCCTCGGCTATCCGGCGGTCGCCTGGCTCGGCGTGGTTCTCGGCCTCGCCGCCCTCGCCGTCGTGGCATGCAGCCACGCTTTGCACCGCAAGGAGGTTTCACGCGCGTCGGTCGACGCACCTGCCGCGGCCCTGGCAGAGGCGAACTGAGAGCTCCTATGCCGAAGTCAGCGACCCTGGCCCGACGATCCGTCGATCGGGTGCGGGGCCGCTGCGGTTCGAGGCCGGAATCCAGTTCAAGCCGATCGGTCGAACTGCCCATCACGGACGCCAGAGACAAAGACATCTTACTGGCCCGGCGCGAAGATCAGCGCCGGGCCAGTCGGGTTCTTCGAATCGCGAACACCGACATGATTCGCCTCGAGCCACGCGACTTCGACGCATTCGTGTGCCGAAGTGCTACGCGATGACTTGAACCACCGTGCGTTAGTTGGGTCGATGGTCACTGTTCGTATCTCCTTGCCACTTGCCTGAGCAGATCTCTCGACGTCTTCTCGTCGAGCGCGGCGCGCTGAAGGGCCTACGTTTTGAATACAGGCGCAATCAGGTGATGCGATGCGTACCACCACCCCTTTGTAGCGGTTTGCTGCGCAAGAGTTTTCAGCTCCTCGATCTGCTCCGAGCTGAGCCCGTACAACTTGCCGAACGCCTCCACGTCGCGCAGCTTGACCTTGTCGTTCTGCCCCTTCTCGATTCTGCCGACCGAGGCCTTGCCCATCTCCATGAGCTGGGCGGCCCGCTCGAGCGTGAACCCGGCACCTTCGCGCGCCTCTCGCAGCGCCCGGCCGAGCTGCCGACGCGGCAATGTCGAACCAGGCTGATCATCCTTCCCCATCGCTCCCCTTTTCCTGCTCGGTCCGAAACGGCCCAGGTTCCGGTCCGTTTCGGACATCGGACTACACGTGGACCGGTCCGGGCTCTGCGCGAATGGCCGACTTCATCGGACCGTCCGCTTTAGCCACTCGAATGCTGTTCGCGTGCAGCAACATAGCCGCATGGCCCAGCAACATGGAAGCCTCTCCATCGCACATGTCCGAATCCTGCGTGTGCTGAGCCACGGAGGGATGCTCACCGCACATCAGATCAAGATGTCGGCCGGCCTCACCGAATGGAAGACCCGCCGAGCTCTGGCGAGTCTGGTCCGTCACGAACTCATCGTGGCCGGCCCCCGAAACAATCGCTACGAAATCACCCAGCGCGGCCGAAACACTCGACCACTTCAAGATCAACGGCACACGGTGTAGAGGTCTACTCGCGAAATGCCGCAGCCATGTGCCACTCGCGACAGCAGTCAGGAAGGAGACTAAAGGTTTGCGTGAAATGAGGGGAAGCGGCTTGGTCGTTGCGCCGCCGAGTATTTGCGGCTCGGCCGATGTCGAGTTGGCGCACCGGCTTATGCGGCGTCACCGTGCGTGCCGGGTCGATCGGTGCGCGTGGAAGTGGGTCGCCTACTACACGTTGGTGCGGCACGGCCGCATCGTTCCGCAGGAGCTGAGCCCGCGCGAACGCGCATATCGGCGCGGTGTCGCCTTCCCGGCCGAGCCCGCCGACCACGCGCCGTTCGGTGACGGCGGGCCGGAACTTCGGACATTCCAGCGGGTTCTCGATGGACTGAACAAACTCGCCGAGGACCTGCGTGCCGGCGACGGCTGCCAGCGGTGAGCGGGCGTGGGGATATGGGCCGCGATGTCGAGTATCGCGGCGGTCTTCGCCGGATGCGGCGCGGCGCTGCTCGGCGTCGGGTGCTTGTGGCCGACCGACCAGCAGCACCGTGTCTCGGCCGAACGCAAGCCCATCCCTACGCGGGGCCACCCACGCCCGATCCCGTGGCCGGAAGCGTGGACATGTACTACACCCACCCAGCCGCTGACCATCACCACAGCACACCGCGCCATGCAGTTGCACCGCGATCACGACTGCGCCCGCAAGCGCGCCGCGTTCGCCGCACTGGTCGCCGCCGGGCGCATCACGCCGGATTCCACACGACAACATCGCCCATGGAGCAACCCCTCATGAATCGAACCGAAGCGATCGCACCGGACCCGAACTCCGAACGTCTCCGCGACCTCATCACCCGTGCCACGCGAGCGGGCTACTGCTTGATGCGCGATCCAGTGCCACCGCACGATTGGAAGCTGCTGGACGCGGAGAACGGTGACGTCGTCATCTCCACCGCGAACGCGGAGCACATCGAGCAGTGGCTCGATTCCTGACCGAAACGGCCACACCCGACCCGGACCCGAACGGTTCCGCGACCTCACCACCCGTGCCACGCGAGCGGGCGATTGCCTGCCTGCGCGGTCCGGTGTCATCACACGAGTGGAAGTTGCTGGACGGCGGAGACGGTGACGTGGTCATATCCGCCGCAAGTCTCGACAGATCGAGCAGTGGCTCGATTCCTGACCGCGCATGCCCCCGCCACATCGCCCGGGCTGAGCAGGGCCTCGAAGTCGCCATCGACGCAGCGGCCGGTGAGCGCAGAACCTTGCCGGTGCGGTCTTCCAGCGCCGAGGCTGCCTGTGGCATTCGAGCTGCCTGCCTCGGAGATGTCCTGGGCGGGCTTGCGCGGGGCACGATGGCGACGGCCAGGGATCGATCAAGGGCTTCGAGCGCCGGTCAGTCGATCGGGCGTCAGCGCCGGGTGGCAGCACAGGAGCAGGACCGCGCGCAGCGTCAGCGCGAGACGGCGGCGACCGGATCGCTAACGCTTCGGATCGGGCAGGTCGGCTGGGCCCAGCGCCTTGCGTAGCGCCCCGGCCAGAGCTTCGAGTTCGTCCGGGCCGAGGCCGCTGAACCGGCGTTCGATCCCGGCCAGGTAGTGCGGAGCGGCCTCCCGCAGCCGCTGCCGACCGGCCTCGGTGATGCTCACGAACGCTGAACGCCCGTCATCCGGATTGGCCTCCCGGCGCACCAAGCCATGTGACTCCAGCTCGCCGACCAGGCGACTCACCCGCGTCCGGCTCAGCACCACCCGTTCGCCGAGATCGCTCACCCGCAGCTGTCGCGGTCCGTCGAGTTCCAGAAGTACGTCGTACCAGGTCAAGGGCAGCGCGGTGGCGCGACGCAGTTCCGTGTCCAGCTCCGGCACCAGCTTGGCGTGCACCTGAAGCAGCGCGGACCACGCGCGGACGGCCGGGTGGGAACGGTTCGCGGAATTCGGCACGAACCGAAGCATAACCAGTTGCGTGCACACGCACACATGTAATAGCGTGCGCACGCACATAAATTTCCGCCCGAAGGAGCACTGCCATGACCGAACTGATCACGCGCCAGGAACTCGCCGAGCAGATCGAGGCGGGTTCGGTGACCGTCATCGACGCGCTCGGCGCCGAGTACTACGCCGAAGGACATCTTCCCGGCGCGCTCAACCTGGTCGAAGCCGACGTGGAAACCAAAGCCCCGCAACTACTTCCGGCAAAGGACGCCGCGATCGTCACCTACTGCTCGAATGCCGCCTGCGCCAACAGCCAGCACGTGGCCACCAAGCTGGAGGCTCTCGGCTACACCAACGTCCGGAAGTACCGTGAAGGCATCCAGGATGGACCGACGCCGGACTTCCGGTCGAGAGCTGAACGCATCCGGGGGTGTCCGGCGGACGGATCCTTTCCGGCCGCCGGGCACATGACTTACCAGTCGCGCCCCATCATCCCGCGGGCGGCGACATCGACGATCGGAGTATCGAATCCGCCGGTGGTCTCGTGCGGAGATCCCGATCGCGCCATCACACCCGCCGGAGGAATCCACGCGCATGACGGAATCGGAGACGCGGCAGCTCGCGCTCCGATTCCGTTGCCGCACATCCGCTCCGGGTCTTCCGGTGGTCGGACCGCACCGACGGCACGGGTGGAACGCGGGCCTGACCGAGCGTAGAGCCGGACCGCACTGCCGAGGGCTGGACAATGGACGGGGGGCCGGTTCCATTGCCGCCGGTTCATGTGGTGATCCGCTCGGATGCGGATTCCCCGCACCGGAGGCGTCGGGATCGAACTCCGTTACCTGGGCCTGGCGCGCCAACTGGTGAAAACCGTTCCACCGGCAGAGCAGAGAGAACAACCATGACCGACCGCGTTCGTCCCTACCGGATCGATATTACCGAGGCTGATCTGCGTGACCTACGCGAACGACTCCGTCGCACCCGGTGGCCGGAGCGTGAGCCGGTCGCGGACTGGTCCCAAGGTGTGCCGCTGTCGTATCTGCGAGAGCTGTGCCGGTACTGGGCCGACGAATACGACTGGTCGGCCACCGAAGCGCGGCTGAACCGAATTCCGCAGATCGTCACCGAGATCGACAGCGTGCCGATACACGCGCTCCACGTCCGTTCTCCGTATCCGGAAGCCGTCCCGCTCGTCCTCACTCACGGCTGGCCCGGCTCGTTCCTGGAGTTCGAGCAAGTCCTCGGCCCGCTCACCGATCCGGCAGCGTACGGCGGCCATCCGGCCGACGCGTTCCACGTCGTCGCGCCGTCCCTGCCGGGATACGGCTTCAGCGGTCGTCCCACCGAGCCGGGCTGGGGCATCCACCGCATCGCACGCGCCTGGGCCGAGTTGACGACCCGGCTCGGCTACGAGAAATTCATAGCCGCAGGCAGCGACTGGGGCAGCAGCATCTCCACCAGCATCGCGTTGCAGCAACCGCACAGGTTGCTCGGATTGCACCTCATCCCACCGCTGGCCGCACCCGAGCGCACCGAAGCGCACCTCACCGAGGCCGAACGGCGGGCCCTCAGCGATCTCGAGGAACGCACCCGCACCGGATCCGCCTACTCGGCGGTCCACGCCACGCGCCCGCAAACTCTGGGTTATGGGTTACTGGACTCACCGGCCGCGCTGTGCGCGTGGATCATGGAAAAGGTCTGGACCTGGAGCGACCACGAAGATGACCTCGACACCGTCTTGGACCGCGACCGGGTATTGGACAACGTGATGCTCTACTGGGTGACCGCGACCGGCGCTTCCTCCACTCGCCTCTACTGGGAGAGCATCACCGAAGTCACCGAATGGTTCACCACCGCGGTCGGCGACCAGATCACAGTGCCGACAGCCGGCAGCGTGTTCCCCGCCGAGGTGCCCCGCCCGGCACAGCGCTGGGCAGCCGAGCGCTTCACCAACATCGTGCACTGGGGACAGCCCGCGCGCGGTGGTCATTTCGCCGCGTGGGAACAACCAGAACTGTTCGTCGCCGAGGCCCGCGCCGCTCGACGAGCTTGCCTTGCCGCTCAACGGTGATCGCTCAGAGCGGGAGCGGTGACCATTCGCACTGACGGGTGCCGTTCCGTCTCCGCGCCGCGGCGAAGCGCACGTGAGGCCGGCACGCGGCCGATCGGCGATCTAGGCGGCTGATGGAGGCGGGGCTGGATCCGGCGGGGTCCGTGGTGTCGGCGCATCGGCGGATGCGCCGACACTGTTGCTTCCGGATTGCGGCGACACCGTGGCTGTCGGGTCGATCGCACCGGCCCCACGCCGCCCGACGACGGCGCAAGCGGCCGGGCCGGCATCGCCGCGGGTCACACAACCGCCGGACAGCCCGACCGCCGACCCGAACCAGACTGTGCGGAATTCGCCGATCAGCCGGCCAGGCAGCCGGGGCCGAGCAACGCCTTCAGATCGCCCATCAGCGCTGACGACGGCGAGACGCGCAGCCGTTCGTCGAGTTTCAGCAGCGTGGTCTTGTCCCGGGCGCCGACGTGCCGGATATGGACATCCGACGTGCCGGGGTGCCTGGACAAGACGCGCTTGAGTTCGCCGATCTTGTCCGGTGTGCACATGCGGGTGGTGACGGTGACCGCGAGCGGCTTGGCCACGCCGACGGCGGAGAGGTCCGGCACGGCGAGATCGTTGGCGATCAACGAGATTCGGTCGTCGCGGACCGAGACACGCGCCTTGACCAGCACCACGGCGTCTTCGACGACGTCCATCCCGTACACCGAGTACGACTGCGGGAAGAACAGCACCTCGATGCCACCGGTGAGGTCTTCCAGCTGCGCCGAAGCCCAGGCCAGACCGTTCTTGTTGATGCGCCGGTTCACCGACGCCAGGATGCCGCCGACGGTCACCTGGGTGCCGTCCTTGATGTCGCCTTCCAGGATGGCGGGAATCTGCGTGTCGGCCTGCGCGGCGAGCACGTGCTCGACGCCGTTGAGCGGATGCCCGGATACGTACAGCCCGAGCATCTCCCGCTCCAGCGCGAGCCGGTGCTTGGACTCCCACTCGTCCTCGGGCACCTTCACGTTGAACACCGAGGTCACCGACTCGTCCGCGTCCAAGCCGCCGAACAGGTCGAATTGACCCATCGCCTCGGCCTTCTTGGTGGCCATGACGGCATCGATGGCATCCGAGTGGATCAGCATCAGACCCTTGCGCGGATGCCCGAGGGAGTCGAAACCGCCCGCCTTGATCAGCGATTCGGTGACCTTCTTGCTCGCGGCGATCGCGTCGATCTTGTTCAGGTAGTCGGAGAAGTCGGTGAACTTCGACTTCTCCTTGCGCGCCTGGATGATCGAGGCGACGACGTTCGCGCCGACGTTGCGCACCGCGCCGAGACCGAAGCGGATGTCCTTGCCGACCGAGGCGAAGTTCTGCTCGGACTCGTTGACGTCCGGCGGAAGCACGGTGATGCCGAGACGGCGGCAGTCGGACAGGTAGACCGCGGCCTTGTCCTTGTCGTCACCGACGGAGGTGAGCAGGCCCGCCATGTACTCGGCCGGATAGTTGGCCTTGAGGTAGGCGGTCCAGAACGAGACGAGGCCGTAGCCCGCGGCGTGCGACTTGTTGAACGCGTAGCCTGCGAACGGAAGGATGGTGTCCCACAGCGCCTTCACCGCGGCCTCGGAGAAGCCGTTCGCGGTCATGCCCTCGTGGAAGCCCTTGTATTCGGCCTCGAGCACCTCGAGCTTCTTCTTACCCATGGCCTTGCGCAGCGCGTCGGCCTTGCCCATCGAGTAGGAGGCGACCTTCTGCGCGATGAACATGATCTGCTCTTGGTAGACGATCAGGCCGTAGGTCTCGGCGAGGATGTCCTTGAGCGGCTCCTCCAGCTCGGGATGGATCGGCTTGATCGGCTGCCGCCCGTTCTTGCGGTCGGCGTAGTCGTTGTGCGCGTTCATGCCCATCGGGCCGGGCCGGTACAGCGCGAGCACGGCGACGATGTCGTTGAAGCCGGTGGGCTGCATGCGGCGCAGCAGGTCGCGCATGGGGCCGCCGTCGAGCTGGAAGACGCCGAGCGTGTCACCGCGCGAGAGCAATTCGTAGGTCGCGGGATCGTCCAGCGGCAGGTTGTCCATGTCCAGGTCGATGCCGCGGTTGGCCTTGATGTTGTCCAGCGCGTCACCGATGACGGTGAGGTTGCGCAGGCCGAGGAAGTCCATCTTCAGCAGGCCGATGGCCTCGCAGGACGGGTAGTCCCAGCCGGTGATGATCGCCCCGTCCTGGGGCCGCTTCCACACCGGGATCGCGTCCATCAACGGCTCGGAGGACATGATCACCGCGCAGGCGTGCACACCGGCGTTGCGGATCAGGCCCTCCAGACCGCGCGCGGTCTCGTAGATCTTGGCCACATCCGGGTTGCTGCCGATGAGCTCGCGGACCTCGGCTGCCTCTTTGTACCGCTCGTGATCGGGATCCATGATGCCCGACAACGGGATGTCCTTGGCCATGATCGGCGGCGGCAGCGCCTTGGAGATCTGGTCGGCGATGGCGAAACCGGGCTGGCCGAACTGGACGCGCGCCGAGTCCTTGATCGCGGCCTTGGTCTTGATGGTGCCGAAGGTGATCACCTGGGCGACCCGGTCGGTGCCCCACTTCTCGGTGGCGTAGCGGACCATCTCACCACGGCGGCGATCGTCGAAGTCGATATCGATATCGGGCGCGGACGGGCGCTCCGGGTTGAGGAACCGCTCGAACAGCAGGCCGTGCGGCAGCGGGTCGATATTGGTGATGCCGAGCGCGTAGGCCACCAGCGAACCGGCCGCCGAACCACGGCCGGGACCGACCCGGATGCCGACCTCCCGCGCGTGCTTGACGAGGTCGCCGACGACGAGGAAGTAGGCGGGGAAGCCCTTCTGCTTGATGACGTCGAGTTCGAAGTAGGCGCGGGTGTAGTACTCCTCGGGCACACCGCCGGGGAACCGGCGCGCCAGGCCTCGGTCGACCTCTTTGCGCAGCCAGGAATCCTGGTCCTCGCCCTCGGGCACCGGGAAGACCGGCATGCGGTCCTTGAAGGCCCATACGTCGTCGTAGGACTGGACTCGCTCGCCGATCAGCACCGTGTTGTCGCACGCGCCGGGCACCTCGGCTTCCCAGAGCGCCCGCATCTCCTCGGCGGATTTCAGGTAGTAGCCGTCACCGTCGAATTTGAACCGGGTGGGGTCCGACAGCGTCTTGCCGGTCTGCACACACAGCAGCGCCTCGTGGTTGCTCGACTGGTCCTTGGTGACGTAGTGGCAGTCGTTCGTGGCCAGTGGCGGAATGCCCAGCTGCTTGCCGACATTCAGCAACCCCTCGCGCACCCGGCGCTCGATGGACAGGCCGTGGTCCATGACCTCGAGGAAGAAATTGTCCTTGCCGAAGATCTCCTGCCACTTCGCGGCGGCCTCCAGCGCCTCACGGTCGTGGCCGAGACGCAGGCGGGTCTGCACCTCGCCGGAGGGGCAGCCGGTCGTGGCGATGATGCCCTCGGCGTACTGGGCGATGATCTCCGCGTCCATGCGCGCCCACTTGCCGAGCTGCCCCTCGATGGAGGCCAGCGAGGAGAGCTTGAACAGGTTGCGCAGGCCGGTCGCGTTCTCGGCGACCATGGTCATGTGCGTGTAGGCGCCGGAGCCGGAGACGTCGTCGCCCTTCTGGCTCGGATCGCCCCACTGCACGCGCTTGGTGTCGAACCGCGAGGCGGGCGCGATGTAGGCCTCGATGCCGATGATCGGCTTGATGTCGTGCTTCTTGGCCGAGTTGTAGAACTCCGAGGCGCCGTACATGTTGCCGTGGTCGGTCATCCCGACCGCGTTCATCCCCAGCCGTTTCGCCTCCGTGAACAGTGGCGAGATCTTCGCCGCCCCGTCGAGCATGGAGTACTCGGTGTGGTTGTGCAGATGGACGAACGATCCGGACGAGGCGGCCAAGACGGTCCTTCCTCCCAAGGTCTCGACGGGGGTTGGCTGGACCGATTCTAGGCGGGCGCACCGACTGGTTCGGAACGGCTCGCGGGCGCTCCTGGGGCACCCGGCGTGTCGGTGGGGAAGATCACCGGCGCGTCCTGGCGACTCGCCGACTGAGCGGCCGATTTCCGCGAGTGTCGCTCTCGTACCGCCCACGGCCGCCACCATGCCGCACACGATCCGGAACGAAACTCCCGGCAAGCCGCACTGCGCCCGCGGCGCCCCCCCGTTGCCGGATTCGGCCCGTTCGCGCAGGCGCTGTCCGGATCGGACGCGCACCCGCGTCCGCACCACATGGCCGCCACCTGCCGCACGCGATCGGAGCACCGCGATAATCGGCCCATGAAGTCCTCGCGCCGCTGCCCGCCATGACCACCGCGCTGGCCGTCGTGGCCGTGGCCGCGTTGCTGGCCGGTGCGTTGCTGATCTGGTCGCGCACCCGCCGAGTGGTGACCACCCCCGCCGAGCGGGCGGTGCATTCGGCGCTGCACACCGCGTCGCTGGCGGCGGTTCCGCTGCGGCGCGGGCTGACCGAGGAGTCCGCGCGGGAAGCCGCGCCCCATCTGCGCGCGCTCACCGGCGCCGAGGCGCTCGCGCTGGCCGATGCCGACGGCACGGTGCTCGCCTGGGACGGGCCGCACGCCGAACTGGCCGAGTACTTCGGCGAAGCCGCCGAACGCGCCGTCGCGGGCCAACGTCCGGTACTCGTCGCCGGACCCGGCCGCGGCGAACACGCCGGGCGCACGCTGATCGCGCAACCGTTGCTGATCGAATCCAACGGCGTGGCCGGTGTGCTGGGCGTCGTGAACACCGGGCTACCGGGGCCGGGGCGGCTGGGTGCGGTCGCCGAAGTGGCGCGGTACGCCTGCGGGCAGCTCGAATTGGCCGAACTGGACGCGTCGCGGGCCCGGCTGGACCGGGCCGAGGTGCGCGCGCTGCGGGCGCAGATCAGCCCGCACTTCATCTACAACGCGCTGAACACCATCGCCTCGTTCGTCCGCACCGATCCGGCGCGGGCCCGCGAGCTGATCCTCGAGTTCGCCGACTTCACCCGCTACTCCTTCCGCGCCGCGGGCGAGTTCACGGTGCTGTCGGACGAGCTGCGCAACATCGAGCGCTACCTCGCGTTGGAACGCGCCCGCTTCGGCGACGCCCTCCAGGTCCGGCTGCGGATCGCGCCCGAGGTGCTCGGCGTGGTCCTCCCCTTCCTCGCGCTCCAGCCGCTGGTGGAGAACGCGGTGCGGCACGGACTGGCGGGCGCCGCCCACGGCGGCACCGTCAGCATCGTCGCCACCGACGCGGGCACCGACTGTGTGATCAGCGTCGAGGACGACGGCGTCGGCATGGACCCGGACCTCTTACGCTCCGGCGCGCTGGACGCCGTCGACACCGGGACCGGCCCCGCGGGCTCCGGAGAGGCCGCGCACGTCGGCCTGGCCAACGTCGACGACCGATTGCGCGCGGCCTTCGGCGACGACTACGGCCTCGTGGTCGAAACCGCACCTGGCGCGGGCACAAAGGTCAGCTTGCGCGTCCCGAAATTCCGGGCGGGCATCCGGCCGTGAGACCGGCGCGACGCCGGGGAACGCGGCCTGTGCACGCACGCATACCCGAGCATCGGACCGGCACACGCAACACCCGGACGCGGGCGCCAGACCAACCCTGGCCACGTCGGGGAGCACGGACTCATGCCCACAAGGCATCCGGTCGTGAGACCGACGCATGCGACGCTCGTGAGCAGGCCGCCTCACGTCGACACCCGGTCGGCCGCCCGGAACGGGCCCCTTACGATGGAGCGACTGTGACCCGCGTTACCGGCAAGTCGGCGGGCGCGCTGCGCGTGCTCGCCGTGGACGACGAGAAACCCGCTCTGGACGAGCTGGTGTATCTGCTGCGCGCGCGGGCCGAGATCGGGGATATCCACGCTGTAGGCGACGCCACCAGTGCGTTGCGGGTGCTGCGCGCGCACCCGGTGGACGCGGTCTTCCTGGACATCAACATGCCCGGCCTGGACGGGATGGAGTTGGCGGGCATTCTGTCGGAGTTCGCCACTCCGCCCGCCGTGGTCTTCGTGACCGCCCACGACGACCGGGCGATCGCCGCATTCGACCTGGGTGCGGTCGACTACCTGCTCAAGCCGCTGCGCGAAGCGCGCCTCGCCGAGGCGGTGCGGCGGATCGCGGCGGCCCGCAGCGCGCCGCACCGGCCCGCCGCCGACGAGCGCGCCGATCCGAGCGAAGTCATCCCGGTGGAACTGGGCGGAGTGACCACGCTGGTACCGAGGTCGAGCGTGAGTTGGGTGGAAGCCGACGGGGACTACGCGCGGCTGCACACGAGCGCTGGATCGCATCTGGTGCGGATCCCGTTGTCGGCGTTGGAAACACGCTGGCACGACGCGGGATTCCTGCGGGTGCACCGCTCGTATCTGGTGGCGTTGCGGCTGGTCACCGGGCTGCGCACGACAGGTTCCGGCACGGTGGTGTGCCTGCGGGCCGAGGGCGAGGCGCAAGCGGTCGAACTGCCGGTGAGCCGACGACAGGTGCGCGAGCTGAAACAGCGACTCGTCCGACCCCGGCAACACTGGGGCAATCAGTGACCGCACCGCAGCGTCCGGTGCGCGAGCGCGTGGTGTTGTCCGAGCGACGCGGCGCGCGCCGGGTCCGCACGAGGGTGGAGGTCGCCGAGCAGACCGAGTTCGGCGAGGCGCTCATCGGCGGCCTCATCCGCGCGCAACTCGGGCTCGCGCTGCGCGTGGGCCTGGTGACGATCGCGCTGCTGTGCGCGCTGCCCGTGCTTTTCCGCACCGGTTCGATCGGATCGATCACGGTGCTCGGCATCCGGCTGCCCTGGCTGCTGCTCGGCGGCGCCGTGTACCCGCTGCTGTTCCTGATCGGCCGGACCTATGTGCGCCTGGCCGAACGCAACGAACAGGATTTCCTCGAATTGGCCGAGGACTGACGGTGCGACCGGCCCGAATGCCTGCCGCGGCGCGGACCACGGTATCGATGCGCTCCGGCCCGACGGGCTTCGTTCGGCGCTCGGCGTATCGGTGCACCCGGTCCGAGAAAACGCGCGCCGCGTTCGAGATCGGGATACGGCGGGATCGACCCGTGCGCCACCATGGGACCAGCTCGGCCCGTGTGGACGCGGCGCGTGATCATGGGTGTCCTCCGAGCGGCGCATCCGTCGCGGGTGCCCGGCTGTCGATGGTGCATCCGGCGGCCGCGGCGATCTTCTTCGAGTGTGGGCGCTTCCCGCACGCCGGTGACACGAGACTCGGCGCGCAGGTGACCGTTTCGCTCGCCCGCCGGCCAAGGGGTCGCGAAGACCGGGTATCGCGCGAATCCGGCCGACCCACCCGGAGGTACTCCTCTGGTGCGTCGACCACGCCCGCAACCCGGGCCTCGGGGCGCACTGAACCGCTCCGCTCACGCGGCCGAGGTGTCGCGGCGACCGGATACCGCGCCGACCCACGCGGAGGTATCTCATGACTTCTGGCACGGCGCCCGCGCTGACGGTCGCGGCGCTGATCCTCGCGGCCCTCGCGACCGTCGCGATCGGCGCGTACGGCGTGCGGCTCGCGCGCACCACCTCCGATTTCCTCGTCGCCTCGCGCAGCGTGGGGCCGCGCTGGAACGCGGCCGCGATCTCCGGCGAATACCTGTCGGCCGCCTCGTTTCTCGGGGTCGCCGGGTTGATCGCGAAATACGGCGCGGACGCGCTGTGGTACCCGGTCGGCTTCACCGCCGGATACCTGGCGCTGCTGCTGTTCGTCGCCGCCCCGCTGCGCCGCTCCGGCGCGTACACGGTGCCCGACTTCGCCGAATTCCGTTTGGGCTCGGTGCGTTTACGCAGACTCGCCGCCACCGTCGTCGTGCTCATCTGCGCGGTGTATCTCATCCCGCAGTTCCAAGGGGCGGGCCTGACGCTGCACATCTTGCTCGGGGTGCCGGACTGGGTGGGCGCGGTGGCGGTGGGCGCGATCGTGATCGCCAATGTGGTGGGTGGCGGGATGCGCTCGATCACCTTGGTCCAGGCGTTCCAGTACTGGTTGAAGCTGACCGCGGTGGCACTGCCCGCGCTGGTGCTGCTCGGGCACTTCCTCGCCGACCAGCGGGAGCTCGGCGCGCCCGCACCGCCGGTGGTGTCCGAACGCACGACCGTCGACGTGACCACCGACGTGGTGGTGCGGGTCGGCGCGCCGCAACAGGTTTCGATCACGGGAACCATCGACGAGCACGCCGTCGACGGCACGGTGCCGCTGACGCCCGGCACGCACGAACTGGCGGCGGGAACGCGATTGGTGCTCGAGGCCGGAGCGGCGGTGCCGGTGGTGGCCGGCGCCCCCGCCGACGGCGCGGGCTGGCTGACGCCGGGCGGCGGGCTCGGCGGGCCGCATCCCAGCTACCAGGTCTATTCGTTGATCCTGGCGACCTTCCTCGGCACCATGGGCCTTCCGCACGTGCTGGTGCGCTTCTACACCAACCCCGACGGGCGGGCCGCGCGCACGACCGCGCTCGCGGTGATCGGCCTGGTCGGCCTCTTCTATCTGTTCCCCGTCCTGCTGGGCGTTTTCGCCCGGCTGTACGTGCCGCAACTGCTGATCACCGGAACCTCCGATGCCGCGGTGGTACTGCTGCCCGGGTCGGTGGTCGCGGGGCTGCCTGGTCAGCTGCTCGCGGCGCTGGCCGCGGCGGGCGCGATCGCCGCGTTCCTGTCCACCTCGTCGGGGCTGCTGGTGAGCGTCGCGGGCGTGCTCAGCACTGACATGCTGCGTGGGCGCATCCGGGACTTCCGCACGGCCGCACTGGTCGCGGGCTCGGTACCGCTGGCGCTGTCGCTGACGGTGGTGTCGCTGGATCTGTCCCGCACCGTCGGCCTGGCCTTCGCCGTGGCCGCCTCCACGCTGTGCCCGCTGCTGGTCCTGGGCATCTGGTGGCGCGGGCTGACCGCGACGGGCGCGGCGGCCGGTCTGGTCGCGGGCGGGCTCGCGGCGGGCGCCGCGACCGCCGTCTCGGTCACCGGCGGCTTCTCCGACGACATGGCGGGCGGCTGGCCCGCCGCGTTGCTGAGCTATCCCGCGGCGATCAGCGTGCCGCTGGCGTTCGCCACCATGGTGCTGGTGAGTTCGTTCACCCGTGGGCTCGGCGCGAGGACGGTGAGCCGGATCTTCGTCCGGATGCACGCGCCGGAGCGCTTGGGCATGGGCGCGGACCGCGAGCGCAGCCTGCGTTCGGACTGAGCGGTGACGCGCCGACCGTTCGTCGCGCCGTACCGACCGCTCACCGCAGATTCGGACACCTTCACGGAGTGACCCACACCACAGCCTACTGGTGGTCCCTATCCCTGGCTTACCGTCCTCGAGAAGTAAGCCACATCACTTGGGTAGGACCAGCATGACCAGTACCGAACTCGACGACACCGCCGGGCGGCGAGCGCCGAGCGCAGCAGAATTCGCCGAAGTCCAGGCGAGCCCCCAATTCCAGGAACTGCGAACGCGATTGCGCCGCTTCGTATTTCCGATGACCGCCCTGTTCCTGCTCTGGTACCTCGGTTATGTCCTGCTCGGCGCCTACGCGCACGACTTCATGAGCCGCCCCGTCTTCGGCGAGATCAACGCCGGTTTGCTGCTCGGCCTCGGCCAATTCGTCTCCACCTTCGCCATCACCGCGCTGTACGTCCGGTTCGCCAACCGAGAACTGGATCCGCGCGCAGCGAAAATCCGCGGCTACCTCGAGGGAGACCGGGCATGAACACCGTGCACACCTACGCCGCGGCGGCGACGGTCGGCAACCCGGTCGCCAATATCGCCATCTTCGGCGTCTTCGTCGCGATCACGATGATCGTGGTGATCCGCGCCAGCCGGAACAACGCCACGGCCGCCGACTACTTCACCGGCGGGCGCGGCTTCTCCGGTCCGCAGAACGGCGTCGCCATCGCGGGCGACTACCTCTCGGCCGCCAGCTTCCTCGGTATCGCGGGCGCCATCGCGGTCTACGGCTACGACGGATTCCTCTACTCGATCGGATTCCTGGTCGCCTGGCTGGTCGCGTTGCTGCTGGTCGCCGAGATGCTCCGCAACACCGGCAAATTCACCATGGCCGATGTGCTGAGCTTCCGGCTGAAGGAAGGCCCGGTGCGCACCGCCGCGGCACTGTCCACGCTGACGGTGTCGCTGTTCTACCTGCTCGCGCAGATGGCGGGCGCGGGCGGGCTGGTCGCGCTGCTGCTGGATGTCACCGACAAGACCGGGCAGTCCATCGTGATCGCCGTCGTCGGCGTGCTGATGATCGTGTACGTCCTGGTCGGCGGCATGAAGGGCACCACATGGGTGCAGATCATCAAGGCCGTGCTGCTGATCGTGGGCGCGGCGCTGATGACCGTCATGGTGTTCGCCAAGTTCGGTTTCGACTTCTCCGAGATCCTCGGCTCCGCGCAGGAAGCGGTCTCGGGTTCGGCGAACAAGGCCGTCGCCGCGCGCGACGTGCTCGCACCCGGCGCGCAGTACGGCGGCAGCGAGACCTCGAAGCTCAACTTCCTCTCGCTCGGCCTGGCGTTGGTGCTCGGCACCGCGGGCCTGCCGCACGTGCTGATGCGCTTCTACACCGTGCCCACCGCCAAAGAGGCGCGGCGCTCGGTGGTCTGGGCGATCGGTCTGATCGGCGCGTTCTACCTGTTCACCCTGGTCCTGGGCTACGGCGCGGCGGCGATCGTCGGGCCGGATCGTATTCTCGCGGCCGCGGGCGGACAGAACTCGGCCGCGCCGCTGCTGGCCTTCGAACTCGGCGGCGTTGTGCTGCTCGGGGTGATCTCCGCGGTCGCCTTCGCCACCATCCTCGCGGTGGTGGCGGGCCTGACCATCACGGCGTCGGCGTCGTTCGCCCATGACATCTACGCGAATGTGCTCAAGCGCGGGAAAGCCGGTGAGCGCGAACAGGTCCGGGTCTCCCGAGTCACGGCGGTGGTGATCGGCATATTGGCCATCGCGCTGGGCATCCTGGCCAACGGCCAGAACGTCGCCTTCCTGGTGGCGCTGGCGTTCGCGGTCGCGGCGTCGGCGAACCTGCCGACCATCCTGTACTCGCTGTTCTGGCGGCGGTTCAACACCACCGGCGCGCTGTGGAGCATGTACGGCGGTCTGATCTCGACGATCGTGCTGATCGTGTTCTCCCCCGCGGTATCGGGCAGCAAGACCGCGATGCTGCCCGGTTCGGACTTCGACTGGTTCCCGCTGTCCAACCCGGGCATCGTTTCCATCCCGTTGGCGTTCCTGCTCGGCATCATCGGCACCTTCGTGGGAGGCAAGACCGAGGACCCGGCCAAGGCCGCGGAGATGGAAGTCCGCTCGCTCACCGGCGTCGGCGCCGAGAAGGCGGTGGTGCACTGAGCACTGCCCGGCATTCCTCGTCCCCTCTGTTCTTTCGTTAGGAGATCTCGCGTGACCAGCGCAACCACCGATGACCGCGACACCACCGCCTACCCGCCCGCCGCGGACTTCGCCGCCGAGGCGAACGCGAGCGAGGCGCTGTACGACCGGGCGCGGTCCGATCGGCTGGAGTTCTGGGCTGAACAGGCTCGCAGGCTGCACTGGGAGCAGCCGTGGACCCAGGTGCTGGACTGGAGCGAGGCTCCGGTGGCGAAATGGTTCGTCGGCGGCAAGCTCAACGTCGCCTACAACTGCGTGGACCGCCACGTCCT